>JABDLY010000044.1 GCA_013001755.1 Sphingomonadaceae bacterium
TCATCATGCTCGGCGGCGTGGTCGGCGTGCTGTCTGGCATGTTCGGCGTCGGCGGCGGTTTCCTGACGACGCCGCTGCTGATCTTCTACGGCATATCGCCCGCCGTCGCGGTCGCCTCGTCGACCACGCAGATCACCGGCGCGAGCGTTTCGGGGGTCAGCGCGCATATGCAGCGCAAGGGCGTCGATTTCAGGATGGGGGGCGTGTTGATCGCCGGCGGGATCGCCGGAACCATCGTCGGCGGTTTCGCCTTCCGCGCGCTGCAGGAGGCCGGCCAGATCGATGTCGTCGTCGCGATGCTCTACGTTGTCCTGCTCGGCGGAATCGGCGCATTGATGGTGCGCGAAGCCTGGACGGTGATCGCAGCGCGCCGCAGCGGCCGGCCTGTCAAACCCCCGATCCGGCGGCATCATCCGCTCGTCGCCGCGCTGCCGCTGCGCTGGCGCTTCTATGGCTCGGGGCTGTACATATCGCCGATCGCGCCGTTCCTGATCGGCTTTGCCGTCGGCACGCTGACGGTGATGCTCGGTATCGGCGGCGGCTTCATCCTTGTCCCGGGCATGATCTATATTCTCGGCATGGCGACGCGCGTTGTCGTCGGCACCTCGCTGTTCCAGATTCTCTTCGTCACCGCCTCGACGACGATGGTCCATGCGCTGACGACGCAGGCGGTCGATATCGTGCTCGCGGTGCTGCTGCTGATCGGCAGCGTGGTCGGCGCGCAGATCGGTGCGCGGTTGGCGATGCGGATCAGCCCAGAATGGCTGCGGCTGTTGCTCGCCGCGCTCGTCATCATCGTCGCGCTGCGCATGGCGATCGGACTCGGCTGGCGGCCCGACGAAATCTACTCGGTCGAACAGCTGTGAACCGGCTGAGGCTCCTCTTCGTCCTGCTGCTTGTCACGCCAATGCTGATGGGGCAGGCGCGACCGCGGCTCGTCCCCGCGGTCAGCCAGGAAGAGATCGAGATCGCCTACAGCTTCACCGGTGCCGAGCTGATGATCTATGGCGCGGTTCTCTATCCCGGCGGGCGGGTGCCCGACGATCCGGTCGATATCGTCGTCGTGCTCAAGGGCCCAGAACAATCGGTGCTGGTGCGCGAAAAGCAGCAGATCGCCGGCATCTGGATGAATGCGGCGCAGGCGCGTTTCCGGTCGGCGCCGGCCTTTTACGCAATCGCCAGCGCAAGGCCGATCGGCGAGATCGTCGATGAGCGCACCGCCGCGATATTCGAACTCGGCACCGACAACCTCCAACTATCTCCCGCCAGCGCCAATCCGCCGGAAGAGGCGCGCCGCTTCGTCGAAGGCCTTGCCGATCTCCGCCGCCGCAACGGGCTCTATGTAGAACAGTCCGATACGGTCGGACTGACCGAAAATGTTCTCTACAATGCGCGGATCGACATCCCGGCGCGCGTGCCCGTCGGCGATTATTCGGCGGAGACCTTCCTGATCCAGGATGGCCGCGTCATTGCCGGCGCGGTGCGCGAAATCCGCATCGACAAAAAGGGTTTCGAGCGTTTCATCGCGGCGGCCGCCGAAAACAACGCCTTTCTCTATGGGCTGGCGGCTATCCTCATGTCGCTGCTGCTCGGCTGGGCGGCGGGCGCGCTCTTCCGCCGTTTCTAGACGGTTTTGGCCGATTTTGGCCGTTTCTGGCCAACAAAACTGGTAAGCAAAATGTTTACGCTTCCCCTGCTAGACCCGTCGCTCGGACAAAAGAGCAAATTGGGCAGATATTATGACCGAGATGGGGACTTTCCGGCCGGTTGCCGAAGAACAGAATGGCGGCCAGGGGCAGCAAAACGCTCAGCCGCACGACGAAGGCATTGTCCTTGGCCGTGTGACGGACATCGCCGGTTCCGGCTCGCAGATCGCCATCGACGCCGGCATCCTCGGCGCAATCGAAGCCGGCGACGATCCCACGCTCGCCATGGCGGGGCAGGTCGGCAGTCAGGTCAAGATCAGGGTCGGCGATAGCTGGCTTGTCGCCAATGTCCGCACGCTGTCCAACGATGCCGACGATCCCGCCCGCGTCAACGCGTTCATCGACTTTCTCGGCGAGGGCCAGGCGATCGCAGGCTCCACCAAGGTCCAGAATTTCCGCCGCGGCGTGACGCGGTTTCCGATCCCGGGTTCGCCGGTGCTCGCGGTTTCCGAAGAAGATCTTCGCCAGATGTTCGCCGCCGACGATCGCGCGCATATCGAGATCGGCAATATCTATCCGACCAAGGATATTCGCGGCGCGCTCTATGTCGACGCGATGCTCGGCAAGCATTTTGCGGTGCTGGGATCGACCGGTACCGGTAAATCGACGAGCGTCTCGCTGATCCTCCACCGGATTTGCGAACTCGCGCCCGAAGGCCATATCGTGATGGTCGATCCGCACGGCGAATATAGCGCTGCGTTCAAAGGGTCGGGCGAAATTTTCGATGTCAGCAACCTCGCGCTTCCCTATTGGCTGATGAACTTCGAAGAACATTGCGAAGTGCTGATCACGACCGAGGGCGCCGATGCGCAGCGCGACCGCGATATTCTCGCCAAATGCCTGCTCGCCGCGCGCAGCAAAAACCGTCTGTCGGAGGATATTCCGCGGCTCACCGTCGACAGCCCGATACCCTATCTGTTGTCGGACCTGATTTCTTTCATCACCACCGAAATGGGTCATCTCGACGGGGCTAACGATACCGCGCCCTATATGCGGCTCAAATCGAAGCTCGATGAGCTCAAGAGCGATCCGCGCTACAGCTTCATGTTCTCGGGCATGCTCGTCGCCGATACGATGGCCGAGTTCGTCGCCAAGGTTTTCCGCCTGCCCGGCCAGGGCAAGCCGATCTCGGTCGTCGACGTCTCGGGCATCCCTTCGGATATCTGTTCGGTCGTCGTCGCGGTGCTCTCTCGCATGGTGTTCGATTATGCCGTCTGGTCGCGCAACGAATCGCAGCGCCCGATCCTGCTCGTCTGCGAGGAAGCGCACCGCTACATCCCGACCGAGCGGATCAACGCCAACAGCTCGGTCGCCAAGATCCTCGGCCGGATCGCCAAGGAAGGCCGTAAATATGGCGTTTCGCTCGGTCTTGTTACGCAGCGGCCGTCCGATCTTGCAGAGGGCGTGCTCTCGCAATGCGGCACGATCCTCGCGATGCGCCTCAACAACGAGGTCGATCAGGCGCATGTCCGTTCGGCGATGCCCGAAGGCGCGCGCGGCTTTCTCGACGTGATCCCGGCTTTGCGCAATCGCGAATGCATCGTCTGCGGCGAAGGCGTCTCGGTGCCGATCCGTATCGAGTTCGACAATCTCGAGGAAGAGAAACGCCCGGCTTCGACCGACCCGCTCTTCTCCGATCTGTGGACGCACACCGGCGACGAACCAGGCATTATCGAACGCACGATCAAGCGCTGGCGCAGCCAGGGGCGGTAAAAGCCCCTTCACGCAAACAAAAAGGCCCCGGTTCGCGCCGGAGCCTTTTTGTTTGGGACGGTGTCTGGGTTAGCTGATGCTAGGCGCGCGACGGGATTCGTTCGAGGCAGTTTCGTCGCCGTTGCCTCTCCGATTGCGCGCAAGCGCGGCGCCGGGCTCGACCTGCAGCAGGCCGGCGAGCGTGGCGCGGAAACGGCGGAGTTCGTCGCCCGCCAGCTGTGCCTGCTCGATAAAGCGCACCGAGCGCGGATTGACCTTGCTGCCGTTCCTGAGCAGCTCATAGTGCAGATGCGGGCCGGTCGACATGCCGGTCGAGCCGACATAGCCGATGACCTGACCCTGGCTGACGCGGGTGCCGTTCGAGGCGGCGATCCGGCTCATATGGGCATAGGCGGTCTGCATGCCGTTGCCATGATTGATCCGGACATAATTGCCATAGCCGCCGTTGCGGCCGGAGTAGTTGACGACGCCCGATGCGGCGGCGCGGATCGGCGTGCCGCGTCCCGCGGCGATATCGAGACCGGTGTGCATCCGGCGATAGCGCAGGATCGGGTGGCGGCGATAGCCGAAGCCCGAAGTGATCCGGCCATTGACCGGCATCACCATTTCGCCCGTCTGGCGGCCGACGCCCGAGGCTTCGAACCATTGGTCGCTGCCGCCGACCGACCAGCGGAGCAATTGCGTCTCGCGCGATCCGCGATCGATGCCGGCATAGAGCAGGCGGCCGATTTCGGTTTCGCCGGTTTCGGCGCGGCGATGCTCGACGATCATGTCGAAGGTCGCATCGGAGCCGATATCGTTGCTGATCGACATTTGCGTGCCGATCGCGCGGAGATATTCCTGGATCGCGGCGGGCGGCGCACCGGCGGCCCTCGCCGAGCGATAGAGGCTTCCGCCGACTCGGCCCCTGATACGCAGCGGCGTATCGTCGACGGCGATCTGGATCGGATTGGCGCGCAGCCGGCCATCGGCGCGTGCGATTTCAAGCTTGAGATCGAAACGCGCGCGGAAGGCGATATGATCGACCGGACGCGGC
>JABDLY010000059.1 GCA_013001755.1 Sphingomonadaceae bacterium
TGGGCGGATCGGCGTCGGCCAGCCGGCCCTCGGCGACGGCGAGCATCAGCTCGAGAAGATCGCTTTCGAGCCGCATCATCAGCACCTGGCATTCAGGGTCGCCGAACCGCACATTATATTCGATCAGCTGCGGGCCGCTCTCGGTCAGCATCAGCCCAGCGAATAATATGCCGCTATACGGCGTGCCGCGCTTTGCCAGCGTTTCGATGGTCGGCATGACGATCTCATCCATAACCTGTTTTTGCAGGGCGTCCGACAATATCGGCGCCGGGCTATAGGCGCCCATGCCGCCGGTATTGAGACCGGTATCGCCCTCGCCGACACGCTTGTGATCCTGCGCCGTGCCGAAAGGTATCGCTGTCACCCCATCGACAAAGACGAAGAAGCTTGCCTCCTCGCCTCCGAGGAACTTCTCGATCACGACTTCGGCGCCAGCCTTGCCGAAGTCCCCGTCGAACATGCCATCTATCGCGGCTTCGGCATCTTCCTTGGTTTCGGCAATAATAACGCCCTTGCCAGCGGCCAGCCCATCGGCCTTGATGACGACAGGAAGGCCATAATCATTGAGTGCGGGTTTGGCCGCGTCAGCCGACGTAAATCGTTCATAGCGGGCCGTCGGGATGCCCGCTTCGGCGCACAGATCCTTGGTGAAGCCCTTCGACCCTTCCAGTTGGGCGGGTTCCTTGCCGGGCCCGAACACGGCGAATCCCATCGTCCGCAAATTGTCTGCCAGCCCATCGACGAGCGGCGCTTCGGGTCCGATGACGACGAGCTCGATCGAATTCTTGATGCAGAAATCCATCGTCCCGCGATGATCGCCATTCTTGATCGCGACTATTTCGGCATGCTCGGCGATGCCGGGATTGCCGGGCGCGGCGAACAGCTGGGTCAGCTTGGGGGATTGCGCCAGCTTCCATGCCAGCGCATGTTCGCGCCCGCCCGATCCGAGCAACAGGACGTTCATGCAAAATTCCCCTTCGAATCGAGACCGTAACGAACCGCAAGCCGCGCTCCTAGCCGACAGCCAGCGCGGCGACAATGCGCAGCCGCTTTCGGTATCGGAAATCTCCAACGCCTTGAAACGAGAGGTAGAAAATCGTTTCGGCCATGTCCGAGTGCGCGGCGAGATATCGGGCTTCAAGCGCGCGGCGTCGGGCCATTGCTATCTCGGCCTGAAAGACGATCGTGCCGTGCTCGACGGTATCGTCTGGAAGGGTCAGGCGGCGCGGCTCGCCTTCGAACCCGAAGACGGGATCGAGGTGATCGCGACGGGCAAGCTCACCACCTATCCGGGACGATCCAAATATCAGATCGTTATCGAGCGGCTCGAAGTGGCGGGCGAAGGCGCGCTGATGCAGCTGCTCGAAAAGCGGCGCAAGGCGCTCGCCGCCGAGGGATTATTCGCGGAGGAACGCAAAAGAGCGCTTCCCTATCTGCCAAAAACCATCGGCGTGGTGACCTCGCCGACCGGCGCTGTGATTCGCGACATCCTGCACCGGCTGGCCGATCGGATGCCGAGCCATGTGATGCTCTGGCCGGTGATCGTCCAGGGTGACGGTGCGGCTGAACAGATTGCCGCTGCGGTGCGCGGTTTCGGCGCGCTTGGACCGGGCGGCCCCGTGGTGCGACCCGAACTGCTGATCGTCGCGCGCGGCGGCGGCTCGATCGAAGACCTCTGGGCGTTCAACGAAGAGATAGTCGCCCGCGCGGTCGCCGACAGCCCGATCCCCGTCATTTCCGCCGTTGGACACGAAACCGATACCACCCTTTGCGACTTTGCCGCCGATGTCCGCGCGCCAACGCCGAGCGCAGCCGCCGAAATCGCCGTCCCGGTGCGCGCCGATCTGCTCGCCGCATTGATGCAGGCGGCGCTGCGTTCAGGCCGCGCGATTCGCCGGCTTCGCGAGCGTCTGGACGAGAGGCTGGTGGGGCTTTCGCGCCTGCTTCCCAAACCGGAAAATCTGTTCGAGCCGCAGCGCCAGCGAGTCGACGAAAGCGCCGGGCGTTTGCCCCGGGCACTGGACAACCTTTTGGTGCGCGCCAGGAGCGATTATCGGCGGTTCGAAGATCGGTTGCAGCCCGCGATCCTCAAACGCCGCGCCGAAGCATCGGGGCAGAGCCTTGCCGCGCTTGCCCGGCTGCTCAGCCAGCTCCATCCCAACCGTCCGCTCGAGCGCGGTTATGCTCGTGTCGATGCGCGAACTGGCGGCACGGTGACCTCCGCGCAAGCCGCGCGCAAAGCGTCGGCGCTGAAATTGCATTTCGCCGATGGCGCGGTCGATGCGCGGGTTGAGGATGGCGATAAAGCGCCATATGTGAAGAAGAGCCGCAGCAAACGCGCGGCACCCAAAGCCGGCCAGCCCGGATTGTTCGATTGAGGATTTGCTCAGATGTTGACGTCGCGCGGCGGAAAAACCGCCAAGCTCCATTATATGGCCAATAATTTCCGGATGCTGGCGCCGGGCGATCATGTGGTCTGTGCTGTCAGTGGGGAGCCGATCCCGCTCGAAAATCTGCGCTATTGGAACGTCGAACGGCAGGAGGCCTATGCCAGCGCGGACATAGCGGTTGATGCTGCGGAGAATCGGCGGTGAGACAGTCTTCGTCGTTGGCCGCAGCGCTCGCGACATTGTTCGCAGCTGCGGCGTGCGTTCCGCAATCCACGTCGTCTGCGCCGGCAAGTCCGCCGCCTGCTGTGGTCGCCGCGCCGGTCCCCCAGCCTCCGCCTCCGCCACCAGCACCAACCAGGGCCGTTTTCGAACTGGAAGGGGATGTTCAACAAGGCGGCGTCATACGCGGTATTGCCCCGGATGGCACACAAAGTCTGAGCCTCAATGGCACGCCGGTCACGCTGGCCGGCGATGGAGCGTTTATCGTTGCTTTTGGCCGCGACTTCTCAGGTGCGGCAACGCTTTCGGCGACGCTTGCCGATGGCCGCAGCGTCACCGAACAATTGCGTGTTGCGCCGACCGACTGGCAGATCAGTCACGTTAACGCTTCGCCGCGTGGCGGTGTTTCTTCCGAGGCTTTTCGCCGCCGCCGCGCGCCCGAACTTGCGCAGATCGTCGCGGCTCGCGAGATTCGCTCGGAAACAGACGGCTGGCGGCAGGATTTTCTGTGGCCGGCCACCGGCCGGATCAGTAGCGTTTTCGGGTCGCAGCGCATCTATCGCGGAACCCCCGGTTCCTATCATAGCGGTGTCGATATCGCGCAGCCGACGGGCACGCCGATCGTCGCCCCTGCCGACGGCGTCGTTATCCTGGTGGCCGATGCGCCGTTTACGCTCGAAGGCCATTTGCTGATGATCGATCATGGCATGGGGCTCAACAGCGCCTTCCTGCATCTTTCGCGGATCGATGTCGCCGAAGGCCAGCGCGTCGCGCGCGGCCAGCGCATCGGCGCGATCGGCGCGACGGGCCGTGCCACCGGTCCCCATCTTCACTGGAGCATGAAATGGCGCGACGAACGTATCGATCCGCAGCTTCTTGCGGGGCCGATGTAGCCGCGCCGCGAGCCTATTCGACGCGCTGTACGCGGATCAGCCGCATGCCGTCGATTTCTGCGCGGAAGCTGCCGAGTGCGGCGCGTTCGATGATCACCGAATGGCCAACCCGCGGATCGCGGGACAGCTGATCGCGCATATCGGTCTGAACCCAGAGCGAGCCGTCTTCGAGCCGAAAGCGCCAGCCGCGCCCGCGCTGGCCGCCGGCGACAGCCGTGATCGTCGATTCAATCGCGTTGACGCGATTTTCCTCGCTGCCGCCAAACAGACGTCCGAGCCGTGGCAGGCGCAGACCGAACAGGCCGCGCTCGGCCTGGCGCACTTCCTCGCGATCGACGACGAGGATCGATTCGTCGTCAGCCTGAGCCTGCATCGTGGCGACGTGCTGGTCGTAACAGGCGAGCCGCGCGGCATCGTCGGTTACCGAGCGGCAGGCTATGAGATCGCTATAGACCTGCGGGATCGCCATATCTTCCTCGGTCTGCGACTGTCCCGGAGTAGCGATAAGCCCGGCCGAAGCCGTAAAAAGCGCGATTTTGAGCAGTTTCGTCATCATTTTCCTCATCTGACGCCGATCTTCGTACGATCGGGCTGTCCTTGCACAGTTTTTGCGGGATTCGCCACTGTTGCATTTGTGCGACAGCTTTGCCGTAACAGCGTTTTTTGCTGAACCTTCGCTTTACAGCGCGTCCAAGGTTATTGCAGTAGCGGCCTAAGCCTGAGGGAGGTTGGCGCTCGGACTATATGTTCGCCACATCGGCAGGCAGGATTTCAAAGGGGGCCCGGGGGTTCGGGCTACCGACCTAGTAAAGAGGGACACTATTGTGACAAAACAATCCATCCTGAATCGTGCGAAGCTCGCCGCGGGCGCTGCCCCGGTCGCGCTTGGCATGGCGCTCGTCGCTTCGCCGACCGCCGCGTTCGCACAGGGCGCTGACGCTGCAAGCAGCAATGCTCCGATCATCGTTACGGGTACGCGCATCAGCCGTCCCGATCTCGAAAGCGTCTCGCCGCTGACGGTTGTCGGTGCCGAGGAAATCGCCGCAACGGGTACGACCCGCGCGGAAGACCTTATCAACGCGCTGCCACAGGTTGTGGCCGGCCAGACGTCGTTTATCTCGAACGGCGCGTCGGGCACGGCGACGGTCAACCTTCGCAACCTCGGTTCGCTTCGCACTTTGGTTCTGGTCGACGGCCGCCGCATGCCGGCTGGTGACCCGTTCGCCAACGCGCCTGACATCAACCAGATCCCGGCCGCTCTCGTCGAGCGTATCGAAGTCGTTACCGGCGGTGCTTCGGCAACCTACGGTGCCGACGCTGTTGCCGGTGTTGTCAACTTCATCATGAACCGCGATTTCGAAGGCATCCAGGCCGACGCCCAGGTGTCCTTCTATCAGCACAACAACCATAACCAGCCGATCCAGGACCTGTTGAACCGGACGGGCAACAACTCGCCCCAGGGTACGCCGGTCGATGGCTTCGGCTATGACTTCAACGTCACCATGGGCGCCGGCTTCGACGATGGCCGCGGTCATGTCACCGGTTATCTCGGCTATCGCGAGATCGACGAGATTGTTCAGGCTACGCGCGATTACAGCGCCTGCGCTCTCGCGCTTACGGCCAACGACCCGACGGGCTATACCTGTGCGGGTTCGTCGACGACGCCGAATGGCACGTTCTTCGTGACGGGCGCTGGCCCGGGTGGTCTCGGCTTCAACGGCACGCCGGCTTCGGGCATCTTTACGCTCGACCAAAACGGTCCGGGTAACACGTTCCGCAACTCGCTCGCCTTCTCGGGCACCGGCGCGGATACGTACAACTACAACCCGACCAACTTCTTCCAGCGCCCCGACAAACGGTATACGGCCGGTTTCTTCGCCGAGTACGAAATCTCGCCGTCGGTGGTTCCCTATACCGAATTCCAGTATATGGATGACCGCTCGGATGCGCAGATCGCATTCTCGGGTACCTTCTTTACTACACCTGGCGCGCTCTCCTGTGGGAACCCGCTGCTCAGCGATCAACAGGCCAATTCTGTCGGCTGTATTGACACAAGCGCAGCCTCTCAGGAAACCTTCAGCGTGCTGATCGGCAAGCGTATGGTTGAGGGCGCTCCGCGTAATAACGCCGTACGGCACACTTCCTACCGTGCCGTTCTTGGTGTTCGCGGCGAGATCTCCTCGGATTGGAACTACGACGCGTATCTGCTTCGTGGCAATACGATCTACTCGAATGTCTATCAGAACGACCTTTCGGTGACGCGTATGACTGCAGCATTGAATGGTTGTCCGGGTACCGGAGAGCCCGCAGGCTGTGTGCCGCTCAACGTGTTCCAGATAGGTGGTGTCACGCCAGCGCAGGTCAACTATATATCGGTCCCAGCGTTGCAGAATGCGGATCTCGAAACCTATGTTGCTTCGGGCTATGTCTCCGGCAACGTCGATAACCCGCTTGGCACGTCGACGCCACTCAGCATAGTTCTCGGTGCCGAATACCGTAAAGAGGTATATGAGCTTCAAGTCGATGAGAACTTTGCGCAGGGCAATCTGTCAGGGCAAGGCGGCCCAACTTCAGCGATCCCGCGGGCTTCGTTCTCGGTCCGCGAAGTTTTCGCCGAGCTTCGTCTGCCGATTGTCGAATTTGGCAATGGCGGTGCGGTCGAAGTGACCGGTGGCTATCGTCTGTCGGACTATAACACGTCGGGCACGAGCCACACCTACAATGTCGGCCTCGAAATCGCGCCGACGGACGGCATCCGTTTCCGCGGCGTCTATGCCCGCGCTGTTCGTGCGCCGAACGTGGTCGAGCTCTTCTCGCCGCAGCAAGTCGGCCTGTTCGCGGGTAACGATCCGTGCGCAACAGCCACGCCGACCGCGACTCTGGCGCAGTGCCAGAATTCCGGTGTAACGCCTGCCCAGTACGGCAACATCCCGGCTAACCCTGCCAACCAGTATAATCAGATTGGTGGCGGTAACCCCGGACTCGACGTTGAAAAGGCAGACTCCTACACCGTGGGCCTCGTTGTCGATGGGCGTGCACTCGGCCTTAGCGGCTTCACGGCGACGGTCGACTATTTCAACATTGAGCTTTCAGGTGCGATTGCTGGCCTTGGTGCCCAGCAGACGCTGAACTCATGTGTTGCTACCGGGAACCCTGTCTTCTGTAACCTTGTCGTGCGTAATGCTGGCACGGGTGACCTCTGGCTCGGCAGTGACAATGTCGATGGCTTTGTCATCAACACCCAGCAGAACATCGGTGGTGCGAAGACATCGGGGATTGACGTTCAAGTGGGATATCGCTTCCCGGTTTGGAATGGTAGCCTGTCGGCCAACTATGCAGGTACTTACTATTTCAACTCGGAAACCCAGACGCGACCCGATTTGGCGTTCTTCGACTGCATTGGCTATTACGGTAACGTCTGCGGCACGCCGCAGCCTGAATATCGCCATCGCGTGTCGCTGGGCTACACGGCCGACTCCGGCTGGGGGCTGACGCTCCGCTGGCGTCACTTCGGCGGCGTTGATTACGATCAGACGTCGACCGATCCGCAGCTCGCCGGTGGCGGCGTCGGTACGGTCGATGATACGATCAACTCGTTCGACTGGTTCGACATCAGCGCTTCGTATGACTTCACTGACAACTTCCGCTTGACGGCCGGTGTCAACAACGTCTTCGACCGTAACCCGCCGACGATTGGTGCCCAGAACGCGGGCGGCTTCTCGAACGGTAACACCTATCCGGGCAACTATGATCCGGCTGGCCGTTACGTCTACTTCGGTGGCCGTCTCCAGTTCTAGACTGGCAACGACTGAAACAGGACAAGGGCGGGAGAGCGATCTCCCGCCCTTTTCTTATGCGATTGGATTGATCGACCGCCGATGGTCGGCCGCGGATGACCCGAAGCGTTAGAGTTCGCTAGTCAGGCGCAACGTCAAAGGCGACGGTCAACCGTTCGCCCGAGCTAAAGGGCCGCGTTCCATGCCACATTATCGACGGAAACAGCGCCAATCGCGAAGGCTTCGGCTCGACGAGGCGCAGCGGCGCTATATCGAGCCCGAACTCGCTCGGCGGTTCGCCCAATGCGAGCCATCCGTCATGCGTGCCACCATTCCTGTCGATGGTATCGGGCAGCGAGACATATAGGGCAGAGCTGATCCAGCCCTGATTGTGATAATGGCTGACATGGAAGCCGCTATCGGTCAGCCGGACCGACCATGATCCCGTAAACCGGATATCGCCGCGCGGCTGATTCAAGACGGGGTGCGTTTCGTCGGCGGGCGGTAATTGAGCGATATAGCCGCCGACCGCAGTTCGAATATGTTCCACAAGCGATATAATTTCGGGGTCGGTCCGTGTGAACAGAACGCTCGCGGTCTGTGTACCGCCGCGCAACGATTGTTCGAACGGCTCAGTCTTCGACGTATGAAGCGACCGCAACCGTTCGGTCAGAGTCGGCAGCTCGGGCAACAGCCCGTCAATATCGATGGCTGCCGTCAATCGGGGGTCGCC
>JABDLY010000074.1 GCA_013001755.1 Sphingomonadaceae bacterium
ACCTGGAAGCGGATCCACTATGATCATCACCAGGATCCCAACCATCTCGAAGTGCTGTTCGGCGCGCTCTACACGACGCTGCCGACGATCGTGCTGATGCTCACCCCGATCGGCTGGGCGATTGGCGGCCCCGGCGGCGCGGCGATGGCGGTTGGCGTCGGCCTGCTGACGACCTGCTTCTATGAGTTTTGCCACTGCATCCAGCATCTGAAATACAAGCCCAAGAACAAATGGCTCGCCAAGCTTAAGTCCAGCCATATGGCGCACCATTTTCACGATGAAAGCGGCAATTTCGGCATCACCAATTTCTTCTGGGATCGGGTGTTCGGCACCTTTTACGAACGCCCCGATCGCAAGGAAAAGAGCGAGACCGTGTTCAACCTCGGCTATACGCCCGAACAGGCCAAGCAATATCCCTGGGTCGCCGATCTGTCGGGCGGCGTCGCGACGGGCCACCCCGTCGAGCGGATGAAGCAGGATTAGTTTGTCGAGCGCCGTCACCCCAGCGCAGGCTGGGGTCTATCCCAGATACGAAATCGCTAGACTAACATCTGGGATAGATTCCAGCCTTCGCTGGAATGACGAAATAGATTGAACGGCTGCCAAAAAGCGGAGATGGCATCCCGATGCCCGACATCAAGATCCGCCCGGTCGCCGGCAAAGCTGACCTCAAAACCTTCGTAGACATCGCTTACCGGCTCAATGCGGACGTTCCGCATTGGGTGCCGCCGCTGCGCAGCGATGTCTATGAGCTGCTCAACCGCGACAAGAACCCGTTTTACGAACATGCCACGATGCAGCTTTTCCTCGCCTGGCGCGGCGGCGAGCCCGTCGGGCGCATTTCCGCGCATTACGACCATCTCGCGCTCGAACAGCCGGCCGAGCAGGGCCTGGGACCCGGCACCGGCAATTGGGGGCTGATGGAGGCTGCCGATGAAGCCGTGATGCACGCGCTGATCGCGGCGGCCGAAGACTGGCTGCGCGGCGAAGGCATGACGCGCGTCATCGCACCGATCAGCCTTTCGGTCTGGGACGAGCCCGGCCTCCTCGTCAAGGGCCATGACGACGCGCCGATGGTCATGATGGGTCATCACAATGCTGCCTATCAGGGCTGGATCGAGGCCGCAGGCTATCAGGAAGCCAAGCAGCTTTTAACCTATCGCGTTCCCGTAAAGGACGGCTTTCCCGAGCTGATCAATCGTATCGTCGCCTCGGGCGAGCGGAGCGCCAAGATCACCATCCGACCGATCGACATGAAGCGCTACGATGAGGAAGCGACGCTTATCCTCTCGATCCTCAACCAGGCATGGAGCGCAAACTGGGGTTTCGTCCCGATCACCGACCGCGAAGTCCAATATATCAAGGGCAAGCTCAAACCCGCGATCATTCCCGAGATCAACCTGATTGCCTATTACGAGGGCAAGCCGGCCGCCTTCATGCTCTGCCTGCCCGATATCAACGAAGCGATTGCCGAGATGGACGGTTCGCTATTTCCCTTCGGATGGGCGAAATTGCTCTGGCGTATCAAGCGCCGCAAATGGCGCGGCGGCCGCGTCCCGCTAATGGGTGTCCTCCCCGAGCACCAGAACAAGCGTCTCGCGAGCCAGCTCGCCTTCATGATGATCGAGCAAATCCGTCGCTATGGCGTCGAGCAAATGGGCGTCGAAAAGGCCGAAGTCGGCTGGATCCTCGAAGACAATCAGGGAATGGTCGCGATCGCCAATGCGATCGATAGTGAAATGAACCGGGTATACGCGGTTTACGAGAAGGCCGCCCTCTAACGGCGAGGAATCGTTGTATTCCGATGGCGATAGGGGCTAACTCTCGGGCCGTGGAGAGTGTCCGGAAACTCGGGAGAGCAAGGTGACCGATCGACCGGACCAGCGGGTCCGCGATATCGTCATTATTGGCGGCGGCACGGCGGGTTGGATGGCTGCGGCGGCGCTCGCCCACAAGCTCGGTCCCACGGGCGTTTCGGTCACGCTCGTCGAATCCGCAGAAATCGGCACTGTCGGCGTCGGCGAGGCGACCTTGCCGCAGATCCGCTATTTCAACCAGTCGCTCGGCATCGACGAAGCCGAGATGATGGCGCGGACCAGTGCGACGATCAAACTCGGCATTGAATTTCGCGATTGGGGGGCGATCGGCGATCGCTATTTCCATCCCTTCGGCGCCTATGGCGAAACTATCGGGCCGGCGGATTTCCACCATTATTGGTTCAAGCAGAACGCCTCAGGCAAAGCCGGGGACTTCAGCGATTATTGCTTTCCGAACGTTGCCGCGCGCAATAATCGCTTCGCGCAGCCCGAGGACAATCCCGAACCCGGGATCGCCGCCTATTCCTACGCCTTCCAGTTCGACGCCAGTCTATACGGCAAATACCTCGCCGAGTTCGCCAGGAACCGGGGTGTGAAACGCATCGAGGGCAAGGTCGTCGCCGTGCATTCGAACGGCGAAAGCGGCTTCATCGAGTCGGTCGCGCTCGAATCGGGCAAGACGATTGCAGGCGATCTCTTCATCGATTGCTCGGGCTTTCGCGGGCTGTTGATCGAACAGGAACTCGCAACCGGCTATGACGACTGGAGCGAATTCCTGCCGTGCAACCGTGCCTATGCCGTGCCCTGCGCGATAGCAGGCCCGATCGGCCCCTATACACGCTCGACGGCGCGGACCGGCGGCTGGCAATGGCGCATCCCGCTCCAGCATCGGATCGGCAACGGCCATGTCTATTGCGACGCCTATATCAGCGACCAGGACGCCGTCGATCAGCTGATGACCACGCTTGAGGGAGAGCCGCTCGCCGATCCCAAACAGCTGTTCTTCAAGACCGGCAAGCGACACAAATTATGGAACCGCAACTGCGTCGCCATCGGGCTGTCGGGCGGCTTTCTCGAACCGCTCGAATCGACAAGTATCGACCTGATCCAGAGCGGTATCCTCAACCTGATCGAGCTATTTCCGGAGAAAAGCTGCGCCACGACCGATATCGACGAATATAACCGGCTGATGGATCTCGAATTCGAACGGATTCGCGATTTCCTGATGCTCCACTATGTCGCCACGCAGCGCGACGACGCGCCCTTGTGGCGCGACATGCGCAACATGGTTTGGCCCGACAGCCTTGGGGAGAAGATCGAAGCGTTTCGCAAGCGCGGGTTCGTCCCCGAATATGAAAGCGGCCTCTTCCAGCCGCCGAGCTGGCTGTCGGTGTTTATCGGGCAGAATGTACTGCCCGAAACCTATGATCCGCGTGTCGATCGGATGCCCGAGGGTGAACTGACGGGACATCTCGAACGCATCAGCCGGACGATATCCAGCGAAATCGAACGCACCGAAGCGCATAGCGATTTCATTGGCCGCTATGGCGCGTCGACCGTTGGTGCAGGCGCGGCATGACGAACAGCGGCCAGCGGGTATCGACCATCGCGGTCTTCGGCGAGAGCCATGAATTATGGCCCGTGGCGACATTGCTGGCGCAGAATTTGCCGCCGCAGATGCGCCTCATCCTCGTCGAACATAGCGGTGCGGCCGCCGTGCCCGCCGCTTTGACGCTTGCCTGCGATAGCCGTTTTCACACTGGCGCCGGGATTGACGTCGAGCAACTGCTGAACCGTAGCAACGCCCACTTCGGTCTCGGCACCGATCTCCAGGGTTGGCAAGGCGACGACAGCAGCCTGTTCGCCGCGCCATCGGGCACATTGCCGGCAATCAACGGCATCGCACTCCACCATGTCATGCTGCGCGCGGCGATGACCTATGAGGAGCCCGGACGGCTCGCCCATCTGCTCCAGCCCTTCCGCTTCGCCGCACGCACCGCGCGCGCCGGCAAATTCGCCTTCCCGCCCGACGACCCCGAATCTCCGCTCGGCATGCTCGGCCCGACAATCCACATCGATCGCGTAGATTACACCGCGTTTTTGAAGGAGCGCTTTGCGGCGGACGCCGAGATTCGTCAGGCGCGTCCCGTGGGTATCAGCATGGATGGCCCTGCCATCGGTTCGATCCGACCCGACACAGGCCAGGATATCGCGGCGGATTTTTTCGTCGATGTTTCGGGCGGTGTCGCGGATCTGCTGCCCGACGAACAGCGGCCGGGTTTCACCTCCCTGCCGGGCCTGATGCCCTTCGATCGTATCGCCAGCGCCTCGACGGATCGCGAGAGCGGCGAAGGTCATGGCCAAACTGTCGCCCGCGCGATGCACGGCGGACTGCTGATCAAAACGCCGCTCGGCAGCGGATGTATCTCCGAACTGCTCTTTGCGTCGGATCGCTTTCCTGACGGGACGGCGCAACAGTGGCTTGGCAGCGATGCGCCAAGCGCGCCCTTCGCACCCGGTTTCGCCGAAACGCCCTGGACCGCCAATCTGGCGAGGCTGGGCCGCGCCTCCGCCAGTTTGGGGCCCTATCAGTCCGCCGATATGATCCTGCTGCACGATCAGGCGCTCCATCTGATCGAGACGCTGCCCGCATCACGGCAAATGGATGTCGAAGCCGCATCCTACAACGCGAAACACCTGACATCGGCCAGGCAGTTGCGCGATTTCACGCTCCTGCCCTTCGTGCTCAACAGTCGCAACGACGCGCCCTGGGCCGCCATTCGCGAAGCACCCTTGCCCGAAACGCTGCAAATCCGGATCGACCAGTTCGAAAGCCGCGGACGTTTCGTGACCTTCGACAACGAGCTGTTCGACCGCCAGACATGGATCGACATGATGATCGGTTTCGGCATCGTGCCCGATCGCTACGACCCGATGACAGACACCCTCGATATGAAGCGCGTGGCGCCGGTGCTGAAACGCATGGTGGATATGTTTACCGCAGCGATAGAATCGATGCCGGAAAACCAGCAAGCAGGGATCTAGCCCGCCAGCTCCACCCAGACCGGCGTGTGGTCGGACGCTTTTTCCCGCCCACGATATTCCTTGTCGACGCCCGCCGCGCGCAGGCGATCGGCGGCAACCGGACTGAGCAGCAGGTGATCGATGCGAAAACCGGCATCGCGCTGCCAGGCGCCGCGCTGATAGTCCCAATAGGTCCAGATCTTGCCCGATGGCTTGCGCGCGCGGATCGCATCGGTCCAGCCCATCGCGAGCAGGCGGCGAAAAGCGGCGCGGCTTTCGGGCTGGGTCAGCGCGTCATTCTCCATCGCCTTGACCGAATAGGTGTCCTCATCGGTCGGGATGACATTATAGTCGCCGGCGAGCACGACCGGCCGCTCGGTGGCGAAGAGATCGGCGGCGCGCACAATCAGCCGCTCCATCCAGTCGAGCTTGTAATCGAATTTGGGGCCAGGCTGCGGATTGCCATTGGGCAGATAGATCGAGGCGACGATCACATCGCCGATTTCCGCTTCGATATAGCGGCTCTGGACGTCCTCATCGTCGCCGGGCAACCGTATCTGGTGCTCGACGGGCTGACTATCGCGCGCGAGGATGGCGACGCCGTTGAACGATTTCTGGCCATGCCAGACCGCCCCATAGCCCGCCTTCTCGATCGCCTTGACCGGGATTTTCTCGTCATAGGCCTTGAGCTCCTGAAGGCACACCACATCGGGCTTCTGCTCGTCGAGCCATTCGATGAGGCGCGGCAGCCGGGCGTTGATGCCGTTGACGTTGTAGGTCGCGATTTTCATGGAGCGGGTTATGGCGGCAATGCGGCGAAGAAACCAGTATTCCTTCCGCCGTCATTCCAGCGAAAGCTGGAATCTATCCCAGCTCTCGGTCTGGCGATTGCATGTCTGGGATGGACCCCGGCCATCGCTGGGGTGACGCCGTTGGCGTCAAACCGAAAAGCTCGTCCCGCAACCGCAACCCGATTGGGCGTTGGGGTTGTTGACCTGAAACATCTTGCCGCCGAGATTTTCGACGAAATCGACTTCGCAGCCGCGCACCAGATCGAGGCTGATCGTGTCGACGACGAGCTTCACGCCTTCGGTCTCGGTGGTGACATCGTCATCTTCGATGCCTTCGGCAAGTTCGAAACGATATTGGAAGCCCGCACAGCCGCCGCCGTCGACCGCCAGCCGCAATATTGCGGGCTTGTCCTGCTTGTCCGCGATAAACGCGACGCGCTTTGCTGCCGCTTGGGAAAGACCGATTTCTTGGTTCATGGACCCAAGATAGGAAAACGGGCCGCCTGCGGCAAGCGGGCGACCCGTTCTAGCGCTTGGGAGTACAAGCGTTACCGAAACGCGTTACTGGCTGGCGCCGACCGCGGATGCGACTTCGACCGGCGCTGCGGTGCCGCTTGGCAGCGATGCGAGATAGGCGACCGAAGTCATGAAAGGCATCGGATTGACCGGACGGCCTTCGATGCGGACTTCATAATGAAGATGGTTGCCGGTCGAACGGCCTGTCGAGCCGACATGGCCGATCATCTGGCCGCGCGTAACGCGGGCCCCGGGCTGGACGAGAATCTGCGACATATGGCCGTAGCGCGTCTGGATCTCGCCGCCATGGTTGATCTCGACATATTTGCCGTAGCCGCTGACCCATTGCGCGCGACCGACGATGCCGTCGGCGGTCGCATAGATCGGCGTGCCGCGCGGGCTCGCCATGTCGAGGCCGTTGTGCCGGCGGCGGCCGCGGCCGAACGGGTCGCTGCGTGTGCCGAAGCTGCTCGTCATGCGATAACTGGTGATCGGCGAGGTCGACGGGATCGCCATCACGCCCTGGCGCTGGCGATCTTCCTGCGCCCAGCTGGCGAAAAGCGCGCGGAGCTCGGGGCTACCCGAAGCGGTCTGCGTCTGGGCATGCGCCGGAGTAGCGACCGAAAAAAAGGCAGCCGAAACAGCTGCCATGACGACAATGCGGCGAAGCGCGACGAGGCGCTGACCGATGTCGAGAGAAAAACGAATGAACATAATGTGCGACCTGTCTTATTCGGCAACACGGTTAATTTTCCGTGATGACCGTCCTGAAACCAAAAATCCGGAGGCGGCATTGCCCTCCCCGCAGCCGGTGTCGCGTCCATTTGTTAAGAAGGTTCCCCCGAGGCAAGCGGAGAATAGTAATCCCGGGGTAAACCGGCTTGTCGACGCGCCGAAGCGTTGAATGGCGGCTTCAACCGGCCGCGAAAATGGCGCGAAACCAGCTCTTGCCAGTATTTTCGAGGGTCGCGGTTCCTCAATTCACCGCTGAATTCGAACCACTTAACGCCGAAAGCGACGTGACGGATTTCATCGGCCATGATTCGCGAAAGGTTCCGCGCCGAAATCATGTCGCCCGCCGCTTCGAAACGCTCGATCGTCGGCGGCGTCACATCGAGTCCACGCGCCTCGAGAACCATTGGAA
>JABDLY010000083.1 GCA_013001755.1 Sphingomonadaceae bacterium
GGCCTGCTCCGAAGAAGAAATTGTCGCCGAGAATGAGAGCCAGGGATCGCTCCGCCGCGAATTGCTCGGCTATAATAACCGCTTCCGCGATCCCCTTGGCCTTTTCCTGTATAGCATAGCGGAAGCGCAGTCCCCATTGTTCGCCATTGCCGAGCAATCGCTGATTTTGTTGCTGGTCGTACGGCGTGGTGATGATGACGATTTCGCGCACGCCCGACAGGATAAGGACGCATATCGCGTAATAAATCATCGGCTTGTCGTAGATCGGCAGCAATTGTTTCGAAACCGCCTTGGTTATCGGGCTGAGACGGCTTCCCGTGCCGCCGGCCAATATGACTCCCAATCGTTGTTCGCTGCGACTGTTCACGCTGGATACTCTGTCCGGCCAAAACGCGCGAAGTCAACACAAGCTTCCAAAATGGTCTGCTTCACCGCGAAATGCTCCTCGTCCCGAGTCACCCCGAAACCCTTACCAGCCGCCATCCCGAGTCTGTTGTCTCGAAACCGCATTTTAAAGATGTTTGGTAGGAACGTCTTTGTTTGTGGACTGGGCCGTGGCCTGCCGTTCGTCCCCAATTGCCATTAGTCCGCCGTGATGCGGCCCGGCGCCGCCCGTATCATCTTGACACGGCAGGCCTATCCGCTGAAACAGCCTGCCGGGCCGCCCTAATAGGCAGCAGGATTTGTAACAGATCGCGATCGGCTGGATCAGCGCGCCGGCGCCAAGGAGGCGGCGGAAATAATCGATTTGCGAGAAAACGCAGGACCAGAATTTCAGGAAAAGATGGCCTATGAACAGTGACGGTACCGATGCGGACACAACCAGCCACACGGATTTGGCCGATACCCCCCTTGCCGCACGGCGGGAGCCCTATGAGCCATCCGGAGACCGGATTTTCTGGGAAGATGAGGCGGATAGGAAACCGACCGGAGAACGCCCGAAGGTCTCGGTCGTCATCCCAAGCTATGGATGTGAGGAATATATCGCCGAGGCGATTGACTCGGTGCTGGCGCAAAAGATCGATGGGGTCGAAATCATCGTTGTCGATGATTGCTCAACCGACGATTCCAATACGATAATCGCGCGCTATGCCGAGCAATATGAAAATGTTTTCCTGGTAAAAAATCGCGAAAACAAAGGATTGTATAGATCGAGAGAGGTAGGATCTCACTTCGCTTCGGGAGAATATATCGGCCACCTTGATGCCGACGATTCGCTCGACCCCGCCTGCTATGACCAGGTCTTCGCCAATATCGGCGGTCGCAGAGCCGATATTATTCAATTCGGAATGGTGCTTTCTTTCCCCGGCGATGAAAGCGCTGACGAACCATATATCTCCTCGCATCTTAACCGTTCCAGCCTGAGCGGCGAGGAAGCGCTGAACCTGTTGTTGAGACGGCAGGTTAATTTTTCGCTGTGCAACAAACTCTTCCATCGCGATATCTGGTTCGACGCCCTTCCGGATTGCCCCGAAACAGACGAGAAACTCGAAGATTTCGCGCGGCTTCCGCACCTCATGGTGCGTGCGCGCAGTTATGTGTTAGTGTCGAAGGCGTTCCACAAATACCGGCAAACGCCAGGCTCCGAGAGCCGCGCCGTCGGGCATGAACGAGCCTTTGCACATGCGCGATCTGCCGCCAGGATCGTCAAATCGATCGGCGAATTGATCGACCGGAACACGCATCTGCACTATTTGCGCCCGGCATATTGCAGCATGGCCAGCAGCATCTTCAAGCAGATCATCGTCAAGCCGTTTACTGCGGAATTCCTGGCGCAGAACCGCGAACGGTTCGGCGAGGAACTCGAATATATCGAATCGACCGTGGGATGGGCGCCGATAGCGGCCAATTTGTCTTCTGCTGGCGCTATCGGCGAGTTCGTAGACAAGCGGAAGCACGAGGAAGCGGTTGACCGCCAAGGGTCGATGACCTTGGCGGTGCGATATTCTCCGGAAACCGGTTCCGACGCCTTGGCAGAATCGATCGACAGCTTCCTGTCGCTCTTCGAAGTTGAAGCGCGCGTCGCCATTCTCGTCGAGCCCGGCCAAGCAGACGATGTCCGCGAAATTGTGCGTTCCCGCTTGTCGCAGCATCGCGAACGCATCGACGTAGCCGATCGGACGGCTTTCGGCCTCGATGACCTGAACACCGGCTATGTGATGGTCACCGGCTATGCTCCGCTGTTCAAGCACCGGTTCGCCTTTGCCTGGGCCAGCGCAGTTTCCGACTTCGTTTCGCTGCCCGATATTATCGAACTGGGCTACTGGGTGGCCAAGGACGAACGAAAGCTGCCATTCCATGCTGCGGCGCTGACCCTGCATGGTTCGCACGAAATCCTCGACGGTTATTTTGGCGGGACCATCGGTAAGTCCGCAGCCAACAAGTTTCTCCGGGTGGAAACTCTGAAGGAGAACGCGGCGGCCGCATTTTTCAAGGAGACGCCGCTCGCGGACATCGATCTCCTATCGGTCATCCCGGCCTCGAGATATCTGGAACGTATCGAGGGCGTGAGTTTCGAGATTCCCGAGCCCGTCGACGCGGCGCTGTTCGAATTTTCGGTCAGCGATTCGCAAGCCGGGTCGATGGAAATGCTGGTCAATCGGCTTTCGACATTGATCTGCGCGGCCGAATTGTTCGGGATTGTCGATGACGACAGGACCAAGGCAGAGTTGCAAAACGAACATATGCGGCAGTTGAAGATCGCCTTCGGCCAATATCAAGGCAGCGCCAGCGCGGTCGCTGCGCTGTACAATCAGCTGGTCCGCGATCTCGGGGTCGAATGGTCGCTGTCGATAATCGCCGAACTTGCCGCCGGGACGACCGCGAATCCCCGGATGCCGGACCCGCGGCGGCGCCAGATTCAAGAACATGTCGGCGACCTCAATTCATCAGTTGTCGAGGTCAACCAGCGGCTCCAGGCGCATATTCAGGAAAGCCGGCAAAAGACGGCGGAACTGAACCAGCGTCTCGGCGCCGTTATGGCGAGAGCTGCCAAACTTGAGCAGCAGGCGACCCAGACTGAAAAACCGCCGACTGAAAAATCATCGAAAAACTGGATCGAGCGTATAGTGAAGTCCGGCAAGAGCTGATTGAGCCACCGGGCGACGCGAGATTATCTGCGGAAATTTGGGAATTGGAAAAGCTGGTGGGGCCGCGCCTTCGTTCAGCGGAGGTTGCCCGACGCAAGACGGCCCATTATGTCGACTAACCACGCTATTATCGTTGCCGATCTCAGCCTGCGTCGTGGCATGACGAGGCTGACAAGGACAAGCCTCTTAGGAAAGGGACCATTGCATGCCGATAATCGAGCTCACCGAATCCGATCGTCCGGCGCTGGAAACATTCTTTGGCACGGGCGAGGCGGACGCGGTTGAACTGCGCTTGCCACAATCGAACCGTTTCAGCCTTTCGCGCGGTTTGGCCCGAGATCTGGCCGAGGCGCTAGACAGGGAGGGGGCTGCGACAATTTGCAGTGTCCGCGGCAAGAGCGCGATCGCGCTTCCGCCCATGCGGTCGCCGGCTGCTCCTGGTCGATATGACATTGGTGGCGAACTCACCGACAGGCCTATTCTGATCATCTGTCCGGTAATTTTTCAGGGCGGATGTTTCGAGCATGAACTCGCAAATTTTCTCGCCAGTATCGGGAAGAAGGTCGTCGTCGCAGTCACGCAGGATATCGATCCCAGGAGATTTGTCGCGATCGACCGGCGCGTGAAACTGCTTTCGATAGGGCAAAGGCGCTTCGGGGACGTCGATCTGGCGTCATTCGCTACGGCTCTGGAGACCTTCGATTTCCCGGCGATAATCGTTGGCCGGGCATGGCTGATAGCCGACGACTCGCTTTACGATCTGCTCGGTGGCCGAGGCGCGACGATCGTCGCCTGCGATAGGGGTATGGGGCCGTATCGCCCGGAATGGGACGAGAAAGGCGTCTATTCGAAGATCGACATCATCTCGCTCATACTTGAAGATCATCGCTTCAATTTTCCCGAGCAGCTCCATGTTAAAATTCAAACCCATGGCCTTTTCCCGAAGCTGTCGAGATCGAGACTTGGCGATTTGGCCATATCGCCGCGCGACAACGAAAAGAAGCAGATTTGCTATTTCGGCCGCTTGGACGACGAGAAGAACAGCCAGGACATCGTGCCGATATTTTCGGCGCTCATCGAAAGAGCCGTTCATGACTACGTTTTTCATATAATCGGATCGGGCCCGGCGGAAGACCGTCTGCGTGAAGCGGTGTTGGCGAGCGGTATTCAGA
>JABDLY010000096.1 GCA_013001755.1 Sphingomonadaceae bacterium
TCGACCCAGGACCATGCCGCCGCCGCGATCGCCGCTGCCGGAACACCGGTTTTCGCAGTGAAGGGCGAGAGCCTTGTTGAATACTGGGATTATTGTCACCGGATTTTCGAATGGGCCGATGGTGGCACTCCGAACATGATTTTGGATGATGGCGGTGACGCCACCATGCTCATCCACCTCGGACACCGGGCTGAAAAGGGCGATACAGCCTTTCTGGACAAGCCGGAAAACGAGGAAGAAGAGGTCATGTTCGCTTCGATCAAGAAGCGTCTGAAGGAACAGCCGGGCTGGTACACCAAGAACGCCGAAGCCATCAAAGGCGTTTCAGAGGAAACCACCACCGGCGTGCACCGTCTGTACAATATGCAGAAGGCCGGCGAGCTGTTGTGGCCTGCCATCAACGTCAATGACTCGGTGACAAAATCGAAGTTCGACAACCTTTATGGCTGCCGCGAATCCCTCGTCGACGGTATCCGCCGCGGCACCGATGTGATGATGGCAGGCAAGGTCGCCGTCGTTGCCGGCTATGGCGATGTCGGCAAGGGATCGGCAGCGTCGCTGCGCGGTGCCGGAGCGCGCGTCATGGTCACCGAAGTCGATCCGATCTGCGCGCTGCAGGCGGCGATGGATGGTTTTGCCGTGACGACGATGGAAGCGGCTGCGCCGCATGCCGATATCTTCGTCACGACGACGGGCAACAAGGATGTCATCACGCTCGATCATATGCGCGCGATGAAGGACATGGCGATCGTCGGCAATATCGGCCATTTCGATAACGAGATCCAGGTCGGCGGGCTCGCCAATCTCGAGCATGTCGAGGTCAAGCCGCAGGTCGATATGTACACCTTTCCCGATGGCAAGCGGATGCTTCTCCTCTCGCAGGGCCGTCTGCTCAACCTCGGCAACGCCACGGGTCATCCGAGCTTCGTGATGTCGGCGAGCTTCACCAACCAGGTGCTCGCGCAGATGGAGCTGTGGAACAACACCGGCGATTACGAGAACGACGTCTATGTCCTTCCCAAGCATCTCGACGAGAAGGTTGCTATGCTCCACCTCGCCAAGCTCAACGTCGAGCTGACCGAGCTGAGCGAAGAACAGGCCGCCTATATCGGCGTGCCGCAGCAGGGCCCGTTCAAGAGCGACCAGTATCGCTATTGATCGGCCAACGGCCCTGCGCCGTCGATAAGCTGCCGTTCATCCGTCTTGATATAGTGCAACATTACGTTAAGTGACGATGTAACACTGTATCAGGGAGTTCAGCGTGAAGTTTCGGACATGGCTGGCCGCCGGGGCCGCGTGCATCGCGGTTCCGGCGTTTGCGCAAGACGACGATGCCGAGCGCGGCGGCGGGTTGCATGACGACACGTCGGCGCAGATCGTCGTCACCGCGCAGTTCGTCGAAAGCCTCGATATCCTCGCGGGAACCTCTGTGCTGTCGGGCACCGAGCTCGATCAGAGCATTCGCGCGCAGATCGGCGACTCGCTGACCGAACTGCCCGGCGTCTCAGCTACCTCCTTTACTCCCGGGGCCTCGCGGCCCGTATTGCGCGGTTTCCAGGGCGAACGTATTCGCGTGCTGACCGACGGCATCGGCGCGATCGACGCCTCGAACACCTCGGCCGATCATGCCGTCACCATCGATCCGCTGACCAGCTATCGCATCGAGGTATTGCGCGGGCCCGCGGCGCTGCTTTTCGGTAGCCAGGCGATCGGCGGCGCGGTCAACGTCTTCGACCGGCGTATCCCGCGCGAAGTCCCCGACGAGCCGATCCATTTCGATGCGCTGGCGGGCTATGCGAGCGCCGCCGAAGAACGCAGCATCGCCGGGGCCGTCGATATGCCCGTCACGAGCACGCTCGTCATCCATGCCGATGGCAGCTATCGCCGCAGCGACGATCTCGATATTGGCGGTTTCGTGCTGTCGCCCGATCTCCGCGCCGAGCAATTCGCTATCGCAGCGGAGGAAAGCGAGGAAGGCCATCCCGAAGAAGCGGCCGAAGCGCTCGGCTTGGCGAATCTCAGCGGCACTATTCCCAACACCGCAACCGAAACGTGGACGGCCGGACTCGGCTTTGCGGTAATTGATGCCTGGGGCAGCTTCGGCGCATCGGTCAGCTGGTTCGACAGCGATTACGGCGTTCCTTCACGTCCAGGCGCCGGGCACGCGCATGAGGAAGGCGAGGAGGACGAAGGCGAAGAAGGCGAGGAGGAAGAAGGCCCGGTCACCATTGGGCTCGAACAAATTCGCGCCGATTTGCGCGGCGAGATCGTCACCGGCGGCGGTTTCCTCGAAAGCATCCGCCTGCGCCTCGGCTATTCGGATTACGAACATATCGAATTCGAAGGCGATGAAGTCGGGACCCGGTTTCTCGTCGAGGGTTTGGAAGGCCGGCTCGAACTGGTGCAGGCCGATCACGATGGTTGGCGCGGCGTGATCGGGAGCCAGCTCTATGTTCGCGATTTTAACGCTGTCGGCGCCGAAGCCTTCGTTCCGCCCAATACGACCGAGCAGATTGGACTGTTTGCGCTCCAGGAATTCGATATCGGCGAACTTGGCCTGGAACTCGCCGGGCGATACGAAAATACAAGCGTCGATGCCGGAACGATCGGCCTTGGCCGCAGTTTTGATTCACTCTCCGGCGCGATCGGCGTCGGTTATGAAATCGCTCGCGAAACGCGGATCGGCGTCAACCTGTCGCGCACCGAACGTGCGCCTTCGGCCGAAGAGCTCTTCTCCAACGGTCCGCATATCGCAACGCAGGCCTTCGAGATCGGCAATCCGAACTTCACGACTGAGAAGAGTATTGGCCTTGAAACCTATATTCGCGGCGAATTGGGAAGCGCAACCTTCGCGCTGACCGGTTTTGTCAGCTGGTTCCACGATTTCATTTTCAGCGCCGATACCGGGGTGGAGAGGGACAATCTGCCGGTTTTCCAGAACTTCCAGCAGGACGCGACCTATTGGGGCTTTGAAGCCGAAGCGAGTATATTGCTCGCCGAAGCCGGGCCGTTCCGTTTCAACGCCGATGTCGTGGCCGATTATGTTCGCGCGACAATCGGCAATGGCGGCGGGCCGATCCCGCGTATCCCGCCTTTCCGCCTGCTCGGCGGACTGGAAGCGCAGTCGAGCAATTTCGATGCGCGCATCGAAGCCGAATATGTCGCCGATCAGGATCGCGTCGCGGCCTTCGAGACGCCGACCGACGATTTCGTCCTCGTCAACGCCTCGGTCGCCTGGCGGCCATTGGGACGGTCGAACGGCACGTCGATATTCGCATCGGTGAACAATATCTTCGATGTCGTCGGGCGGCGCCATGCCTCGTTCACCAAGGATTTCGTCCCGCTATCGGGTATCGACGCACGGATCGGCGTAAGAGCGCGGTTTTGATTTTGCGTCCCCAATATATGAGGGCGTAGCCGCTTCCGCCGCGCGGCTAACCTGCTACAAGCAGCGCCCATGTTTCGGGGCGAAATCGTCACATGATCACCATCTCCGCGACGGCTGCCGTTGTCACCGGCATGGTGCTCGCCGCTTGGCTCGGCATTGCCGTCCGGGCGACGCTCGTCTCGATGCAACGCAAGACACGCGGCGAGCGGGCGGCGGATGCGGCGCGCAAGGCAGGCGCGTTGCTCGAAAACGCTCCGGCGGCCTTCCTGATCGTCGACACCAAGGATCGCATCCAGGCGGGGCCGCAAGCCGCCGAGTGGCTGGGCTTCGAAAATCCGCCGAAACGCATCGATGACCTCAAATCGGTGTTGAAGGATGAAAGCTATGCCGCGCTTGCCGAAGCCGTGCGGTCGGCGCAGCGAACTGCAAGGCCGTTCGGGCTGGAGCTGCCGATTGCCGGCTCGCAGCGCATATTGTTCGCGCAAGGCGGCCCGGCGCCGACGATATTCGGCGGCGAGGAAAATGCGATCATCTGGTTGTTCGACGCGAGCGAAATGCGCGCTGAGGTCGCCACGCTCCAATCGCAGACGCACCGCACCGGCGAAGCTCTGGCTGCGCTTTCGGCGCTGATCGAAGCCTCGCCCTTCCCGATGTGGCATCGCGGCGCGGACCTTCGCCTGACGCTCGTCAACCAGGCATATGTCAGAGCCGTCGAAACTGAAAATGCAGCCGAAGTCATTGCGCGCGGGCTCGAATTGATCGAACTCGGCGGGGCCGACAGCGCGCAAGCCGTCGCCGCCATGGTCCGTGAGGAGGGCGAGCCGCATAGTCGCACAGTTCCCGCGACGATCGGCGGCGAGCGGCGGGCGATGCGGATCGTCGATATTCCGCTCGGCGAAGCAGGCGTCGCCGGCTATGCGATTGATATCGAGGAGCTCGAACAGGCGCGTGCCGAATTGCGGCGTTTTGCTCGCGCCCAGCGCGACATGCTCGATCTGCTTTCGGCGGGCGTTGCGCAATTCGGCCCCGATCGCAGCCTTTCCTTCTCGAACCAGCCCTTCCAACGCATTTTCGCAATGCAGGACGAATGGCTCGCCGATGCGCCCGAATTCGACCGCGTACTCGATCGTATGCGCGAAGCCGACCGTGTGCCCGCCGAACGCGACTTTCCGGCATGGAAGGAGGCGCGGCGAAGCTGGTTCCAGAAGGGCGATGAGCCGATCGAAGAGGCCTGGCATTTGCCCGATGGCACGCATCTGCGCGTCGTAGCCCAGCCCTTGCCCGATGGCGGGTTGCTGCTGATCTTCGAGGATCGCACCGAACAGGCGCAGCTGGCAAGCGCGCGTGATACGCTCCTCCGTGTCCGCACGGCGACATTCGATAATCTGTTCGAAGCGCTCGGCGTTTTTGCGTCGGACGGCCGGCTGCATCTGTGGAACGCCCGGTTCCGCCAAATATGGAATTTCGAAGAAGCGACGCTGGCCGAGCATCCGCGGATCGACGAGCTGATCGAGCAGATCGCGCCGAATTTCGATGGCGACGACGAGGCTGGAGCAATCCGCGATGCGGTGCGCGTGGCGACGCTCGATCGCAAGCAACAGGAGGGCCGCTTCCGCCTCAACGATGGGCGGTCGTTCGAATATGCTGCCGTGCCGTTGCCCGATGGCAATGCGCTGGTGACGCTGCTCGATATTTCGGACAGCGAACAGATCCAGTCGGCGCTGCGCGAACGCAATGAAGCGCTTGAGGCGGCCGACAGAGTCAAGACGGCATTCGTTTCGAACATGAGCTATGAGCTGCGCACCCCGCTGACCTCGATTCCCCGTTTCGCGGAAATGCTCGACGGCGGCTATGCGGGCGAATTGCCCGGACAGGCAAGCGATTATGTCGCCGCGATCCTGACATCTGTCGCCAAATTGCGGACGCAAATCGACGAAGTGCTCGATTTGACGCAGAGCGAGGCGGGCGGGCTGCCGATGGCAGCCGATACGGTCGACCTTAAGGTGCTGTGTGATGAGGCGGTAGCTGAAGTGCGCGAAGCTGCTGACGTGCGACAGCACAAGCTCAGCATCGAAATCGACACGTCGGTTGGCAGTATCACCGGCGATGCCCGGCGCTTGCGGCAAGCGCTCGATCATCTGCTCCACAATGCGGTTCGCTACACACCCGAAGGCGGAAAGGTCGATCTTCGGGCCGATGGCGATGCGCAAGAGGCGCGAATAACGATCACCGATAACGGTCCGGGCATTGCACCGGCCGATCAACACAAGGTGTTCGATCGCTTCCACCGCGCCGATGCCGACGCCCAATCGCGTGCGCTCGGCCTCGGCCTGCCGCTGACCAAGCAGTTCGTCGAAGCGCATGGCGGTTCGATCCGGCTGTCGAGCGAAGCGGGGCGGGGAACGTCGGTGACCATCACTTTGCCGCGCGGCGGTGTTTCTTTTTGATGCTACTCGCAACAGAATTCGATACGCTCGCGCTTGGCGCAAAAATCGCCGCAATTCTCCGCCCGGGCGATTGCATTGCACTCGATGGCGATTTGGGCGCCGGAAAGACGACATTGGCTCGCGGAGTGTTGCAGGCGCTCGGCCTCGGATCAGAAGCGCCGAGTCCGACGTTCGCGATCGTCCAGCCCTATGACCCGCCCGAAACGCGTATCCCGGTCTGGCATATCGATCTCTACCGGATCGAGGAACCGGAAGACGTCGTCGAGTTGGGGCTCGACGAAATGCGGCGCGAAGTGGCGATGCTGATCGAATGGCCTGACCGGCTCGGCAAAAGGCTCTGGCCCGACGCTTTGCGGCTCCATTTGGGCGTTGAGTCGCAAAGCGGTGGGCAGACAGCCGCGCGACGCTTGACAGCGCAGGTTCCGAGCGCTTGGGAGGGCCGATGGCCACCGAGTTAAAAAGCCCGCAATCCGCACCCGCTTTCCTGTCCGATAATGGTTGGGCCGATGGCGAGATTTTGCCGCTTGCCGGCGATGCCTCGTTCCGCCGCTATTTCCGCGTCGTCGCGCCCGGGCGGACCGCCGTGCTGATGCACGCGCCGCCCGATCATGAGAATAGCCAACCCTTCCTGGATGTTGCAACGCATCTCAATAGGCTCGGGTTTGCAGCGCCCAAAATTCTCGCAAAGGATCTCGCTGAGGGGTTGATCCTGCTCGAGGATTTCGGCGATGCGCGGATGCGCGAAGTCGTCGATGCCGCGCCTGAAAGTGAAGTGCGAATCTATCGCGATGCCGTGAACCTGCTCGGCGTGCTCCACCGTTCGCCAGCCGGCGATCTGCCGCCCTATTCGATGGAAGAATATCTGCGCGAGGCGCGGCTTTTCACCGAATGGTATGCACCGGCGCTCGAACTCAATGTCGATGACCACGCTTTCGATGCGGCGTGGGAGAAGGCGCTGGCACCGGTTCTCGATCTCGATGAGCCGGTCACCGTGCTTCGCGACTATCATGCCGAGAATCTTATGCTGCTCGAAGGGCGGCACGGTATCGGCGCGCTCGGCCTGCTCGATTTCCAGGACGCCCTGGCGGGGCACCCGGCCTATGATCTCGTCTCGCTGCTGCAGGACGCTCGCCGCGATGTCAGCAGCGATCTTGAGGCGCAGTCGCTCCAGCATTACCGCGCGACCAATCCCGATGCGGCGAATTCCGAGTTCGAGGCGGCCTATGCGCTGCTCGGCGCGCAGCGCAACGTCAAGATTCTCGGTATCTTCACCCGGCTTTGGAAGCGCGACGGCAAATCGCGCTACCTGTCCTATCAATCGCGCGTCTGGAAATATCTCGAGCGCGATCTGCGGCATCCTGCGCTGGCACCGGTCGCCGCCTGGTTCGCCGCCAATGTGCCGACATCGAAACGTGCATCGGCATGGCAGGGCGATATCCGGTCATGAACCGCTACACCAAACCGCTGTCAATCCGGCCCCATTTTGACGGCCCGACGGTCGATACCGCGATGGTCATGGCGGCCGGACTCGGCAAGCGGATGCGCCCGCTCACTGCGACGACGCCCAAGCCGTTGATCCAGGTCGCGGGCAAGGCGCTCCTCGATCACGCGCTCGACAAGCTCGGCGAGGCAGGCGTCTCCAAGGCGATCGTCAACGTCCATTATCTCGCCGATGCGCTCGAAGCGCATCTCGCGCGGCGAACCGGCCAGGTGAACATCACTATCTCCAATGAACGCAACGAGTTGCTCGAAACCGGCGGTGGAGTCGTCAAGGCGCTGCCCCTGATCGAGGCAGATCCGTTTTACGTGCTCAACAGCGATGTGCTCTGGGTCGACGGGCCGAGCGATACGCTGCGGCTGCTCGCCTCGCGCTGGGATGTGGAAAAGATGGATGGGCTGCTGCTCCTCGTACCGCAAGCCCATGCCCATTGCCATGGCGGCCGCGGCGACTTTCACATGGACGCCGCGGGGCGGCTGACGCGGCGCGAGCGCACGAAAATCGCGCCCTTCGTCTATTCGGGCATCCAGCTCGTTTCCAAAAAGCTCTTCGACGACGCACCCGACGGACCGTTTTCGACGAACATGCTCTGGGATCGCGCAATCGAAGAGGGGCGACTTTACGGGCTCGCGCATCAGGGACTGTGGTTCGATATCGGCACACCGCCGGCGATCAAGAAGACCGAGGCGATGCTCGTGGATGTCTGAGGGTACAAAACCTAAGCATCCCAATGTCTACACC
>JABDLY010000104.1 GCA_013001755.1 Sphingomonadaceae bacterium
GCATAACGCCGTCGCCATTGCGGTCGTTGAACGCAATCAGATCGTTCGCTTCCCAATTGGTGAACCAGTCCGGGGCCTCGGCATAGCTTTGTTCATTGACCGTATCGACGAAGTTGATCCGCGCGAAGGCGCCGACCGCCGAGCCGGTGGTGTAGAGCAGGGCAATGAAAACCAACGCCCAGCCCGCCGATTTCCTCGCGTCGCGTGCACTCGGCACGGTGAAGAAGCGCACGATGACATGCGGCAATCCCGCCGTGCCGATCATCAGCGCGGCGGTGATCGCAAAAATGTCGATCATCGATTTGCTGCCATCTGTATAGGCGGTGAAACCGAGATCGGTCAGCGTCGCATCGAGCTTTTGGAGGACATACATCCCCGAACCGTCGGCGACCTGGCTGCCCAGGCCAAGCTGTGGGACCGGGTTACCGGTAACGAGGAAGCTGATGAAAAAGGCCGGCACCATATAGGCGAAGATCAGCACGCAATATTGCGCGACCTGAGTGTAGGTAATCCCCTTCATCCCGCCGAGCACGGCATAGACGAAGACGATGCCCATGCCGATGATCACGCCGAGATCGACAGGCACGTCGAGAAAGCGCGAAAAGACGATGCCGACGCCGCGCATCTGCCCGGCGATATAGGTGAAGCTGATGAAGATCAGGCAGATCACCGCGACGACGCGCGCTGCGTTCGAATAATAGCGCGTGCCGATGAAATCGGGGACGGTAAACTGGCCGAATTGGCGCAAGTAAGGCGCGAGCAGCAGCGCCAGCATGACATAGCCGCCCGTCCAGCCCATCAGATAGACGCTGCCGTCATAGCCGAGAAAGGCGATCAGCCCGGCCATCGAGATAAAGCTCGCGGCAGACATCCAGTCGGCCGCCGTCGCCATGCCGTTGACGACCGGGTGGACATGGCCGCCGGCGACATAGAATTCGCTCGTCGAGGATGCGCGCGAGGCGATAGCGATACCAATATAGAGCGCGAACGATGCGCCGACGAAGAGGTAGATCAGGGCTTGGGTGGTCATTTTATCCCTCTCCCATCGGGAGAGGGTTGCGAAGACTTGGTGAGCGGAGCGAACCTAGGCGTAGCTGAGTGGGGGGATCGCACTCATCCGATAGCGCGGAAACCCTCATCCAACTTCGCCTAGCGAGACAAGCTCGCAAGGCTCCGTATCCTTCTCCCCATGGGAGAAGGTTTTCAGCCCGGCTACTCATCATCGAGACCGAAGCGTTTCTCGATGACCTTCATCCGTCGCACGTAAATCACGATCAGCAGGATGAAAACGTAGATCGATCCCTGCTGCGCGAACCAGAAGCCGAGCGGGTAGCCGCCAATACTCCACTGATCGAGGAAATCGCGGAACAGGATGCCGGCGCCGAACGACACGGCGAACCAGATCGTCATCAGGACTGCGAGCAGCCGGATATTGGCGCGCCAATAGCCCGCCGCGCGCTGATCTTCTGTTTCTTCGCTGGTGCCGTGTTGCTCGCCCATGCCTCTCCTTCGTCATTCCAGCGAAAGCTGGAATCTCAGACCGCCGCCGGTTTGACGTGCCTTGCGAGATCCCAGCTTTCGCTGGGATGACGACTTGAGGGAGCCGTCATTCCTCGCTCCAATAGATATCGATCGGCACCTCGACTTCCGCCAGCACGCGCCCGATCGGCACCGTCGAGCCGACACCGTCGTCGAGCGCCTTTTCGAGCACTTGCCGTTTCTTCGCGCCGCTCAGCGTCACAATCATCGTATGCGCCTCACGCAGCGCCGGGCCGGTCATCGTCACCCGGTCGACCGGGGCTTCGGCAGGCATCGGATCGGGTGTCACGCCGATCGCGCGGCGGCCGCGCGGCACGTTGAGCGCATCGAGCATTTGCGCAGGGAAGATCGAGGCGGTCGATCCGTCTTCGCCCATGCCGAGCCAGACGAGATCGACCGGCCAGCTGAATCCGGCGAGCCGCGCATCGGCGCTCATCCCGGCTTCCTTGGTGCTCCAATGCTGGCTGTGGTCGATCATCGGCTCGATGTTCGCACCTTTCGCGCCGAGGATCCGTTCGAGCATCTCGTAATTGGATAGCTCGCTGCCCTCGTCGACGATGCGTTCATTGGTCGGGAAGGCGCGGACCTTGTCCCACGGGAAATCGCGCGTTGCGAGCGTTTCGAGGATGTCGACCGGCGTCGTCCCGCCGGGCAGGGCGAGCTCCGCCTTGCCGTTGGTTTCAATCGCCTTTTCGATGATGAAGCCGATATCGCCGGCGACCTCCCTGGCCATCGTCTCGCGGTCTTCAAATTCCCACCATTCGACTTCGATCATGAACTCTGTGCTTTCCGTTCTGCTGTTTCGCGCACTGTCATAAAGCCTCGCGCGGCGAAGGCCAGAGCGGGCGATTTGCCATGTGGGCGTTGAAGCTGATATCTCTTCTCGCTTGGGTTGCGGTCAAACCGTTCGGGGCAATGGCGCACAGCGCGGGTTCCGGCAGCAAATGAGGGGGTGCTCATGAAATTCCGTTCCATTTTTCAATCGATAGCCATAGCGGCGTCGGCCAGCCTGATGGCGGCCTGTGCCGGTGGCGGCGATGCCGAGGAGGCGGCCGAAGAAGAGGCGCCCGAAGAGGAAGAAGTCGTTCTGGCCGAGGCTTGTCCTGACCGCGTCCTCGACCAGCGCGGCGCAACCGAGCCGCTGACTTGCTCATGCACCGTTGAAGCCGCATCCGAAGGCAGCGTCTGGGGCGCCGGGCCCTATACCGACGATTCGCGCGTCTGCCGCGCGGC
>JABDLY010000109.1 GCA_013001755.1 Sphingomonadaceae bacterium
GCCGCGCGCCCAGCGCTTTTCCGCCGATTTCGCGGACATAGTCGGTTTTTGCCATGGCCATTTGATACAACAGGCTATATGGGTAGTCACCTACGTAAATGCCTACACAGTGAAAGATTGCAATATGATCGAATATCGCTTCGGCCGTCGCGAACTCCTGAAGGTGGGAGCGGCAGCGCTAGCTGCCTCAGCATTGCCGGGCCGGCTATTGGCGGCGCAAGCTGACAATGCGCGGCTCGATGCCCTCATTGCGCGCGCCACGCTGATCAATGGTAATATGCTCCCCGGATTCGACGAGAACCCCGCCGACCCCCGATTTGTCCGCCAGGTTCGTTCTACGGGGTTGAGCGCTGTCAAATACAGCCTTGCCGGAGCAGCGCCGGGCTTCGGCGATGCCGTCGATCATATCGGTTTCATGGACAATGTGTTGGCCGAGCATAGGGGCGTCTATCTGCCGGTGCGCACCATTGCCGATATCGGACGCGCCAGGGTGAGTGGTCGTGTCGGTGTGATCTATGCTTTCGAGGCGGCTTCGATGTTCGAGGGTAATATCGAGCGTATTCCGTACTTCCACGATCTCGGCGTGCGCTCGATGCAGCTTTCTTACAACGGCACCTCGCCCTGGGCGTCGGGTGTGATGGTCGAGGATGAGACAGCGTGGATCAGCGAGCTCGGCCGCCGCGCGGTCACCACAATGAACGCTGTCGGCGTGACAATCGATGTCAGCCATTCGAACGATCGGTCGACGATGGACATTATCGAGGAATCGAGCCGGCCTGTCATGATTTCGCATGCTGGCTGCGGCGGCGTGTATGAACATCCCCGCAACCGTTCGGACGCCGCGTTGCGCGCCGTGGCGGATCAGGGCGGCGTTACAGGCCTGTATGAGCTGTCCTATATAACGCCCGGCATGGAGCAGCAGACGCTCGCCGATTATATGCGGCATCTGGTGCATGCGCTGAATATCTGCGGCGAGGATCATGTCGGCATCGGCAGCGATGCGCTGATGCTTGAATTCGATACGTCGCCTGAAGGCATGGAGCCCTGGAACGCCAGCATCATCGCGCGGCGCGAAGCCGGCGTCGCCGCGCCGGGAGAGGGGCCTCCGCCTTTTGTGACGGGCCTGAACGGGCCGCACCGGATGCGGACGATCGCGTCGGAGCTTCTGGCGCGGGGATATAGTGAGACCGCGGTGGAGAAGGTTCTCGGGAGCAATTTCCTACGCGTTTTCGGTGAGACCTGGGTCTAGGTTCCGTACTCATAATCAGCACCGTCTCTGCGCGAGTGAATTTGGCTGTTGGCCACAAAGGAAAAGGGCCCGCCATCGCTGGCGAGCCCTTCTTCATTTGGTGTAGCGTAAACTAGTCCTTGGTGATGAATTCAGGCAGCTCGCCGCCTTCTTTCTCGCCTTTCGACTCGCTTCTGTCACCCCGATCGCGGCGCGGACCGCGGCCTCGGCCGCCTCCGCCGCCACGTCCACCGCGACCGCCACCGCCTTTATTCTCGCGGGGCGGGCGAGTGTCTTCGAGTTCCTCGCCGGTTTCCTGGTCGACGACGCGCATCGACAGGCGGACCTTGCCGCGCTGATCGATCTCGAGAACTTTGACCTTGACTTCCTGCCCTTCGGACAGTTCGTCGGTCACTTTCTCGACGCGCTCATTCTTGATTTCGGAGACATGGACGAGGCCGTCCTTCTGTCCCATGAAATTCACGAATGCGCCGAAGTCGACGATGTTGACGACCTTGCCGTCATAGATCTTGCCGACCTCGGCCTCTTCGACGATGCCTTCGATCCACTTGCGAGCGGCTGCGATTTCGTTGACGTCGGAAGAGGAGAGCTTGATCACGCCTTCATCGTCGATATCGACCTTGGCGCCGGTTTCGGCGACGATCTCACGGATCACTTTGCCGCCCGTACCGATAACGTCGCGGATCTTTTCCTTGTCGATCTGCATCGTTTCGATCCGCGGTGCGAAGTCCGAAAGCTCGGTGCGCGTGGTGTCGAGGGCCTTGGCCATCTCACCCAGAATATGAGCGCGACCGCCACTGGCCTGCTCGAGAGCGGATTTCATGATCTCTTCGGTGATACCGGCGATCTTGATATCCATCTGAAGCGACGTGATGCCCTCCTCGGTGCCGGCGACCTTGAAATCCATGTCGCCGAGATGATCCTCATCGCCGAGAATGTCGGAGAGAACGGCGAAATCGTCGCCTTCGAGGATCAGGCCCATGGCGATTCCGGAAACCGGCCGCTTGAGCGGTACACCGGCATCCATCATCGCGAGGCTGCCGCCGCAAACCGTCGCCATCGACGACGAGCCGTTCGACTCGGTGATGTCGGAGAGGACGCGGATCGTATACGGAAACTCTTCCGTTGTCGGCAGGACCGGATGGAGCGCGCGCCACGCGAGCTTGCCATGGCCGGTCTCGCGGCGGCTGGTAAAGCCGAAACGCCCGACTTCGCCGACCGAATAGGGCGGGAAGTTATAGTGGAGCATGAACGGCGAGAAAGAGAGGCCGGTCAGCCCGTCGATCATCTGCTCGGCGTCCTTGGTGCCCAGCGTGGTGGTGCAGATCGCCTGCGTCTCACCGCGCGTGAACAGCGCCGAACCATGGGTGCGCGGCAACAAGCCGACCATCGCTTCGATCGGACGCACCTGGTCGGTCTTGCGACCGTCGATGCGCTTGCCGTCCTTGAGGATCGCCTTGCGGACGATGTCGCTTTCGAGCTTCTTCACCAGCTTGAGCTTGCCGAGATATTCGGCGGGGTCGGACCCCTCGATCGCCTCGAAATGGTCGCGCGCCTTTTCACGGGCGGCATTGATCGCGGCCTGGCGATCGCCCTTGTCGGTGGTCTGGTAGGCCTTGGCGAGATCATCGCCAATCAGTCCGCGCAATTCCTCGAGCGTGCCCGACTTGTCTTCGACGACATCGAGTTCCCACGGATCCTTGGCGGCCTGCTCGGCCAGTTCGATGATCGCATCGACGACCTTGCGGCTCGCTTCATGCGCGAAGTTCACTGCACCGAGCATTTCTTCCTCGGTCAGTTCCTTGGCTTCGGATTCGACCATCATCACCGCATCGCGGGTGGCGGCGACCACGAGGTCGAGCCGGCCCTCGTCGAAGATCGTCGAAACGCTGGGGT
>JABDLY010000112.1 GCA_013001755.1 Sphingomonadaceae bacterium
GCCGCGCCTCGGCGACGAAGACGCGGCGCTGGCCGCTGATCCAGCGTCCTTCGGCGGTGACGCGGCCCCCGGTCATCGGTTTGGTGAACAGCAGGTTGAACCCTGTCGTCAGAAGGAAGCGATCGGAAACAAGGCTGTTCGCGGCGTAAAAGGCCGCATCGTCGAGCATCTTGAAATAGCTCGTGCCGTGGATCGCGCCGGCGGCGTGGTTGAAACGCGCGTCGAGATCGAAGCCGATTCTCGCAAAGCCGCTTTCGATGATCTCGAGCGTCGAATTCCAGAGGTCGTTGATCGGTGCCGAACTGTAGAGCGATTCGAGCGCACGGAAATGCGCATTGGCGCCAGCAACCGGCGAATTATCGGCTGATTCAGGCAGCGTCCGCCGCCTCGAGGTCGGTCATCAACGCGTACAGCGCATCGGCAGAGCGCGCGCCGCGAAGTTTGGCGACAAAATCGCTATCGCGGAATTGCCGGCTGACCCTGGCGAGCGCGCGCAAATGCGTTGCGCCGTCGTCTTTGGGCGAGAACAGCGCGAAGACGCAATCGACCGGCACGTCATCGACCGAATCATAATCGACCGGTTCGGCGAGACGAAGAAACAGGCCGAAGGGCCGGTCGATACCGTCGAGCCGACCGTGTGGTATCGCAACGCCGTCGCCGAAACCCGTCGAGCCAAGCTTTTCGCGATCGAACAGCTGCGCTTCGGCCTCGGGCGCAGGGACGCCGGCATGTTCCGCCGCCATCCGCGCAATCAATTCGAAAAGCTGTTTCTTATCGCTGACCGGCACACCGAAAGACACAGTTTCGGAGCCGATAAGATCGTCAAAATCCGTCATAATCAACCTTGTTTCACCGCCCGGCAGAGCGGGCGCACACTATTTCTGTCTTGAAGCCCGGGTTTCAGCCAGCCCTGTCCGGCTCGACCCAACCGACGGATCCATCGCGTCGGCGATACACCATATTATATATGCCGGTGTCGGTATTTTTGAAGAGCAGCGCGTTGGTGTTGCGCAGATCGAGCATCCACACGGCATCATGGACGCTCGCATCGGGAATATCGATATGCATTTCGGCGATGATCGGCGGATTGTCGTCGGGCTCTTCCTCGTCTTCCTCTCCCCGGAACACGGTATAACCGGCACTCGCTTCGGGCAGCACGGGCGGCATCTCGCCATTATGCTTATGGTGGTCCTTGAGGCGGTCCATATGGCGGCGCAGCTGTTTTTCAACATGACCCGCAGCTTCTTCGAAGGCGGCATGGGCATCGCCCGCGTTCGACGCCTCGCCTTTGAGAATCACGCCCTGCATGACATGGGCAACGATATTGCACCGAAAACCATGATCATGCGGACCCTTGCCGAAAGTGACCTGAGCCGAAATCGCCTTTGAAAAATATTTGTCGGCGATTGCGGTCAACCGCTCCTCGACATGTTCTTTCAGGGCATCGCCCGTTTCGACCTGGTGGCCCGAGACGCGGATATCCATTATGTTTTCCTTTCAGTCAGCAATTCGTGCGAGCACGCTGTACGGCTCGAATTCAATTTCGCCCGCCTTCGACCCATAGCGCGCCCTTGATCCTGGCGATGAACGCCGCGTGGCGCGCCAGCTCTTCCTCGCTTGCACCATGCGGGCGCGCGGGCCGTACATCCTTGCGCAGGCGTTGGGAGGGCTGGGTTTCGACCGTCTCGACAGTTTTCTCGGCGGCGTCTTCGGCGAGCGACATACCGATCTGTCGCCCGCCCTTAAGTTCGACATAGACCTGCGCCAGAAGCTGCGCGTCGAGCAATGCGCCGTGGAGGACGCGCTGGCTGCGATCGACGCCATAGCGGCTGCACAAGGCATCGAGGCTGTGCTTGGCGCCGGGATGCTTGGTCCGCGCGATCGCCAGCGTATCGACCATACGGTCCATCGAGACCGGCGGGCGGCCGCATATCTCGAGCTCATTGTTGAGAAAGCCGAAATCGAAATGCGCGTTATGTGCGATCAGCGGGGCATCGCCGAGAAACTCGATCAGCTCGGCGGCGCCATCGGCAAAGAGCGACTTGTTCGAGAGGAAGGCGTCGGACAGCCCGTGAACGGCGAACGCTTCGCTCGGCATGTCGCGCTCGGGATTGTAATAGGCGTGGAAGGTGACGCCGGTTTCGATCCTGTTGACCATCTCCACCGCACCGAACTCGACCATGCGGTCGCCATCGCTGGGGCTAAGTCCGGTCGTTTCCGTATCGAAAACTATTTCACGCATTGCTGGCAATATCGGATGTCATGCTCGGTTAGGCAAGTGACGAGAACGTCAACTTGCGCGCGGGTCTCTTCAAGCGTCGTTCCTGTGTCGATAACGAAATCGGCGCGCTTGCATTTTTCGGCATCGGGCATCTGCCGCGCGAGAATCGCTTCGAACCGCTCGGCCGACATGCCGGGCCGCGCGAGCACGCGTTCGCGCTGCGCTTCATATGGCGCAGAAACCACAATGCGGGCGTCGACATGGGCATCGCCGCCGGTCTCGAAGAGCAGCGGGATATCGAAAAGGACAAGTGCTGCATCGGCGTTGTCGGCAAGAAAGGCGGCGCGATTGCGGCCGACGACAGGGTGGATCAGCGCCTCGAGCTGTTTCAGCTTCGCATCGTCGCCGAGCACGGCCTGGCCCAGCCTGACCCGATCGACGCCTGCGGAACCCGTGGTCCCGGGAAACAGGCGTTCAATCTCGTCGACCAGCTCGCCGCCCGCCGCCTGCAACCGGTGCACCTCGGCATCGGCATCGAACACGGGAACGCCGGCATCGGCGAACATCGCGGCGACCGCAGACTTTCCCATGCCGATCGAACCGGTAAGGCCCAGAATCTTTTGGGGCATTTTCATCGTGTCAGCAGTTCCCGCAATTCGGCATCATGGCGATGCAATAATGCCTCCGATTCTTCGGTCAGCTCCTCCTGAAAGAAGAGAAAGAAAGCCTCCCGCGCCTGCTCGACCAGCATGACGAGGCCATCGACCGTTTTCCGGTCGAACGCCTTGGCTGCCTTGAGCAGCGCCGTTTCGAGCGGCGCATAGACCATATCGAAGACAAGCGCATCTTCGCCGGTTCGGCTGAGCGCGCGCAATAGCGCCGAGGGCATTGGCGAGGCACCGTCCATGCCGAGCGGTGTCGCGTTGATCACGATATCGGCGCGATCGAGACCGATGTCCGCCTTGCCCAAAGCCAATGCATGGCCATCGAGACCGAAATCTTCGAGCAGCGTCTTCGACTTGCCGATATCGCGCGCCACGATCCGCACCTCAGCCGCGTCGCCGGCTTTCAGCATCGCCAGCGCCGCCAGGGCTGCGCCGCCGTTGCCGATAAGCGCCGCGGTTTTGTCCGCGACATCGCCGAGCGCGCAGGCGACGCCGCGAATGTCGCTGTTATGCCCGGCGAGAAGCGTCCCGTAGGGCAGCACGGTGTTCACCGCTCCGACGCTATCCGCCGCTTCGGTCTCGCCGCCGAGATGGACTCGCACATTTCCTTTGTGCGGAATCGTCACGTTGCAGCCGCGCCAATCCGGATCATCCCGCCGTTCGGCGAAATAGCCTTCGAGCCTCTCCGCTGTGACATGCGTCGCTCGATATTCCGCTTCGATATCGAGTTTTTCGAGCCAGAAATTGTGGATCAGCGGCGATTTCGACTGTCCTATCGGATCCCCGATGACTTCGGCATAGGGCTTGCTCATGCCGCTATCACTTCGCGCACCCGCAGATAATCGAGCAGCGGCAGGAGCGGCATTCCAAGTACGGTGAAATGGCTGCCGTCGATCCGCGTAAAGAGCTGCGCGCCGCGGCCTTCGATCCGATAGCCGCCCGCGCAACCCGAGACAGCCGGCCATTCGGCATCGAGATAGCCGGCAAGGAATTCATCCGAGAGCTTGCGCATTGTCAGTTTCGCAACATCGACGTGCCGCCAGATCGGCCGCCCGCTTTCGCAGATCACGGCGGCGCTCGTCTGGCGATGCGTTTCGCCCGCCAGCGCTACAAGATGTTCCGCAGCCTCTTCACGGCTGGCCGGCTTGTCGAAGATTCGCTCGCCCAACGACGCGACCTGATCGCAGCCGAGGACCAACGCCTCGGGATGGCGCTGCGAGATTTTGGTCGCCTTGAGTTCGGCCAATGCATCGGCAAGATCGCGCGCACCGGTCCTGCCCGCGATCAAGGACGCTTTGGCGCTCTCTTCATCGACGCCCGCCGCCATCGCCTCGAAGGGCACATCGGCAGCTTCGAGCATCGCGCGGCGCGAGGCGCTTTGCGAGGCGAGAATCAGACGGATGGCGTAGATCCTTGTTCATCGCGCGACTTGATCGCATCGCTGACCAAATTGAGGATCGCCGCCGCGCTCTCCTCGATCGAACGCCGCGTCACGTCGATGACGGGCCAGCCGTTGTCGGCAAAAATCCGCCGGGCAAACGCCACCTCCGCCTTGACGCGCTCCTGATCGACATAGTCGGTTTCGGGCGCCTGATTGAGCGAGAGCAGCCGGTTGCGCCGCACCTGGACGAGCCGGTCGGGGCTGGTCGTCAGCCCGACGATGATCGGCTGCGTCAGATTGTAGAGAATATCGGGTGGCGGCGCTTCGGGGACGAGCGGTACATTGGCGACCTTGTAGCCGCGATTGGCGAGATAGATGCTCGTCGGCGTCTTCGATGTCCGCGAGACGCCCGCCAGCACGATATCCGCCTTGTGCCAATCTTCAGGTCCGAGCCCGTCGTCATGCGCAATAGTGTATTGGATCGCTTCGACGCGTTCGAAATAGGCCGCGTCGAGCGTGTGCTGGCTGCCGGGCTTTTCCTTCGATTCCATGCCGAGCAGGCGCGACAGCGCGTCGATCACCGGATCGAGCGCAGACACCGCCGGCAACCCCATCGACCGGCAGCGCGATTCCAGACGTTCGCGAACATTGTGATCGACCAGCGTATACAGAACGAGGCCCGGCTGTTTGCCGACATCGTCGAGCACGCGCTCGAGATGGCCCTCGGTGCGCACCATCGGCCAGAAATGCTTGATCGTCTCGACATCGTCGAATTGCGCGAGCCCCGCCTTGGCGATATTTTCGAGCGTCTCGCCGGTCGAATCCGATATCAGGTGGAGATGAAGGCGGATCATGGCGGTTCTTTGCGGATATCACTTCAGGGCGTCTGGGCTGTGGAGAAAGCCGTGTGTCGCGCTAGCGGAAAGCCGGGGAGGGAGGCAAGCATAACGCATTCCCGATCGAGCCACGATTCCATCCGCCAAGTCTTCAACAGCGAGCGGATTCGTCCCACAGCCTGTGAATCATGGGAATGAGACAAGCGACTCCGGTGATTTTTGCGGGGTCATATGAGTCAAACTGTTGGCATTGACGGGACGCACGCATAAACCCCGCTACCAACCGACATACAACAACTACAAGAATCTAATTATATATAGATAGATATAGAAGAGGGGCGGGCGGAAACGTCGTGACCGAAACAATCGAACGACCTTTGCTCAACGTCCTGCGCGGCAAGCGGAGCGACCCTGCGCCGATATGGCTGATGCGCCAGGCGGGACGCTATCTGCCCGAATATCGCAAGCTTCGCGCCGACAAGGGCGGCTTTCTCGATCTCGTTTACGACAGCGATGCCGCGGCCGAAGTGACGCTCCAGCCGATACGGCGTTTCGGATTCGACGGCGCGATCCTGTTTTCCGATATCCTGATCGTCCCGCATGCGCTCGGTCAGGATCTGTGGTTCGAAACGGGAGAGGGGCCGAGGCTTGCGCCGAAGCTGAGCGACGCAGCGCTCGGCGATCTCGAACCGGCAAGGCATCATCTCAAACCGATTTACGCGACGGTGTCGAAAGTCGCGGCGGCGCTGCCCGATGAAACAACCTTTCTCGGCTTCGCAGGCAGCCCGTGGACAGTCGCATCGTACATGGTCGCGGGGCAGGGCAGCCGCGACCAGCAGGCGGCGCGTGCGCTCGCTTATGGCGATCCGGCGAAATTTACCGCGATCGTCGATGCGATCGCCGATCTCACCGTCGAATATCTGTCCGGGCAGATCGAGGCCGGCGTCCATGCGGTCCAGCTGTTCGACAGCTGGTCGGGAAGCCTGTCGCCGACGCAGTTCGAGCGCTGGGTTATCGCGCCGACGGCAAAAATCATCGGCGCCCTCAAAAAGCGCCATCCCGATGTGCCGGTGATCGGTTTCCCCAAAGGCGCGGGCGGCAAGCTCGCGGCCTATGCGCGCGAAACGGGTATCGATGCGATCGGACTCGACGAGACGGTCGATCCGATATGGGCGGATTCGGTGCTGCCCGGCGATTTGCCGGTGCAGGGCAATCTCGATCCGCTTGCCCTGATCGCCAGCGGCGACGATCTCGCTGTTGCTACGGCGGGGATAAAAAGGGCTTTCGCCGGGCGGCCGCATGTGTTCAATTTGGGCCATGGGATTCTTCCGCACACGCCGATCGACAATGTCGAACGCCTGCTCGGCCTCGTTCGCGAGGGCTGAACGATGATGGACTGGTTCCTGCTTGCCTATCCGTGGCTCAAGGCCGCGCATCTGATTTTCGTGATCTTCTGGATGGCGGGGCTGTTCATGCTGCCGCGCTTCTTCGTCTATCACCAGGAGGCCGCCGAGGGATCGGCCGAAGCCCGCGCCTGGGTCGAGCGCGAGGACAAGCTTGCGACGATCATCATGAACCCGTCGATGCTGATCGTCTGGATTCTCGGGCTGGCGCTCGCCTATTTCCTCAATTTCTGGGCGCAACCCTGGTTTATCGCCAAGCTGGTCGCCGTGATCGGGCTGTCGGGCTATCAGGGCTGGCTGATGGCCTATCGCAAGAAACTGGCGAGCGGCGAACGGCCGATTTCGGGCAAGCGGCTGCGGATGATCAACGAAGTGCCGGGCATCGCGGTCGCGGTGATCGTGATCCTGGTGATCATTCGGCCTTTCGGTTGACTCGACCGGCCAAGCTACCTAATTCTCCACCGAGCAACCGCTGCCTATCCTTGCGCAGCGAGATTTTTCCGACGCACCACATCCCGCGCCGCTGCTGCATCCAACACCATAAATCCGCCAGGAATCCCCTCAATGCATCTCAAAGACCTCAAACAGAAAAAGCCCGCCGAACTCGTCACGATGGCGGAAAACCTCGGTGTCGAAGGCGCCTCGACGCTTCGCAAACAGGATCTGCTGTTCGGCATCCTCAAGGCCGAGAGCGAAAATGGCGAGCAGATTTTCGGCATGGGCACGATCGAGGTGCTGCCCGACGGCTTCGGCTTCCTGCGCAGCCACGAGGCGAGCTATCTCGCCGGCCCCGACGATATCTATGTCTCTCCCAACCAGGTTCGCAAATTCGGCTTACGCACCGGCGATACCGTCGAGGGCGAAATTCGCGGTCCCAAGGACGGCGAACGCTATTTCGCGCTGACCAAGGTCAACGAAATCAATTTCGACAATCCCGAATATCTCCGCACGCGCGTCAATTTCGACAATCTCACGCCGCTCTATCCCGACGAGAAACTGACGCTCGATAGCGCCGATCCGACGGTCAAGGACAAATCGGCGCGCGTCATCGATATCATTTCGCCGCAGGGCAAGGGCCAGCGCGCGTTGATCGTTGCGCCGCCGCGCACCGGTAAAACCGTGTTGCTGCAGAATATCGCCAAGGCGGTGACCGACAACCACCCCGAGGTCTATCTGATCGTTCTCCTGATCGACGAGCGGCCCGAGGAAGTCACCGACATGCAGCGGTCGGTGAACGGCGAGGTTATCTCCTCGACCTTCGACGAGCCCGCGCAGCGCCACGTCCAGGTTGCCGAGATGGTCATCGAGAAGGCCAAGCG
>JABDLY010000119.1 GCA_013001755.1 Sphingomonadaceae bacterium
GTATGAGCTCGAGCCCGAAAGCGGCATCAAGGCGAGCCGCGTGATCCAGCTTTCCGACGATATCGCGCGCAACATGTCCGCAATTTCGGCGCGCGTCGCGGTGATCCCGGGCCGTACGGTGATCGGTATCGAACTGCCCAACGCCAAACGCGAAATGGTCGTGCTCTCCGAGATGGTCGGCAGCGCCGCCTTCGACGACAACACCTCGAAGCTGCCGATCGTGCTCGGCAAGAATATCGCGGGCGATCCCGTCATCGCCGATCTCGCGCCGATGCCGCATCTGCTGGTGGCGGGCACGACCGGATCGGGCAAGTCGGTCGGGCTCAACTGCATGATCCTGTCGCTGCTTTACCGGCTGACGCCCGAGGAATGTAAGCTGATCCTGATCGATCCGAAGATGCTCGAGCTCAGCATTTACGACGATATCCCGCATCTGCTGGCGCCCGTCGTCACCGAACCGCCCAAGGCGATCCGCGCGCTCAAATGGGCGGTCGAGCAGATGGAGGAGCGTTACCGGATGCTGGCGTCGCTTTCGGTGCGGTCGCTACAGGGTTTCAACGACAAGGTTCGCGCGGCCAAGGCCAAGGGCAAGCCGCTCGGCCGCCGCGTCCAGACCGGCTATGACAGCGACACCGGCCAGCCGATCTACGAAGAAGAGCAGCTCGAATACGAACCGCTGCCGCAGATCGTCATCGTCGTCGACGAACTCGCCGATCTGATGATGACGGCGGGCAAGGAGGTCGAATTCCTGATCCAGCGGCTCGCGCAGAAGGCGCGCGCGGCGGGCATCCACCTGATCATGGCAACGCAGCGCCCTTCGGTCGACGTCATCACCGGCGTGATCAAGGCCAATTTGCCGACTCGGATCAGCTACCAGGTGACCTCGAAGATCGATTCGCGCACCATTCTTGGCGAACAGGGCGCGGAACAGCTGCTCGGCAAGGGCGACATGCTCTATATGCCCGGCGGCAAGCAGATCGCCCGCGTCCATTGCCCCTTCGTATCCGACGAAGAAGTCCGCCGTGTCGCCGATCACTGGCGCGAACAGGGCCAGCCCGATTATATCCAGGCGGTGACCGAAGAGCCCGAAGATGGCGGTTACACCTTCGATGGCCAGCCGAGCGGCGAAGATTCGGCAGAGGACCAACTCTATCGCAAGGGCTGCCAGATCGTCGCCGAAAGCCAGAAAGCCTCGACGAGCTATCTCCAGCGGCAATTGCGCGTCGGCTATAACAACGCCGCACGGCTGATCGAACGGATGGAAGCCGAAGGCAAGGTATCACCCGCCAACCATGTCGGGCGGCGCGAAGTGCTGATCGATGTCGAGGGCAATCCCGTATAGCGGCGAATTTAGCTGAACGCGCGGGAACCTTGCAATTCAGATTGCGTTCAATGCGCGAACCCCAATATCGGGGCTGATTTTCACCAAGACGGATAGACATATGCACCGCCTTACCGCCCTTGCCCTCGCCGCCGCGCCATTGGCGCTGACCGCGGGCGCACTCGTTTCACCCGCACCCGTCGCTGCGCAGCAGGATTCGCTCGCCCAGGTCCAGCGCCACCTTCGCGCCGTCAACACGATGCGCGCCAATTTCACCGAAACCAACCGCGCCGGCCAGACGGTGCAAGGCGAGGTGTTTCTGAAACGCCCCGGCAGGATCCGTTTCGAATATGAGGACGACGTCAATATGCTCGTCGTCTCGGACGGCCGCGCACTGACGTTTGTCGACTATGACGTCCGCCAGGTGCAGCGCTGGCCGATCGGCGATTCGCCGCTCGCCGTGCTGCTCAATCCCGATCGCGACCTTGCGAGCTTTGCCCGCGTCGTCAGCGACAGTTCGTCCGAGCTGCGCATTCGCGCGCGCGACCCCGAACACCCCGAATATGGCACGATCACCATCGACTTCCGGCGCTCTTCGAGCGCGCCGGGCGGATTGCTGCTGACTGGCTGGACGGTGCTCGATTCGCAGAACAATCTGACGCGAATCTCGCTGTCGAACCAGCGCTTCGGGATGGCGATCGCCAACAGCACCTTCGGCTATCGCGACCCGCGCCCGCGCCGCCGCCGCCGCTAGAATTCGCCGCAATATCGGGGCGCTCCGACCACGGTCCGAGCCTCTACAGGGCCAGGCCGCGCTCTTTCATTCATAAGCCCGACAGCATTTGCGACCTAGAAGAGTGTCGTGGAAGCCGAAAGGCGGCGCGGGATTCCCCTGTTGCTCGCGGCGCTCAGGCTTCCCGCCTTGCGTGACGAATTGCAAGGTTAGGCCCTCGCTCCAATGCCCCCGGAGCGGGGGCCTTCTTATTGAAGCGCATCCGGATTGAAGTCCTCCGTCATTGCGAGAAGCGAAGCGACGAAGCAATCCAGAACCGCAGACGCTATCGCCAGCCGCTCTGGATTGCTTCGCTGCGCTCGCAATGACGGGTATTTCCGCGTCGGCCTGCTGAGATATTGCCGGGTGGCGATACGCGGAACTCCCGGCTAGAGCCTCGCCATGGCAAAAACGATCAAAATCGCCACCTGGAATATCAACTCGGTCCGCTTCCGCATCGCAATTGTCGAGAAGTTCCTGACCGACGAAGCGCCCGATATCCTGTGCCTGCAGGAAACCAAGACGGTCGACGATAGCTTCCCTGCCGCCGCATTCGAACAGCTCGGCTACACGCACCAGCTGCTTTGCGGCCAGCCGATGCACCATGGCGTCGCAATCGTTTCGAAGCTGCCGCTTCGGAATCGCAGCTGTTTCGACTGGCAGGCCAATGGCGAAGCGAGGCATATCGGCGCGCGGCTCGATTGCGGCTTTCGGGTCGATAATGTCTATATTCCAGCCGGCGGCGATATCCCCGATCGCAAGCTCAATCCCAAATTCGGCCAGAAGCTCGATTTCTACGAACGCATGACCGAGTGGTCGCGCGATCTCGACGAACCGGCATTGCTCGTCGGCGATTTCAACGTCGCGCCGCTCGAAAGCGATGTCTGGGGCCATAAACAGCTGCTCAAGGTGGTCAGCCACACGCCGATCGAGGTCGAGACGATGGCGCGCCTCCAGGAGGCGAATGGCTGGGTCGATCTCGGCCGCCACTTCATCCCGCCGCCCGAGCGCTATTATAGCTGGTGGAGCTATCGCGCGAAGGATTGGGCCAAATCGGATCGCGGGCGGCGGCTCGACCATATGTGGGCTTCGCCCGACCTGGCGGGCAAAGCGGTCGCGCACGAAGTTCACGAACCGATCCGCGGCTGGGAAAAGCCATCCGACCATGTCCCCTTGGTGACCGAGTTCCGTGTCTGAGGGCGGCGGCGCCAGAGGTGATGGACGCCAGGCGGCGCGCGCCGTCGACGCGTTGCGGCGCGGCTGGCCGGTCGCGCTGCTCGGTGCACGGGGAGCGGTCGAAGTGCTCGCGGTCGAAACGGCGACGAGCGAGACACTGGCGGAGTTCGACGCGGCGAGCCCCGCCGATATCCTGCTCAGCGCGGGCCGAGCCGAGACGCTCAAGATCGTCAACCAGCGCGAGGCAGCGACGCCCGAAAAGCCCGTGCGCGTCCGGCGCGAAAACTGGCACGATCTCAACGCAGTGATTGCGATGGCCGATCCGGCGTTCGATTTGAAAGCCCCGCTCAAGGGACCCTTCCGCGCAGTGCCGCTCGACGAACC
>JABDLY010000139.1 GCA_013001755.1 Sphingomonadaceae bacterium
TACTGGGGGTGTGGAGGTCGCTGGTTCGAATCCAGTCGCCCCGACCAGTTTTCCGGATAATGCGAATGTCCGGGGGACATTCGCCCGGAAAACTCCCGAGCGACAGCGAAGGTAGCGTCACGAGCGCTAAGGCACCTCTGATCTCTCTGCTTGCTTCGCAGCATGAGAGCCGTTTTCCAGAGCAAAATCAAACCCTAACGCGATTTCTCTTTCCTACAATATTCCAGATAGGTTATTTCATGCGCGATTCGCTAACCGGAGATTTGCCATGTCGCTGCTTACCGGCCTGCTCGGCCCCCTGACCACCGTTATCGATCGCGTGCTGCCCGACCGCGAAGCGCGCGACCGGGCCAAGCTTGAACTGCTCAAGCTCGAGGGCACCCAGGCCGCCGAAACGTTCCGCATCCAGCTTTCGGCGATCGTCGCCGAAGCGCAATCGCCCGATCCCTGGACGAGCCGCGCACGGCCGAGTTTCCTTTACGTCATGTACGCATTGCTGCTCTGGGCGCTGCCGATGGGCTTGCTCGCCGCCATTCGTCCCGAGGCGGCGCAAGATATCGCGGCCGGGATGAACGCCTATCTAGCCGGGATTCCCGAGCCGCTCTATGCGCTCTTCGGCACCGGCTATCTCGGTTACACCGCCGCGCGACAATGGGGCAAGATCAAGGGCGTCGACCGCTAGAGCGAATCGACGAAGACCTTGCAAATTATTTTCCCGGCACCGTAACTTTCTCCTGCAAGGCCGCGAAAGATAAACGCACCAGTGCAACAGGAGAAACTCGGATGCCCCAAACTCACCATGAAAAACGCAACCTTGCATCGATGCTCGCCGTGGCCGGCGGGCTCGCTTTGGCCGCGCCCGCTTTATCCGCATGTAGCGGCGTATGCTGCGCGGCCGCGGGCGGATGCTGCGCCGCCGCAACCGCGAGCTCCGGCGTCGCGCATGAGGGCGAAGGGTGCTGCGCGGCCTATGCGGAAGGATGTTGCGCCGCGCATGAAGGCGAAGGGTGTTGCGCCGCGGCCGAAGGATCCGACGCCGCAGCCGAATATTGAGCGATCCCCGCGCGGCGCTGCTTGACCTAACCGGGCAAATGGCGTCGCAGGGCGTTTCGCTGATTCCGCGCGTCGTTCCGCCCGACGCGGAATTCCGCCAATGGGCCCATTATCCCGAAGGCGATGCGGTCAGCCCGTCGACAAAAGCGCGCTGGTTCTACCATGCCCACCCGCCCGACCAGCGCGAGCCGGGCGAGCATGGCCATTTTCATTTATTCCTGCCGTGCAGCGCCTTTGACGGGATCGAAGCGCTGGCATCGCCAGGCCCGAAAGACAAACGGGGAAAGACGCCGACCAAGGTGGTTCACTTTGCCGCGCTCGCCTTTGACACCGCCGGCCTCCCAACGCATTGGTTCACCGTGAATCGCTGGGTTACCAACGAGTATCTGATGCCGGCCGAAGCGATTATCGATCGGCTCAGCCTGTTCGATGTCAGCGATGCGCCGGGCGATCCGCTGGTGAATGGATGGATTACTGCCGCCGTTGCCCTTTATCGCTGCGAGATTGCCGAATTGCTGCGACAACGCGACGCCGGCCTCTCCGATGGTGCCTATGAGGATCGCGACAGGGAAATCCTGTCATCGGTGGATTTCGAATTGTAGCGAGCCGTTGATAGCTGCCGCTAAGCGGCTCGCCCGAACTCGCCGATCGTCTTGCCGAGCATCTCGGAAAGATTGTCGCGCCGATAGGGCTTGGGCAGGATCGGAAACTCGCTGCCTACGCCGCGCGCCGCGGCCTCGCTATAGCCGGTCGCAAGCAGGATCGGCTGGCTAGGGCGCTGGGCGCGAATCTTGGCGGCAAGATCGAGCCCGCTCAAACCGGGCATGACGATGTCGGAAAAGATAATGTCGAATTCCCGCGGATCGTCTTCGAGCACGAGCAACGCGTCTTCCGCGTTGATCGCATAGACGACCTCGCAGCCCATTTCCTCGAGCAGCGCCTGGGCGAACGCCGCCACCGTCCGGCTGTCTTCGACAAGTAATATGCGCGTGCCGCGCGGGACCTTGGTGTCGCAGCTTCGTTCAGCCGCATCATGCTCCTCGACCACGATGGCGCGCGGCAAGAACAGCGACAGCGTCGTGCCTCGGCCAGCCTCGCTGGCAAGCTCGAGTCTGCCGCCCGATTGCGCCGCAAAACCATAGGCCTGCGACAAACCAAGGCCGGTGCCCTCGCCCGGAGCTTTGGTCGTGAAGAACGGCTCGAAGGCGCGCTCCATCACTTCCTTGTTCATGCCCGTGCCGGTGTCGGAAATCGAAAGCCTGACCTCATCGCCCGATGGCCCGGCGATGTTGCGCGTCGTGATCGTCAACGTGCCGCGGCCGTTCATCGCGTCGCGCGAATTAATCGCCGCGTTGAGCACGAGATTCTGGAGCTGTGTCGGATCGGCGCGCACCTCCCATAGGGCGGGATCGGGCGTCGCGAGAATGCTGACGCCGTTGCCGAGCGACCGTTTTAGCAGCTCGGACATATCGGCGATGGAGTCGTTGAGGCGAATCATCTTTGGCTGAAGCGGCTGGCGGCGAGCATAGGAAAGCAGCTGGCCGGTCAATTCGGCGGCCCGGTCCGCCGTCTCGATAATCGCCGCAACATGTTTGTTACGCTTGTCTGCGGGCAAGCCGTCACGCGCGAGCAGCTCTGCCGAACCGCGGATCACGGTCAGAAGATTGTTGAAGTCATGCGCGATGCCGCCGGTTAATTCGCCAAGCGCTCGCAACTTTTCCGATTGGCCGAGCGCCTCGCGCGCCGCGGCCAGCTCGCCTGCGGATTCGTACCGTTCGGTCACATCGCGCACGATTATGCCATAGCCGAAAAAGCCGTCTTCATCGCTGTGCAGGGGCACCGCTGTGATGTCCGCGCGGAAGCGCGAACCATCGCGGCGCAACTTCCAGCTTTCCATCTCGAAGTGCCCCTCTTCGCGGGCGATCCTCAGCATCTCTTTTGCTGCGCCGACCGCGCGCTCCTTCGTAGCAAAGAATTCGGAAAGATGGGCGCCTTCCATTTCGCTTTCGCTGCGCCCGAGCATCTTGGGCGTGTCCTTGCTCCAACGCAGCACATAGCCGTCGGGATCGAGGATACCGACGGCATGGTCTTTCAGCCCCGAAAGCAATGCGCGGTGAATTTCCTCGCTCGCATAGAGCGCCTGGTCCGATTCATGTTGCCGCGTCGCATCGAAGACGACGCCTGCAAATCCGATATGTTCGCCATCCTTGCCGTCGCGGCGAAGAAGAATGAAGCGCATCCAGGAACGCGTTCCATCTTTACGCAAACGCCAGCCCTCACCCTCGGCGCGGCCCCGGCTGGCCGCCTTTTCAAGGTCGCGCCAATACATTTGGCGTTGTTCCTGAGGATAAAATGCTTCGAGACACTTGCCGATAATCTCGTTTGGGGAAAAACGCTGATAATTTGCCGACAGCGGCTCCCAGGCGGTGCAAATGCCGTCGCAATCGAGCTCAAATACGGCAAAATCGCTAGCCTCCGCCAGCAATCCCGCGATTAGCGCATCGTCGATCAGTCTTGGCCCGGATTGGGGTCTCGCATCCATAAATTTCTGGTAGCGAGAAATGGTTTCCAGATTCTTACCGCGCCATGCGGCTTGCGGCGACGGATGAGGGGCATATATCCGGGCTATGAGCGATACCTCGAACGACATGACATGGCACGGCACGACGATTCTCGCCGTGCGCGACGAAAACAAGGTGGTGATCGCCGGCGATGGCCAGGTTTCGATGGGCCAGACGGTGATGAAACCCAATGCCAAAAAAGTGCGCCAGCTCGGCGATGGCAATGTCATTGGCGGATTCGCCGGGGCAACCGCCGATGCCTTCACCCTGTTCGAACGGCTTGAGCGCAAGCTCGACGAGCATCACGGCCAGCTGCTGCGTTCGGCAGTCGAGCTCGCCAAGGATTGGCGGACCGACAAATATTTACGCAATCTCGAGGCGATGATGATCGTCGCCGACAAGGACATCACGCTGATCCTGACCGGCAATGGCGATGTTCTCGAACCGGCGGACGGGGTCGCGGCGATCGGATCGGGCGGCAATTTCGCGCTCGCCGCAGCGCGCGCGCTCAAGGATTATGAGCAGGACGCCGAGAAAATCGCCCGCCGCGCCATGGCCATCGCGGCCGAGGTCTGCGTTTACACCAACGATCAATTGACGGTCGAAACGCTCAACAGTGGCGGCTGAGCAAGCGCTTTCCCGGCGCAGCCTGCTCAAAGGCGCGGCCGCCGGAACCGGTGCGATACTGGCGAGCGGCTGCACGATTACAGGAACCACGCCGCCGCAAGCGGCATCGGTAACGCGCTGCATGCTGCCGCCGGTTCGCGTGTCCGAAGGGCGGCGCATTCGCTCGGTCGTCGGATTGCGGCCGTACCGGCGCGCGGGTTTTCGCGTCGAGCGCGAGACGTTGGGCGACAAGGCGCTGATCCATAATTACGGCCATGGCGGCGGCGGCATTACGCTGAGCTGGGGCAGCTCGCGGCTCGCCATCGATCTCGGTCTGCATGGACATGATGGCCCGGCGGCGGTGATCGGATCGGGCATTATGGGGCTGACGACGGCATGGCTGCTGATCGAGCAGGGCGTGCCGGTGACCATCTACACCAAGGCGCTGCCGCCAATGACGACAAGCAACATCGCCGGCGGCGAATGGTATCCCTCGATCGTCTATAGCTCGAACGCCATGACGCCGGCATTTGAGCGACAATTCGTTGCGGCGTCCGAATATAGTTATCGGCGCTTTCAGATCATGGCGGGCGAGCGCTACGGCGTCCATTGGCACGATCTCTATTCGCTTTCGAACCGGCCTTCGCGCACCGGCAACACGGCGGCGTTGCTGGCCCATATCCTGCCCGAGGCGGAAATTCTCGATCCGGGCCAACACCCGTTCGCGCAACCCTATGCGCGGCGAATACCCGAAATGTTCATCGAGCCACCGGTCTTCCTGCGCGAGCTTCTCGAAGACATAAGAGTGGCTGGCGGCAATGTCGTCGTCCGGGATTTTGCAACCGCCGGCGACATCGCAGCGCTCCCCGAAAACACAATCTTCAACTGTACAGGCCTCGGGGCGCGCGCGCTGTTTGGCGATGAAGAGCTTATTCCCGTTCGCGGCCAGCTCGAGATCCTCCTGCCGCAGCCCGAAATCGACTATGCGATGAAGGGCCCCGGCGGGGCCTATATGTTTCCCCGTTCGGACGGCATCGTCTGCGGCGGTTCGACGGATTACCGGAATTGGTCGACCGAGCCCGATCCGCAACTAGGAGCGGCGATCCTTGTAAACCATGCCGATATCTTCGATGCAATGCCGTGCCGGAACGCCGAAGCTTGAAGCGGGACGCCGCCACCCCAATCTGGACGCCTAGACCGCACATCTCCTCTGACCAACGGATCACCATGAACGACGCCCTCACTCCCAAAGCCATCGTCGCTGCGCTCGACGAGCATATCATCGGCCAGAAAGACGCCAAGCGCGCGGTTGCCGTCGCGCTGCGCAATCGCTGGCGCCGACAACGGCTTCCCGAGGACCTGCGTGCCGAGGTGACGCCGAAGAATATCCTGATGATCGGGCCGACGGGTTGCGGCAAGACCGAGATCAGCCGCCGTCTCGCCAAGCTCGCCGATGCGCCCTTCGTAAAGATCGAAGCGACCAAGTTCACCGAAGTCGGTTATGTCGGCCGCGATGTCGAACAGATCGCGCGCGATCTCGTCGAAGATGCGGTGCGGCTCGAAAAGGACCGGCGGCGTGAGGCGGTGCGCGAAGATGCGAGCAAGGCGGCGATGGAGCGGCTGCTCGATGCGCTGACCGGCAAAGGTGCTTCGGACGCGACGCGCGAGAGCTTTCGCCAGCGGGTAGCCGACAATCACATGAACGATACCGAGGTCGAGATCGAGGTCGAGGACACGCCCAGCATGCCGATGGATATCCCCGGCATGGGCGGCAATGTCGGCATGATCAACCTGTCAGAAATGATGGGCAAGGCATTCGGCCAGCAGAACAAGAAACGCCGCAAGATGCGCGTCGCCGATGCCTGGGACAAGCTGGTCGAGGAAGAATCCGAAAAGCGGATGGATCAGGACGATGTCGCCCGCGTCGCGCTCGCCAATGCCGAGGCGAACGGCATCGTCTTTCTCGACGAGATCGACAAGATCGCGGTGTCGGACGTACGCGGCGGATCGGTAAGCCGCGAGGGCGTTCAGCGCGATCTGTTGCCATTGATCGAAGGCACGACCGTCGCGACCAAATATGGGCCGATGAAGACCGACCATATCCTGTTCATCGCCTCGGGCGCCTTCCATGTCGCCAAGCCCAGCGACATGCTGCCAGAGCTCCAGGGCCGGCTCCCGATCCGCGTCGAGCTACGCGCACTGACCGAAGAAGATTTCGTCCGCATCCTGACAGAAACGAAGGCCAATTTGCCCGAACAATACAAGGCACTCATCGGCACCGAAGGCGTCGAGATCGAGATCACCGAAGACGCGATCGCCTCGCTCGCGAAAATCGCGGCGGAGGTGAACGAAGCCATCGAGAATATCGGCGCGCGGCGCCTGCAGACGGTGATGGAAAAGCTGGTCGAGGAAGTGAGCTTCGCCGCAGGTTCGGATGAACCAGACGGCGAGAAACTGGTAATCGACGCCGCCTATGTCGACAGCCAGCTCGCCGAAGTCGCGCGCGATACCGACCTCAGCAAATATGTGCTCTAATGCTCTCCGAAAGGAGAACTGAAATGACCCATAAAGGCCACTGCCATTGCGGCGCCATTAGCTATGAACTGGCGGGCGATCCGCTCAACCATGCGCTTTGCCATTGCGGCGATTGCCGGCGACATTCAGGAGCGCCGATGGTCGGCTGGGTGATGTATCCCGAGGATGCGCTGACGGTCACCAAGGGAGAACCCAAGGTTTATTCGTCATCCGAACATGCACGGCGGCATTTCTGCGGCGAATGCGGATCGGGACTCTTCTATTTCAATGGCGACATGCTGCCGGGAGTGGTCGATATCCAGTCGGCGACGCTCGACGATCCCGCAGCTCTGCCGCCCGAAGCCCATATCCAGGTGGCCGAGCGGCTGAGCTGGATGCAAAGCGCGCATGAACTGCCCGCCTTCGATCGCTATCCGCCGCAGGATTAAAGCCGCCGGATCAGGGCGGCGATATTGGCCAACCGCATTATTGCTGCCCTAGCAGCTGGTAATCGGCGTGCTGAACAGCAACTGGTCGCCGGGTCCGTAATAGGCATATTCGATCTCGGCGCCGCGATCGATGATCTGCCTGACTTGCGCGTTTGAACAGACCGCACGCTGGTTCTGCTGCGCGATAGTGTCGCGCATGGCGTTGATTTGTCCTCGGGGCAGCCGCTGCGAAACATCATAACGATAAACAATGCGATTGCCGACAGCGGTGGCGCTGGTCATCGTCGTAATCTCGTCAATCCGCATCGGCGCCTGCGCATTCGCGGCGCGCGCTGCAACCTGGACGCCCGCGATCAATTCGGGGTCGGAAGATCGGCTCGCGGTCGATGGCGCATCCTTGTTATCGGCCGCCGCCTGGTCCGCCACGTCGCTGCTAGTGCCGCCGTCCGAATCCTCGGCTTGCGTCGCGGATGCTTCGGTGCCGTCTTCATCGGCCGGCCCGTTGAGAAGCTGCGGAATGGCGATCACCGCGGCGATGACCAAGATCGCAACGACGGCGATAATGATGATGTTTCTCGTCATGGCGTTCGACATGGCACTCTCCCTCGCCCCGCTATTTCACAGCCACGCCATATTAGGCAAGGCTTGGCATCGCGATTGAACGGTATTCTGGATCAGGATGATCGGCAAAATGCACATAACTGTGATCTGGATCGTAACCCTCGGCCCTCTATCTCCGTATCTAAAGCCACATCATTGACGGAGAAGATCGATGCGCGCAGCAACTATCGCGGTTATTTCAGCCCTTGCCACCATCGGTATCGTTGCCTGTGCCGGCGATGGCGGTGCAGCGACCGATCCCGTCGAAGTCGAAGCGCCTGCCGATACGGTCGATGCCGGTCCTGCTGTCGGCGAGACGATCCCCGCCAATTTCGCGGCGCGCGATGCGAGCGGCGAAGAACGGACGCTAGGCACGCTGGCGGGCGATAACGGCGTTGTGCTCGTGTTCAATCGCTCCGCCGACTGGTGCAGCTATTGCCAGTCGCAAATGGTGAGCCTCAACGGCATTCGCGGCGATCTCGAAGAACGCGGCTATACGCTGGCGACAATCAGCTATGATGCGCCCGATGTGCTCGCCGATTTCTCGCGGCGCGAGAATATCGCTTACACGATGCTGTCGGACCAGGGGTCGGCGATGATCGATGCCTTCGAGTTGCGCGATCCGCAATATGCCGAAGGCAGCTTCGCCTATGGCGTCCCGCGTCCGGCAATCTTCGTGATCGGCAGAGACGGCCGCGTACGCGCCAGGATGGTCGAAAGCGATTATCGCATCCGACCGGAGAACGCCGATATACTGACGGCTATCGACAGGTTGTAGTTTGTCAAAACATTGCTGTAGCAATGTCGCCGCACCGGCCCGCACCCCCTCCCGACCTCCCATGAGAATACACTAAGTGGGAGGTCGGGAGG
>JABDLY010000150.1 GCA_013001755.1 Sphingomonadaceae bacterium
GCCCCTTGGCGATCGCAGAACCGATGCCGCCCGATGCGCCCGTAACGAGCGCGGTTTTTCCTGAAAGATCGAACATTGATATTTAGCCTGTTATTGAGTTTTCAGTTTCACACAAAGGCACGAAGCCACAAAGAAGAATATCAGATTGCCGTCATTGCGAGGAGCGAAGCGACGAAGCAATCCAGAGTCGCAAACACGACGCCAGTGGCTCTGGATTGCTTCGCTACGCTCGCAATGACGCCTTTCGCTTCTTCGTGCCTTTGTGTCTTTGTGTGAGTCAAATCGACGCCAGCACCGCCTCGACATCGTCCATCGACACGACGCTCTTCTGCTCGGCATCCCCCGCAATCCGCTTCACCATCGGCGCGACGACCTTGCCGCCGAATTCGACGAAATGGTCGACGCCCTCTTTTGCCATCGCCGCTATGCTCTCGCGCCAGCGGACCATCGCCGTCACCTGTTCGACGAGTAGCCCGCGGATCGCTTCATGCTCGCCGACGGGGCCAGCGGTCACATTGGCGTAGAGCATCGCACTCGGTACATGGATTTCGACCCCTTCAAGCGCCTCGGCCATCGCATCGGCCGCCGGTTTCATGAGCGGGCAGTGAAACGGCGCGGAAACGGCAAGCGGCATGGCGCGTTTGGCGCCGGCGTCCTTGGCGAGCGCGCAGGCGCGGTCGACCGCCGCCTTGTGGCCAGAGATCACAACCTGCCCCGGCGCATTGTCATTGGCGATAACACACACTTCGTCGCCGGCCGCTTCGTCGGCGACCTCTTTTGCCGGTTCGAAATCGAGGCCGAGGAACACCGCCATCGCGCCGATACCCACAGGCACCGCTTCCTGCATCGCCAAGCCACGCTTCTTGAGGAGTTTCGCGGTTGTCGCCAGATCGATCGCACCCGCGCCGCAAAGCGCCGAATATTCGCCAAGGCTGTGGCCGGCGACGAAATCGGCCTTGTCGGCCAGCGTCACGCCGCCTTCCTTCTCCAGCACACGCAGGGTCGCAATCGAATTCGCCATGATCGCCGGCTGCGCGTTTTCGGTCAGCGTCAATTCGCCCTCGGGGCCCTCGGTCATCAATTTGAACAGATGCTGGCCAAGCGCCTCGTCGACTTCCGCAAACGCCTCGCGCGCTGTCGGGCTCGCCTCGGCAAGCGCCGCGCCCATGCCGACCGACTGGCTGCCTTGGCCAGGAAAGATAAAGGCTCTCATATAGTTCCCTGTCGTCATCCCGGCGAAAGCCGGGATCTCCCTCAGATAAGGCGGCACGGTTCCGCCCGGTTGCACGAGATCCCAGTTTTCGCTGGGATGACGGACTTAGGCAAGCGTTGAACGCGCGTCACCTTGACGCTAACGTCACCCTGATGTCCGACGCCGAATTCGCCGACAAGCTCACCGCCTTTTGTGCCGACCGTTTCGGCGAAGGCGAGCTTTCGGGTCTCAACCGGCTTTCGGGCGGCGCCAGCATGGAAAGCTGGGCGTTCGATTATGGCGGGCGCGAGATGGTGTTGCGCCGCCTGCCCGAAGAGATGGCGGAACGCGGCGGCGATGCCGACCCGCTGACGGCGATATCGCTCGAAACACAGGCCGAACTGATCGAACTCGCGCGGGGCCGCGGCGTGACGGCGCCCGAGGTGCTGGCCGTGATCGAAGAGCGCAACGATTTCTGCAAAGGTTTCGTCATGGTGCGCGCCGTGGGTGAGACGCTGCCGCATAAAATCCTCGGCAATCCCGATTTCGCGTCAGCCGAGGCACGGCTCACCGAACAATGCGCGCGCGAACTTGCGGCGATCCATGCGATCGATCCGGCCGACCTTCCGGGTGAGATCAAGCAGGTCACGCCTGAAATGCTACTTGCCGAACAGGAGCAATCCTATCGCGAGGTCGAAGCAGCGATCCCGATCTACGATTATGCCTTTCACTGGCTCGAGAGCGAAATCCCAACCCCTGCCGAGCCCAAACTGCTCCATGCCGATTACCGGATGGGCAATTTGATGATCGATGCAGATGGAATTAGCGCCGTGCTCGATTGGGAGCTCGCCCATCTCGGCGATCCGATGGAGGATCTCAGCTATATCTGCACGCCAAGCTGGCGCTTCGGACATTACGAGAAGACAGCCGGCGGGTTCGACAGCGCCGAAAACCTGATCGCGGCCTATGAAAAGGCGAGCGGGTCGAGCGTCGAGCGCAGCCGTTTCGATTGGTGGCTGCTCTACAACACGCTCTGGTGGGGCATTGCCTGCCTGCGCATGGGGCACAGCTATCGCGACGGCACCGCGCACACGCTGGAGCGGACGATTATCGGCCGGCGGGCTAGCGAGGTCGAGATCGATCTGCTGTTGCAATTCGAGGCGATGCGCAAAGCCGAAAACAGGGCTCTCGACTGGGCCGAGCCGCCGCTCCTCCCGGATAGCGGCGAGGTGGGCTATGCTGAAATCGTCAACGCACTGATCGAGTGGAACAAGGAAAAGGTAATGCCCGGCACCGAGGGCCATGCGCTGTTCGAAGCGCGCGTCGCCAACAACGCGCTCGGCATCATGCAGCGTCAGGCCGCCTGGGGGCAGAAGCGTCAAGATGCAGCCAGCGAGCGCCTTGCCGCGATCGGCACTACCCATATTAATCTCTGCGCCGCACTGCGCGCCGGTGAACGCGACCTCGACGACGATGATCTCTGGAATCATCTGCGCCTGACTGCGCTCGACCGCCTTTCGATAGACCAGCCCAAATATGGCGGCTTCCGCGTCGCCAAAGAGAGGTGGTTGGAATCATGATTCACGCCGAGGCGCGGAGGCGCGGAGAAGAACACTGGCTAATCGTCATTGCGAGGAGCGAAGCGACGAAGCAATCCAGAGCGGCAAGCGTCTGCGTCTGCGGCTCTGGATTGCTTCGCTGCGCTCGCAATGACGTTTTTCGACTCTTCACGCCCCCGCGTCTCCGCGCGAACCCGCCCACAGTCCGCCACAGGAGCCCCTCATGACCCATTTCACCATCCCGCAAGAGATCGAAGATTATCTCGCCGAGCTTGACGCCTTTATCGAGGCCGAGATCAAGCCGATCGAGCAGCGCGACGACAATATCCGCTTCTTCGACCATCGCCGCGAACATGCGCGGACCGATTGGGACAATGACGGGCTGCCGCGCGAGGAATGGGAGGAACTGCTTCGTGAAATGCGCCGCGCCGCCGACGACGCCGGCCATTTCCGCTTTGCGCTGCCGGAAGAATATGGCGGCAAGAACGGCTCGCACCTCGCCATGGCGCGGATCCGTGAACATCTCGCCGAGCGCGGGCTTGGCCTCCACAACGATCTCCAGAATGAAAGCTCGATCGTCGGCAATCTCGTCCAGCCGCTGATGGTCCGCGATTTCGGAACCGAGAAACAGAAGGCCGAGTTCATCCCGGCGATGCTTGAAGGCAAGATGGGCTGGACCTTCGGGCTGACCGAAGAACATCACGGCTCCGACGCGACCTGGATGGATACCCGTGCCGTCCGCGAGGATCGCGACGGCGAGCCCGGGTGGCTGATCAACGGCAACAAGATGTGGACGACGGGGAGCCACAAGGCGACGCATTGCATGGTCTTCGCGCGGCATTCGGGCGAAGATGGCGATGCGCGCGGGATCGGCTGTTTCCTCGTGCCTTACGATACCGAAGGCGTCGAAATCGGCGAATATCTCTGGACCTTCAACATGCCGACCGATCATCCCAAGGTCGCGCTCAACGATGTCTGGATTCCCGAAGATGCGGTACTTGGCGATCTCGATCTCGGCCTCGCCTGCGCGCAGCATTTCGTCCACGAAAACCGTATCCGCCAAGCCGCCTCCTCGCTCGGCGCCGCGCAATATTGCATCAATGAGAGCATCGCATATGCCGCCGAGCGCAAGCCCTTCGGCAAGCCGCTATCGGCCAACCAGGCGATCCAGTTTCCGCTCGTCGAGCTTCACACCGAAGCCGCCATGCTCCGCCAGTTGATCTACAGCGTCGCCGCGGCGATGGACACGATGCCCAAGCCCGAAATCGCCAAGCGCCTCTCGGCCCAGATCAGCATGTGCAACTATCGCGCTAACCGGCTGTGCTGCGACGCCGCAGACCGCGCGATGCAGACACATGGCGGCATCGGCTATTCACGGCACAGGCCGTTCGAACATATCTACCGCCACCACCGCCGCTACCGGATCACCGAAGGCTCCGAAGAAATCCAGATGCGCAAGATCGGCGGGCATATGTTCGGCTATATCAAGGGGTAAGCAACAAGCATCTTTGTACGACAGGTGCTTCGATCGACGTCCGCGCAATAGCGAGTAACTGAATGCTGTAACCCCACGCACGGTCGCTGCGAAGCCCTCGGGACCACAAGGGGAAACACGTCATGACCATCACCACGCGCCGCGCCGGCGCGATTGTCGCCGCGGCGCTTATCGTCACGGTTATTACGCAGATCGTCTATTTCACCGTTCTTGCCGAAACCGGCATTGTCGAGGGCTGGCCGCTGCGTTCGGCCTTATGGACGATCGAAGTTCTGGCATTCGCGCTGATGGCGGTAGCGGCACTCGCGGCAATGGCGCGCGATGCCGATCGGTCGCTGATCTGGTCGGCGCTGGCGGTGTCGGCCTTTATCAACGTGATACAGGCCGGAATCGGCCTCTCGATGTTCCTGCCGGCAATGCAAGCCGGCGAGGCTTTCGCGCCCTTGATGGGGACTCTCGTTGCCGGCGCGTTTCTCTTCTATTTTCTGGCAAAGCTGCTGATCGGCCTCGCGGCGATGGGTTTCGGCCTCATCCTGTTTCGTGACGCCAGGGCGTCGGTGAAAGCCTTTGGCGCGCTGACCGTGGTGGCAGGTCTCGCCGCCGCCGCAGCCAACCTTGCCGCCTTGCCGCAAGGCACCGCGCTTATATTGGCCGGCGGTGCAACCGGCACGCTGGCGGCGCTGGTTACCGGTATCGCAGCCTTCGTGATTACTCGGGGCGAGGAGGACTAGAATTCAGCTGAGTTTGCGCTGCATAGCTTCTACCGAAACTGCCGCGCCAGATGATCGACAACCGCGATGTGCAACGGCTCATCGAACTGCGAGCCCGTTCGCCCGTTTCTCTGCCAGACCACGGTCGCCTTTCGCGGCGCTATTCCGGGCAGATAGATCAAGACGTCCGCGCCGGGCGAAAACGGCTCCAGCCCGAGCGTCTGGAAGCCGCCTACAGAAATGTCGGTGATCGTTATCGCGGCGAAGGCACCGCCATTGGGGCGGCGCGCCTTTGCCTCGAGCGAAATGATATGACGCTCAGTCTCGCGGCGATCTTCCGGCTTTTCTACTGCTATCTGCATTGCGAATCCCGCGCGATTTCCAAGCCCATGCATTGGAGGCTTGGAGAATAGGCGCGGCGGCTTAAGCGTCGGTTTCGCAACATGCTTGCGCAAAAATGGGCGTCGACCGGCAAATCAACGCTTTGTTAAAGCGGGCGAACTGCAGAAAATACTGTTATTGTAGGAAAATCGTTGCGATCCTGCCGCGATGTTCGACGCTCACCGCTTTCACAATCCCGGTTCGCCGCACGAGCCCGGTTCTCGCGGCGAATGGAACCGGTTCGTGTCAACCAGATGTAACCTTAACCCGTGCGGAGGCCGCCAAAAGGCCGATCGGTGTCAATCGGGTGTAACCTTAAGCTCTACCGGGCCGGTCCGATGGTGCGGTAGGTGTGACCCAAGTGTGACCTTCGGCGATCCGCTGCCCGCGATCATCGCTTGCAAACCCAGCGAATCACGCCTAAATGGCTCGCTTCCGGGGCGAAGCCTGAGTGCTTACGCCCCGATAATTTTTGAGACGACAGCCGGAGGGGCGTTCGCATTACGCGGCGTCAGCAATCGGCCAAATGAAGGAATATAGCATGCCGCTTTACGAGCATGTCTTTCTCGCGCGTCAGGATCTGGCGCAAGCACAGGTAGATAGCCTGGCCGAAGAAGCTACCAAGATCATCGAAGCGAATGACGGCAAGGTCACCAAGACCGAGACCTGGGGCCTCAAATCGCTCGCCTACACAATCCAGAAAAACCGCAAGGCGCACTATGTGATGCTCCATGTCGACGCACCGGGCACGGTCGTCGAGGAGCTCGAACGCCAGACGCGGATCAACGAAGACGTGATCCGCTATATGACGATCAAGGTCGACGAGCATGAAGAAGGCCCGTCTGTCATGATGCGCAAGGCGGAAAAAAAGCGCCGCCGCGACGCTGAAAACGAAAGCCGGGGAGACAAATAATGGCCCGCCCATTTTTCCGCCGCCGCAAATCCTGCCCGTTTTCCGGCAAGGACGCGCCCGTCATCGATTACAAGGACACGAAGCTGCTCCAGGGGTTTCTCTCCGAGCGCGGCAAGATCGTTCCTTCGCGCATCACCGCCGTTTCGGCCAAAAAGCAGCGTGAGCTGGCCCGTGCGATCAAGCGCGCCCGCCATCTCGGCCTGCTGCCGTACCTCGTTAAATAGGGAGCGGGATCATGGATATCATTTTGCTCGAACGCGTCGGCAGCCTTGGCAACATCGGCGATGTCGTCACCGTGAAGGACGGCTTTGCCCGCAACTTCCTGTTGCCGAACAAGAAAGCCCTGCGCGCCAATGCCGCGAACAAGAAGGTTTTCGAGGAAAATCGCGAACGGCTTGAGGCAGAGAATGCCGAACGCCGCGATGCCGCCGCAAAGGAAGGCAAGAAGCTCGACAATGTAACGATCGAGCTGATCCGCCAGGCATCGCAAACCGGCCAGCTTTATGGTTCGGTCGCGGTGCGTGACATTGTCGCGGCGCTCGAGGAGCGCGGCGAAACGGTCACCAAGAAGCAGGTCGTTCTCGAACGCCCGATCAAGGCTATCGGTATG
>JABDLY010000189.1 GCA_013001755.1 Sphingomonadaceae bacterium
CAAAAGCGGAGCGATGGACGTTGAGCGCGATTTTCGCGCTTGAGCGCCACTGGGCCAGGACCGACAGCCGGCCATAGGCCGACGATCCCGGCGCGGCGGCGATCCGCTCGGCGACTTCCTGCTGGAACATCAAGGTCAGTGATTGCCACCAAGGTGGCCAGCTTTCGATCGTCAGCCAGCGGACGAGGAGCGCGGTACCTATATTGTAAGGCAGGTTGGAGACTATGTGCGCCACACCAGCCCGGAAGAGATCGGGCTCGTCAATTTTCAGGGCGTTGGCCTCGATATTATCCAGTCGCCCAGAAGCGGTTTCGGCCAATTCCCCGAGCGCAGAGATACACCGATTGTCGCGCTCGACAGCCACGACATGTGCCCCGCGATCCAGCAGAGCGCGCGTCAGGCCACCGGGTCCCGGTCCGACTTCATAAACAGTTTTGCCGCAGAGATCGCCGGGAATGGCGGCAATCTTCAAAAGGAGCTGCGGGTCGAGCAGAAAATTCTGACCAAGCGCCTTGTTCGCGCGCAATCCGTGCCGTGCGATGACCTCGCGCAGCGGCGGCCTTTCGGTCACGCGGCGGCTGCAGCCTCGGAAACGGCGCGGTGGTTGGCGCAAAATGCGGCCAGCCCGATGGCGGCAATCGTCGCGCCGGGATGCGCCTTGCCCTGTCCCGCGATCTGGAACGCCGTGCCATGGTCGGGCGAGGTCCGTACGATCGGCAGCCCCAGCGTCAGATTGACGCCTTCATCGAAATGCAACGTCTTGAGCGGGATCAGCGCTTGATCGTGCGTCGGGCAAAGTGCGCAATCATAGCTCCGCCGCGCCGCCTCGTGGAACAGCGTATCTGCGGCAAACGGGCCGCTCGCATCGATTCCTTCGGAACGCAACATCTCGATCGCCGGCGCGATAACATCGATCTCTTCGCGGCCAATGGTCCCATACTCGCCGGCATGCGGATTGAGGCCCGCAAAAGCGAGCCGGGGGCGGCGGATACCGAAATTACGCGTCAGACCGCGCGCAGCGGCGCGACCCTTGCGCACGACGAGCTCGATCGTCAGAACCTGGGGCACGTCGCGCACGGGAATATGCGTTGTAATCGGGACGGTACGCAGAGTCGGGCCGGCCAGCATCATGGCAGCATTCTCGCGTGCAACTCCGCAGCGTTCGGCTACGAACTCGGTCTGGCCGGGATGCGAGAACCCGATATCATAGAGCTTGGCCTTCGATACCGGTCCGGTCACGACGGCGCCCGCGGCGCCCGAACGGGCAAGACCGACCGCTAGCTCAAGCGAATCCAACGCACAGCGCGCGCTCTCCGCCGTCGGCTGCCCGGCAGTCGTGCGGTCGTTCGTATTGACCGGCAGCAACGGCACGGCATTGTCGAAGACTTCGCCCGCTTCGCGCGGTTCGGAAATAACTTCGACGGGGCCCGAATAGGCCTTTTTCAGCGCGTGCTCGTCGCCCACGCCAAAGAAAACCGGGAGAGTGTGGTTGTCGCGCTCGCGCCACGATTTGGCGAGTATTTCAGGCCCGATACCCGCGGGATCGCCAAGCGATACTGCTATCGGGTTTATCGTCATGCCGGCGACCTAGCGATATTCGATCACCGCATCGCGGCGAAGATCGCGCAGATAGCGCTCGGCGCGCCGGTTGACCCGCTCATTCTCCATCCGCGCCATGATCACTTCGGCGTCCGGTTCGGCGGCCTGTGTCGGCGCGTCGCGCCCGCAAAGGATCAAAACCCGGACGCCCTGATCGAGCGATCCGAAGGGTGGGGTTGATTCGCCGATCTGCATGTTGAGCATCGCTTCCTGCAGCGCTTCGGGGAGATCGCGCAGCCGAACACCGTCATTCTCGACGACTTCGGCGTTTATCGACGAGGCGATGTCGTTGGCCACGCCGCAACCGCCGCCGGCCTGTGTCGCTTCGGCCAGTGCCGCCACGCGCGGCTCCGCAACTTCGCGGGGCGTGCCCGGAGCAAAAATAATCGAAACCTGCTTCAGGCTGAGCAACGCGTCGCGCGGGTCGGCGGTCAGGACCTGCCGCTGATCGGCAATGGCGATGATCGAAAAACCGCCCGGAATCGGAATCGGCGCACTGAGCGAGCCGCGCGGGACCTGCTGGACTGCCTGATCGAGCGGCGCGGGAAGCTGTTCAGGCCGGATCCAGCCAAGATCGCCGCCGACAGCAGCCGTCGATGCGCGCGAGTAAACCCGCGCAATCGCGGCGAACGGGGCGCCCGCGCGCATCTGCTCGATCAAATCTTCGGCTTGGGCGAGCACCTGCGCTTCGTCGGCCGGTGTAGCCGGAAGGAATATCTCGGACACGCGATATTCGGTCTGGCCGCGGGAAGATTCCAGCCGATCGACAATGTCCTGTACCTCTGCGTCGCTCACATTGACGAACGGATTGACCCGGCGGCGAAGCAGCCGCGTCCATGCCAGTTCGGCGGCGATCTGTCGCTGAAGCGTGTTCTCGGATGAGCCCTGTTCGCGCAGATAGGTGGCGAATTGTTCGGGGTTGAGGCTCTGCCTGCCTACGAATTCCGAATAGGCCTGGTTGAGCTCGTCCTCGGTAATGCTGATCTCATTCGCCTCCGCCTCCTGGACTTGCAACATTTCGTCGATCAGGTTCCGTACGACTTCAAGCCGCAGCTGCTGCATCTGTTCGTCCGAAATCTGCGCGCCGGGGTTCGATGCCAGCACCAGTGCCACGCGATGATCGACATCGGTACGGGTGATGATGTCGCCATTGATGATCGCCGTGGGCTTGCGCACATTGGGGTCGCGTTCGCCGAAAACCATGAATTCTTCGGGCAAGCGCAATTGCGTCGCCGAATTGGGCGTTGACGGCTGCGACAGCTGCGCAACCGCGGCCGTCGCCCCGAATCCGATAATGATAGCTACAAGCCCGGCAAACCGGCGCATGATACGCTGTTGTCGCATTTTCTCTGTGTCTCGCTGTAATTTCATTGGTGCGGGCGATAGCCAGCAAATCATGGCAATTTCATGCCCTCTTTATCCTGAACCTGCGCTTAGCGGCCCAAATTGGTGAGCGCGACCCTAAACAGGAAAGTGTTGCCTCTCCGGGCATCGCCGGTATCGTCATAGTCGCGGCGCCATGTAAAGCCGAACTCAAGTCCCTCGTCTTGATAACCGATGCCGAGCCTTGTGCGGACAGGATCGAAACCGTCCGATAGCGAAAGCGGATCTTCGCGCTGGCTGGTGAGATCGACGACTGCCGATCCGAAGACCGACCAATAGGGTCCGATCGCCACGCGCACGGCGGCACGCGCTTCTTCGCGGTCGCGCAAATCTTCTACATTGAAGGTGATATCGCGATCGAGACGCAGATAGCCGATCTCGGCATAGGTGGTGCGCGAGCCTACGGCGAAATCGATCTCGGCACGGCGGATAGTCAGGTTGTCCTTGTCGAGCCGAAACCGATTGGTCAGCGACAGGAAGCGGCCATAACGCGCCTCGAAACGGCCGACGATGTCGGAAAAGCGAGATCCCAACCCGGTGCCATCGGGAAACAGTGTCGGCTTGCGGGTGAGACGATAGCTTTGCCCGATGCTCGCGCGCAGCGAGAGGCGCGGCACGTCGAGCGCATATTCACCCCCATAAGTAATGCGAACGCCGTCCTCGAAACGGTCGTAGCCCGGAAAGCGGTTGAGCGAGAAGATATTGGCGTTCTCGAGCTCGATCGATCGTGAATCTTCGTTGGGCACTGCGAGATTGCTGAGCGGCGGTGTGGCGACGAGCTGGACGCGCGGCGAAACGCGCTGGATACCGCCGAAGGCCTCTCCGACAAAGGGCCAGCGCATATCGGCGGCGATCGCTCCGATGCCGCGAAACTGCCATCCGCTCATCCCGCGATAAATGGCGGTGATGGTATCGGCATTTTCGTCGGAATGATAAGCGTCGCCGCGCGCCAGCGCCGTCAGCGTGACCTCCTGGCCCCATCCGGTCACCCGGCGAAGATTCCATTCGGCGCTGGCAAAGGCACGCTGCGTATCTTGCCCGTCGGTCCGCAAGATGCCGAGGCTGTTGAGCTGGAGATTGACGCGCCCGCCAACCCACGGTTCGTCGAAGCGATAGCGGTAATCGATCGCGGGGAGGGCGATCGGCTGCTGCCCGGCATCGGCAGTCACACGCAGGTCCTGCACCGCCCATCCGGCAATCGAGAAATAACTGTCTTCGCCGATGCGTTCGGCATTGACCGTCGAGCGAAGCCGGTCGTCGCGAGAAATATCATAGCGGCGCAAAAAGGTGTCGTCGGTCGTCAGCCGGGTGGACCCGGTAACGCTCCAATGGGGGGTGAACTGGAAGCGCCCATTGCCCTCGAAATAGCCGCGAATATCCTCATTGCCATCGACCACGATACCGGCCGGCGGGTTGATCGGGCGCCGCGTGCCATAGGTAATCA
>JABDLY010000197.1 GCA_013001755.1 Sphingomonadaceae bacterium
ACCCGCGCCCATGTCATCGAGATGTGCCGCGAAGAAGGAATTCCGGTGTTCGAGAAGAATTTTTCGCTGACCGATGTCCATGGCGCCGACGAGGCGTTCGTGACCGGGACCTTCGCCGGTGTCGTTCCCGTGACCGAAGTCGATGGGCGCGGCCTGACCGATGGACGCGGCCCGATGGTCGAGCGGCTGCAGCAACTCTACGGCGCACGGCTTGAGGCGGATGTGGCGGCGAGGGGACGGCCTTGATGGGTTTGGATTGTCAGACTCGACCTGTCGGCCGGTGCGGCGATTTTCCGTCAGGAAAATTCTGACAAAGGAATCCCGCTCATGACCATCCGGATCGCGATGTGGTCGGGCCCGCGCAATATCTCGACCGCGATGATGCGCAGCTTCGGCTCCCGCGCCGATTGCTTCGTCACCGACGAGCCCTTTTACGGCGCCTTCCTCAAGGCGACGGGCGAAGCCCAGCCGCTGGCCGACGAGACAATGGCGTCGATGGATTGCGACTGGGGCAGCATCGCGCAAACGATGCGCGGCGATCCACCCGGCGGCGCGCCGATCTGGTATCAGAAACATATGCCGCACCATATGGTCGGCGGCATATCGATCGACGATTTCCCCGATCATCGCCACGCCTTCCTGATCCGCGATCCGGCGCGCGTCATCGCCAGCTATGCGGCCAAAGGCGTCAACGTCGTGTTCGAGAATCTCGGCTTCGGGCGGATGGCCGACTATTTCGAGCGCGAGGCCGACCGGCAGGGCAAGGCGCCGCCGGTGATCGACAGCACCGACGTCCTGCGCGATCCGAATGGTGTGCTCAGCCAGCTCTGCACCGCGCTCGACATTCGTTGGGACGAGGCGATGCTGCGCTGGAAGCCGGGGCGGCGACCCGAAGACGGCGTCTGGGGCCGTCACTGGTATAACCGCGTCGAAGAGAGTTCGGGTTTCGCACCGCCGCCCGGCGACGAAGCCGAAGTGCCCGAAGCGAGCCGGGCAGTCCATGAGCAGGCATTGCCCTATTACGAGAAACTCGCTGCGCACCGGCTCCGCCCGGCTTGAGCCGCAATCGCGGCGTTACCCGCCGCCGGTTTCCCCTTCGGGTATCGATACGCCGCCATCTATCACGTCCCTGACAATGGGAATCCATCGCTCTTCCACAGGATGGACATGATCGTTGTAGATGTTGCGCGACCAGCCTTCGACCTGCGCCACGTCGATAATTTCGGATTGCGGACATTGCTCCGCCAGATCCCCACGGCGATCGGCGAAAATCTCGTCCCAGCCGGCCCCCAGTTCGGACCGGTACGGCAGCATGACGAAGGTGACGTGCCGTCGTCCGCAAAACTCGCGCAGGGGGTCGCGCCAATTGCCGTCGGGCGCCATGTCGTCGCTCCGCAGCCGCCATGCGATACGCGCATGCCAGTTCCAGACGATAAAGCGCCAGGCATAGCTGATGGGCGGGCCGGTCGGCTTGATCGCATCGCCCGGCCAGGGCGTTAACGGACCAAAATCGCGCGCGTTGAGGATGACGATGAAATGTTCGATCCGGCCGACCGCGTCCGGGTGAGCGTCGACCCAGGCAAGCAGATTGAGCAGCGACCAGCCGCCCGCCCCGATCTGCCAGACCGGGATGGTCGGATGATCATATTGCCGCCCGAAAACGATCGAATCGCCCAGGATCAGCGTGTCATTGTCGCTTGAACCGTCGAACGGACCGTCGCGCATCGAAAGCTCGGTGATCTGGCGATTTCCCGAAAACTGATTGGGGGCGGGATAATAGCCCAGATCGTCCGAAACGACCCAGACCATCGGGTCTTGGGCTGGGCGGAAGCGTAGCCACATTTCCAGCGACACCAGCGATATCGCCGATATCAATACCCCGAACAGCGCGATCCTTGTCCAGTTCATGGCCCGTGCTCTAGCGGTGCTGCTGCGAAAACATAGTGCGGCTAACGCTTTTCGCAGGCCGGTTTGTGCTCCCATCTCGCGCCATCCTGCGCGGCCAGCTGCCCGGATGTGCCCGCTTCGGTCGCGTTGATCCATCGGGTCATGACCGGTTGGATGATCCGGAAATTGGGTTTGTGACGGACGCCGGCGATAATCGCGAGCGCGGCTTCAGAGCAGGTCGCGGCGAAGAGTTCGCGCGAATTGCGCGGCTCGACATAGTTATCTTCGGCGCCGTGGATGAGGAGCAGCGGCTCGGCGACCTCCGCGAGTGTCGCAAGGCTGCGCCAGCTATCGGGGATGAACGGACCGGCATAAAAGGGCGCGACCGCTTCGATATCGGTGAAGGTGCCGAGTGTGATGACGCCGGCGAGTTCCTCGCGCGCGGCGAGCTGAAAAGCGACGCCGCCGCCGAGCGAATGGCCAAAGACATAGACATCGCCCTCTCTGCCTGCCCGTTCGCGCGCCAGACGGAAAAACGCCTGCGCGTCGGCGATCAGCCCGGACTGCGACGGCGATCCCGGATTGCCGTTGAATCCGCGATAGGATGCGACAAGCACGCCGCGGCCATCCTGTTGCAAACGCTGCACATAGCCCGCCATCCGCGCATAGGTATCGCGGCGACCGTGGAGCACGAGGATCACATCATGCTCGCCCTCCGCCGGCACCCAGTAAAAGCCCGGAAGCGTCAGGCCGTCCTCGGTGGTGACGGTCACCTCTTCGGGGACGGCGCCGACCCATTGGGGAATTTCGAGCGCACGTTCGGAGGGTGCGTAGAGCCGATCGCGCGCATAGCTGGTGCAGCCATTGATCAACGCCGCGAGTGCGAGCGCGAGCAGCGCCAGCCATAGATAGCGCCAGCGGGAAGGGGCGGCATCGTCCATGACCCGTCCCTAACGGCCGGATTCTGAACTGTGAATGTCTCCGGGGCGGCGGCGGCCTTCGATCATCGGCGGCCCGCCGGGGATGGCCGGACCGGGCGTGGCGGCGCCCCCCGGCGCGCCGCTGCCTTCGATCCAGTCGGCCTCGGGCAGGCCGTAAAGCTGGTCGAACACCGCCATCGGGATGGTAAAGGGACGGCCGCTGTCCGAATTGGAGAGGATCGCGACGCCGCTGCGCCGTACCGGATCGAACATGATCATCGCGCGATAGCCGCGCACCGCGCCGCGATGCGCGATCACCCGGTGCCCGGCATAATCGTAAACCCGCCAGCCCAGCGCATAATAGGTGTTGCCGATCCGACCGGCATAACGCCGGTTGCGGCGATCCTCTCGTTCGGTGCGGACGACCGGCGTTTGCACCGTCGCGAGGATCGCACGCGGCAGGACATCGGGCGCTTCGCCGAGCTGCGCCTCGATCCAGCGCGCCATATCGCGGATCGATCCGTTGACGCCGCCCGCCGCCGGTATCCGGTAATAGGGCAGGACGACGGGCACCTCCTCGCGCGATCGATTGTGGCTGCGCGCCCAGCTTGCGCTTTCCCACAACCCGCGCCGCGACATGGTGACGCTCGTCATCCCGAGCGGAGCAAGCAGGCGTTCGCGCGTTGCCGCTTCATAGCTCTGCCCGGTCACGCCTTCGACGAGTTCGGACGCGCCGTCGAAGCCGACATTCTGATAACGGTGGCAGGTGCCCGGCGGGCACGCATAGGGATAGCCGGCGAGCGCGCCGCGCAGGACATAGGGATCCTCGTCGCGTTCGAGCCGCATGTCATGGCCATGGCGTTCGATGCCGAGCCGGTGCGAGAGCATATCGCGTACCGTCGCCTGCAGCTGTGCCGCGCCTGGCAGTCGCATCGAAGGCACATAGCGCGAGAGCGGCGCGTTCATGTCGATCGCGCCGTCGCCCGCGAGCATCGCGACCATCGTCGCCGCCACGCCTTTGGAGAGCGACGCCCAGCGGAACACGGTGTCGATGGTCACCGGCTCGCCCGTATCGACGAGCGTCTCGCCATAGCCGCGGGCAAAAACCGTCTCGCCATTTTCGACGACCGCGACGGCCAGCCCGACCATCTGCGGATCCTCCATCAGACCGATGATCTGCCAATCGAGCGCGTTGTAATCGACCAGCCCCGAGCGGGCGTCGAGTTGCTCGATCCCTGCAAGGCCGTCGGCACCTTCGTCTTCGGGAACAAAAGATTCGGTCGGCGTCAGCGCGGTCGCCAGATTTTCGCGTGCTTCGCCCGAGCTCAGCGGGATCGCGATGAACTGCGCCATGATCAGTACGCCGAGCGCGACGGTCAGCAGCGTGGCGGGAAGCGCAAGCCGTTCCATCGCTCAAGCTAATGCCCGCTCCACCCGCGCGCGCAAGTCCGGAAGAAGATTATCGGTGAACCACGGGTTTTTCGCGAACCAGATGTTGTTGCGCGGGCTGGGATGGGGGAGCGGGATGATGGCCTCGCCATGGTCGCGCCAATGGCGGACGGTTTCGGTCAAATTCTTGCGCGGCGCATCGAGATGCCAGCGTTGCGCATATTGTCCGATAACAAGCGTCAACCGAATATCGGGCAGCTTGGCGAGCAGCTTCTCCCGCCAGGTCTCGGCGCAGACCGGCGGCGGCGCAAGGTCGCCCGACTCGCCCTTGCCCGGATAGCAGAACGCCATCGGCAGGATCGCGACCTGCGTCTCGTCGTAAAAGGTTTCGCGGTCCACGCCCATCCAGTCGCGCAGCCGCTCGCCGCTCGCATCGTCGAACGGGATACCGCTTTCCTGCACCTTGCGCCCCGGCGCCTGACCCGCGATCAGGACCCGCGCCTTGGGATGGACTTGCAGGACGGGCCGGATCGGATCGGGGATGTTGCCCGAGCAGAGCCGGCAGGCGCGAGCATCGCGAAGGAGAGCATCGATCGGCATTGGCGGCAAACGGCCTACGCTGCGAAATGCTGCAGCGCCACAAAAAGTGCCGTCCGGCCCGTTGACCCTGCCTGTCGCCACCGCTATATGCGCGCCTCGTTCCGGGGGGCTTTGCCTCCGAAAGCGGGACGAGCTTGAACATTGCCATTGGCGTGTGATGGGCCTTGCGGAGCCGTTCGCGGTTGTCCGTAGGGCCTTTGTGCGTTCTCGGTTCGGACGATTCGGATCGCTTGCGCAGCACGCGCATTGGTAGAGTAACTGAAAAGGTGAAGGGCTTCATGCCGACGATTAACCAACTGGTCCGCAAGGGCCGCACGCCGCAAAAGGCGAAATCGAAAGTGCCCGCGATGGAGGCCAACCCGCAGAAGCGGGGCGTCTGCACGCGCGTCTATACGACAACCCCGAAAAAGCCGAACTCGGCTCTGCGTAAAGTTGCCAAGGTTCGCCTGACCAACCAGCGCGAAGTCATCAGCTATATTCCGGGCGAGGGCCACAACCTGCAGGAGCACAGCGTCGTGCTGATCCGCGGCGGCCGCGTGCGCGACCTTCCCGGTGTGCGCTATCATGTGCTGCGCGGCGTGCTCGATACGCAGGGCGTCAAGGATCGCAGGCAAAGCCGTTCGAAATACGGCGCCAAGCGGCCCAAATAACCAGATCGTCGAAAGAGGTATTGAACCATGGCACGTCGTCGTCGCCCTGAAAAACGCGAAATCCTGCCCGATCCCAAATTCGGAGATCCGGTGCTCAGCAAATTCATGAACAATCTGATGTATGACGGGAAGAAATCCGTCGCCGAAGGTATCGTCTATGGCGCTCTCGACCAGGTCGAAGCACGCGCCAAAACCGATCCGATCCAGACGTTTCATGATGCGCTCAACAACATCAAACCGGGCGTCGAAGTCCGCAGCCGCCGCGTTGGCGGTGCCACCTATCAGGTGCCGGTCGAGGTTCGCCCCGAGCGCGCCCAGGCGCTGGCCATCCGCTGGCTGATCGGCGCAGCGCGCGGTCGCGGCGAAAAGACGATGGCGGCGCGGCTTTCGGCCGAGCTGATGGATGCGGCGAACAATCGCGGCAATGCTGTCAAGAAGCGTGAAGACACGCATAAGATGGCCGAAGCCAACCGCGCCTTTTCGCACTACCGTTGGTAACAGCGGGATAGCAGGAACGCCGCCGACAACTGGCGCTGCTAGTCACGAAACACTGACCCGCCGGGCATGGGGCCCGGCATTGGAGCAAAGACAATGGCCCGCGACACTTCGATCGAAATGTATCGCAACATCGGCATCATGGCCCATATCGATGCCGGTAAGACGACGACGACCGAACGCCTCCTCTATTACACCGGCAAGTCCTACAAGATCGGCGAAGTCCATGACGGCGCCGCGACGATGGACTGGATGGAGCAGGAGCAGGAGCGTGGGATCACGATCACGTCTGCTGCGACGACGACGTTCTGGAAAGATCACCGGATCAACATCATCGATACGCCCGGCCATGTCGACTTCACGATCGAAGTCGAGCGTGCGCTTCGCGTGCTCGATGGCGCGGTCGCGGTGTTCGACGGTGTTGCCGGGGTCGAGCCGCAGTCCGAAACGGTGTGGCGTCAGGCCGATCGTTATAAGGTGCCGCGGATGTGCTTCATCAACAAGCTCGATCGCACGGGCGCCAATTTCGAGATGTGCGTCGAAATGATCGTCGACCGGCTCGGCGCGACGCCGCTGGTTCTGACGCTGCCAATCGGCATTGAGTCGGGTCTCAAGGGCGTTGTCGATCTCGTCGCCAACAATGCGATCATCTGGAAGGATGAATCGCTCGGCGCCGAATTCGAGATCACCGATATTCCCGAAGATATGGTCGATGCCGCCGCCGCCGCTCGCGAAACCATGCTCGAACTCGCCGTCGAACAGGACGACGATGTCATGGAAGCCTATCTCGAAGGCAATGAGCCCGATCTCGCCACGCTCAAGAAAATGATCCGCAAGGGTACGCTCGAACAGGCGTTCGTGCCGGTTCTCTGTGGTTCGGCGTTCAAGAACAAGGGCGTCCAGCCATTGCTCGACGCGGTGGTCGATTATCTGCCGGCGCCAACCGACGTTGCGGCCATCGAGGGTATCAAGCCCGATGCCAAGGACGATGACGAAATGGAATCGCGCGCGTCGAGCGACGATGCTCCTTTTTCGGCGCTTGCGTTCAAGATCATGACCGACCCCTTTGTCGGTACGCTGACCTTCTGCCGCGTCTATTCAGGCAAGCTCGAGCGTGCCGACCAGGTGCTGAACTCGGTCAAGGACTCGAAGGAAAAGATCGGCCGCATGCTGTTGATGCATGCCAATGACCGCGAAGACATCGAAACGGCCTATGCCGGCGACATTGTCGCGATTGCCGGCCTCAAAGATGTCACGACGGGCGATACGCTGTGCGCGGCGAACAAACCGATCATTCTCGAGCGGATGGAATTCCCCGATCCGGTCATCGAGGTTGCCGTCGAACCGAAAACCAAGGCCGACCAGGAAAAGATGGGTATCGCGCTCCACCGTCTCGCGGCCGAGGATCCGAGCTTCCGTGTGACGTCCGATGAAGAATCGGGCCAGACGATCATCAAGGGGATGGGCGAGCTCCATCTCGAGATTCTCGTCGATCGCATGAAGCGCGAGTTCAAGGTCGACGCCAATGTCGGCGCGCCGCAGGTCGCCTATCGCGAAAGCCTGAAGCGCCCCGTCGAAGGCTTCACTTACACGCATAAGAAGCAATCGGGCGGTTCAGGCCAGTTCGCCGAAGTGAAGCTGAACATCGCTCCGGGCGAGCGCGGTTCGGGCATCACCTTCGAGGATTCGATCAAGGGCGGTAACATTCCGAAGGAATACATCCCGTCGGTCGAAAAGGGCATGCGCGAAACCGCCGAGACCGGCTCGCTGATCGGCTTCCCGATCATCGACTTCGCGATCGAACTCACCGACGGCAAATACCATGACGTCGACTCTTCGGCGCTGGCGTTTGAAATCGCCGGCCGTGCAGCGATGCGCGAAGTCGCCAAGCAGTCGGGCATCAAATTGCTCGAGCCGGTGATGAAGGTTGAAGTGGTTACGCCGGAAGAGTATCTGGGCGACGTCATTGGCGATTTGAACAGCCGTCGCGGTCAGGTGCAGGGCACCGACAGCCGCGGCAATGCGCAGACGGTGGATGCAATTGTCCCCCTTGCGAATATGTTCGGCTACGTTAATGAGCTTCGCTCGTTCAGTCAGGGCCGTGCCCAGTATACGATGCAGTTCTCTCATTATGAGGAAGTGCCTCAGAATGTCGCGGATGAAGTGAAGGCGAAGCTCGCATAGGCGAACAGCTGCCGTTTTTGATTGCATTTGGAATTTAAGACAGAGGAAAGACGAAAATGTCGAAAGAGAAGTTTGAGCGCAACAAGCCGCACGTCAATGTCGGCACCATCGGTCATGTCGATCATGGCAAGACGACGCTGACCGCTGCGATCACCAGGGTGCTGGCGGAAGCTGGCGGCGGTGAAGCCGTCGACTTCGCCAATATCGACAAGGCTCCCGAAGAGCGCGAGCGCGGCATCACCATTTCGACGGCGCACGTCGAATATGAAACCGATGCCCGTCATTATGCGCATGTCGATTGCCCGGGCCACGCCGATTATGTGAAGAACATGATCACCGGTGCCGCCCAGATGGACGGCGCAATCCTCGTCGTGAACGCTGCCGACGGTCCGATGCCGCAGACGCGCGAACACATCCTGCTCGCCAAGCAGGTCGGTGTGCCGGCCATGGTCGTCTTCATGAACAAGGTCGATCAGGTCGATGACGAAGAGCTGCTCGAACTCGTCGAACTCGAAATCCGCGAGCTCCTGTCGAGCTACGAATTCCCGGGCGACGATATTCCGATCATCGCCGGTTCGGCGCTCGCCGCGCTCGAAGGTCGCGACGACAATATCGGCAAGGAGAAGATTCTCGAGCTGATGAAGGCCGTCGACGAATATATTCCGCAGCCCGAGCGTCCGCTCGACAAGCCGTTCCTGATGCCGATCGAAGACGTGTTCTCGATTTCGGGTCGCGGTACGGTGGTTACGGGCCGTGTCGAAACCGGCATCGTCAACACCGGCGACGAAGTCGAGATTGTCGGTATCAAGGATACGTCGAAGACCACGGTCACCGGCGTTGAAATGTTCCGCAAGCTGCTCGACGAAGGCCGGGCCGGCGATAATATCGGTGCGCTGCTGCGCGGTGTCGAGCGTGAAGGCGTCGAGCGCGGTCAGGTTCTCGCCAAGCCGGGTTCGATCACCCCGCATACCGAGTTCAATGCCGAAGTTTACGTGCTGTCGAAAGACGAAGGCGGCCGTCATACGCCGTTCTTCGCCAATTATCGTCCGCAGTTCTATTTCCGGACGACCGATGTTACCGGTGAGATCACGCTGCCCGAAGGCACCGAGATGGTTATGCCCGGCGACAATGTGAAACTCGGCGTCAAGCTGATCGCACCGATCGCCATGGACCAGGGTCTTCGCTTCGCCATTCGCGAAGGTGGCCGCACGGTCGGTGCAGGGGTTGTCGGCGACATCTCCGCCTAGTATAGAATGCTCAAGCCCACCCGATTCCCCATAGGGGATTCGGGGGGCTTGTTTTGTTTAAAGTGTGATTTGGGCCCGGCTTCGGTCGGGCTTTGGCTCTTTCTCATCGGTAGTTGGACATGGAAACGCAGAATATTCGCATTCGCCTGAAGGCATTCGATCATCGTGTGCTCGATCAGGCTACGGGCGACATCGCCGATACGGCGCGTCGTACGGGAGCGCTTATTCGCGGCCCTATACCGATGCCGACGAGGATTGAGAAATTCACCGTGAACCGCGGGCCGCACATCGACAAGAAGTCGCGCGAGCAGTTCGAGGTGAGGACGTATAAGCGGCTGCTCGATATCGTGCAGCCGACGCCGCAGACGGTCGATGCTTTGATGAAGCTCGATCTTGCGGCTGGCGTCGATGTAGAGATCAAACTGGCCTAACCGCCAGGGCCGCCCATCGGGCGGCTGACAATTGGGATACCGCACGGCTTTGTCCGTGGGCAGCGTCCCCCGTCAGCTTCGCACTTCGGTGCGCGGCATTCGGCCCAGACGGGGCACGCATGAAATTTTCGGGTTGAGGCAAGCCCGCCGCATATCGCGGTGGGCCTCTGTATTGGGAGAAGTCCAGTGATGCGCAGCGGCGTTATCGCAAAGAAAATGGGAATGACCCGCCTGTTCCAGGCAGACGGCCGGCATGTTCCGGTTACCGTGCTGCTGATGGACGGGTGTCAGGTCGTGTCGGTCCGCGAGGCCGAGCGCGATGGCTATACGGCCGTCCAGCTCGGCGCGGGCGCGAAGAAGGCGAAGAACACGTCCAAGCCCGTTCGCGGCCATTTCGGCAAGAGCGAAGTCGAGCCCAAGGCGCGCGTCGTCGAATTCCGGGTCGATGAAGATGCGTTGCTGCCGGTTGGCGCGACGCTCTCGGCGGACCATTTCGTCGCCGGCCAGAAGGTCGATATCTCGGGTCAGACTCAGGGCAAGGGCTTTGCCGGCGCGATGAAGCGTCACGGATTTAAAGGCCTGCGTGCCACCCATGGCGTTTCGATCTCTCACCGTTCGCACGGTTCGACGGGTCAGAACCAGGATCCGGGCAAGGTATTCAAGGGCAAGAAGATGGCGGGCCATATGGGCGATCGCCAGCGCACCCAGCAGAATCTCGAAATCGTTCGCACCGATGCGGCGCGCGGGCTGATCTTCGTGCGCGGCTCGGTTCCCGGTCACAAGGGCTCGTGGCTGATCGTTCGCGATGCCGTGAAGCTTCCGTTGCATAAAGACGCTCCGATCCCCGGCGCAATGGGCCGCAACGCCGATGAAACGGCAACCGAAGAAGCTCCTGCGGGCATGATCGAAGAAGGCGCCGTGCACGAGGCCGAGAGCGGCCCGACAGATGCCGAGATCGCTGCAGCCGCTGCTGAAATGGAAGCAAACAAGGCCGCCGAAGCCGAAGCCGGCGACGATGCCGCTGACGCATCCGCCGACGACAAAACCGGTGACGGGACCGATGAAAAGAAAGCCGATGATGCCGGCGATGACGAGAAGAAGGAGGGTTAGGCCGTGAAACTCAAAGTCAAAACCCTCGACGCTAAAGCCAAGGGCGATATCGATCTCAACGACGAGATTTTCGGTGTCGATCCGCGCGCCGATATTCTCCACCGCGTCGTCAATTGGCAGCTTGGCAAGCGCCGTGCCACCGCGCGCGCCGCGCAGGAGCGTTCGGACGTCAGGATGACGGGCGCAAAATGGTATAAGCAGAAGGGCACGGGTAACGCCCGCCACGGCGCCAAGAGCGCTCCGATCTTCATCGGCGGCGGCAAGGCCCATGGCCCGCGCAAACGTGACTTCAATCCTTCTCTCAACAAGAAAGTCCGCGCGCTCGGCCTCAAAATGGCGTTGAGCGACAAGGCCAGGGGCGAGAAGTTGATCGTCGTCGAAGACCTCGACCTCAAGGATCCCAAGACCAAGGCGCTGATCGGTCATTTCGACAAGCTCGGTTTCGGCAAGTCGGCGCTCGTCATCGATGGCGAAGCCGTCAACGACAATTTCCGCAAGGCATCGGCCAATATCATCGGTGTCGACGTGATGCCGGCGCTGGGCGCGAATGTTTACGACATCCTCAATCATGAGACGCTGGTGCTGACGCGCGCTGCTGTCGAAAAGCTGGAGGCGCGGTTCAATGGCTAAAAAGCAGGACAAGATTGTGAGCCTGTCGCACTATGATGTGCTCAAAGGCCCGCATATCACCGAAAAATCGACATTGCTCAGCGAGCAGAACGCAGTTGTCTTCCGGGTTGCCAAAGAGGCTTCGAAGCCCGAGATCAAGGCGGCTGTCGAAGCTCTGTTCGACGTCAAGGTAACCGGCGTCAACACGTTGAATCAAAAAGGCAAAACCAAACGCTGGAAGGGTCGCCCGTATAAGCGCTCCGATATCAAAAAGGCCGTCGTGACGCTCGCCGAGGGTGACTATATCGACGTGACGACGGGGATTTAATCATGGCTTTGAAATCAGCAAAACCAACCAGTCCCGGACGGCGCCATCTTGTCATCGTCGACAAATCGGGCCTCTTCAAGGGGCGCCCGGTTAAGGCGCTTACCGAAGGCAAGCGCAAGACCGGTGGCCGCAACAATATGGGCCATGTCACCTCGCGCGGCATCGGCGGCGGTCACAAGCAGCGCTATCGCAAGGTCGATTTCAAGCGCCGCAAATGGGATATGGAAGCGAGTGTCGAGCGGATCGAATATGATCCCAATCGCTCGGCGTTCATCGCGCTCATCAAATATAGCGATGATGAACTGTCGTATATCATCGCGCCCCAGCGGCTCGATGTCGGCGATACCGTTATCGCCGGCGAGAAGACCGATACCAAGCCCGGCAATGCCATGCTGCTCGGCCAGATGCCGGTCGGCACGATCATTCACAATATCGAGATGCGTCCGGGCAAGGGCGGGCAGATCGCCCGCGCCGCCGGCACCTATGCGCAACTGGTCGGCCGCGATCGCGGCATGGTGATCGTTCGCCTCAAATCGGGTGAGCAGCGCTACGTTCCGGCCGATTGCATGGCGACGGTCGGCGCGGTTTCGAACCCCGACAATTCGAACACCTATTTCGCCAAGGCCGGCCGCAACCGCTGGCGCGGCAAGAAGCCGCTGACACGCGGCGTCGCCAAGAACCCCGTCGATCACCCGCATGGTGGTGGTGAGGGCAAGACGTCGGGTGGCCGCCATCCGGTTTCTGCCACGGGCAAGTCCGCCAAGGGCGGGCGTTCCCGCAATCCCAAGGCTGCTTCGAACAAGATGATCATCCGTTCGCGGCACAAGAAGAAGAAGAGGTAGTCATGGCCCGTTCCGTCTGGAAAGGTCCCTTTGTTGACCTGCATCTCCTGAAAAAAGCCGAAACGGCTCAGGAAGAAAACTCGACCAAGCCGATCAAGACCTGGTCGCGCCGTTCGACGATCCTGCCGCAATTCGTCGGCCTGGTGTTCAATGTCTATAATGGTCGTAAATTCGTACCGGTCTCGGTCAACGAGGACATGGTCGGCCACAAGCTCGGCGAGTTCGCGCCGACCCGCTTTTTCCCGGGTCACGCGTCCGACAAGAAGGGCCGGTAGATCATGGGCAAGCAAGCCAATCCCCGCCGCGTAGGCGAGAATGAAGCTTTCGCCGTCGGCTCGACGATCCGTGGTTCGGCGCAGAAGCTCAATCTCGTCGCCGGCCTGATCCGCGGCAAGAAGGCCGAGGACGCATTGAACGTCCTGTCCTTCTCGAAGCGCGGCATGGCGGTCGATGTGAAAAAGGTTCTGCAGTCGGCGATCGCCAATGCGGAAAACAACCATAATCTCGATATCGATGCGCTCGTCGTGTCGGAGGCGAGTGTCGGCAAGAAGATGACGATGAAGCGCTGGCGCGCCCGCGCTCGCGGCCGTTCGGCCAAGATCGTCAAGCCGTTCAGCCGCATCCGCATTGTCGTTCGCGAAGAGGAAGAAGCCTAATGGGTCATAAATCCAATCCGATCGGCATGCGCCTCCAGATCAACCGGACCTGGGATTCGCGCTGGTATGCCGAAGGCCACGAATATGGCCGGCTCCTGATGGAGGATCTCAAGATCCGCAAATTCATCATGGAAACGGTGCCGCAGGCGGCGATCTCCAAGGTGGTGATCGAACGTCCGGCGAAATTGTGCCGGATTTCGGTCTATGCTGCGCGTCCCGGTGTGATCATCGGCAAGAAGGGCGCCGATATCGAAAAGCTGCGCAAGGCGCTCGGCGAGATGACCGAGAGCGATGTGTCGCTAAACATCGTCGAGATCCGCAAGCCCGAAGTCGACGCCAAGCTCGTCGCCCAGTCGGTCGCCGACCAGCTCGAGCGCCGGATTGCGTTCCGCCGGGCGATGAAGCGCGCCGTTCAGTCGGCGCTGCGTCTCGGCGCCGAAGGCATCAAGATTACCTGTGGCGGCCGTCTCGGCGGCGCTGAAATCGCCCGCACCGAATGGTATCGCGAAGGCCGCGTTCCGCTCCATACGTTGCGCGCGAACGTCGATTATGCCGAAGCCGAAGCGAAGACCGCTTACGGGATTTGCGGCGTCAAATGCTGGATCTTCAAGGGCGAAATCCTTGGTCATGACCCGACGGCGCAGGATCGCCTGACGGTCGAAGCGCAGACGTCGGGCGTTCGCCCGGCGCGGCGCTAGAGTTTAGAGAAGGTACGGCACGATGCTGCAACCCAAGCGCACCAAATACCGCAAGGCTTTCAAGGGCCGCATCCATGGCAATGCCAAGGGTGGCACCGATCTGAACTTTGGCGCCTATGGCCTCAAAGCCATGGAGCCCGAGCGGATCACCGCGCGCCAGATCGAGGCTGCGCGCCGCGCGATCACGCGTCACATCCGCCGCCAGGGCCGGTTGTGGATTCGCATTTTCCCCGATGTGCCGGTCTCGAAGAAGCCCGCCGAAGTCCGCCAGGGCAAGGGCAAGGGTTCGCCCGAATATTGGGCCGCGCGCGTCAAGCCCGGCCGCATCCTTTTCGAGCTGGACGGTGTGCCCGGCCCGCTCGCCAAGACCGCGTTTGAACGCGCGGCCGAAAAGCTGCCGATCAAGACCAAAGTGGTTTCCCGCTTTGGCGAGTCGGTGAATTAGGAGCTTTCGCAATGGCACGACCGATTGAAGACCTTCGGGTCAAGAATGACGATGAGCTGGCGGCGGATCTGGCCGACCTGAAGCGCGAGGCGTTCAACCTGCGTTTCCAGGCGGCGACCAACCAGCTTGAAAATCCACGGCGCGTTATCGAAGTGCGCCGCACGATTGCCCGCATCAAGACGCTGCAGGGCGAACGCGCCCGCGCGGCGCATGCCGAGGCTTAAGGAGTAGACCATGCCCAAGCGCGTTCTCACCGGCGTCGTCGTGTCGGACAAATCCGATAAGACCGTCGTCGTCAATGTCGAGCGGAAGCTGAAGCATCCGCTCTACGGCAAGATCATGCGCCGTTCGAAAAAATATCACGCGCATGACGAGGCGAATGAATATTCGGAAGGCGAAACGGTTCGGATCGAAGAGACCAAGCCGATTTCGAAGCTGAAGACCTGGGCGGTTGTCGATCGGGTCACCGGCGACAAGGCGACCAAGGTGGTCGGCAAGATCGACATCGCCGAAACCGACGAAGTCGATCTGGAAGCAGCGCGCGAGCCTGAGGCGAAAGCCGAAGACAGTGCCGATGCGGACAAGGAAAAAGCGTAGTTAAGCCCCCGGTTTCGGGGATAGAAGCGAGGAATTGGATCGATGATCCAGATGCAATCAGTTCTCGAAGTGGCCGATAATAGCGGCGCGAAGAAGGTCCAGTGCATCAAGGTGCTGGGCGGTTCGAAGCGGCGTACGGCCAGCGTCGGCGACATCATCGTCGTCTCCGTCAAAGAGGCGGCCCCGCGCGGCCGCGTCAAAAAAGGCGACGTGCATCGCGCCGTCATCGTGCGCACGAAGAAAGACGTGCGCCGCGCCGACGGTTCGACGATCCGCTTCGATTCGAACGCCGCGGTGCTCGTCAATCAGGCGAAAGAGCCGATCGGCACGCGTATTTTTGGCCCGGTGGTCCGCGAATTGCGCGCCGCACGGCACATGAAAATCATCAGCCTGGCACCGGAGGTGCTCTAGTCATGGCAGCGAAGATCAAAAAGGGCGACAAGGTCGTCATCCTCGCCGGCAAGGATAAAGGCCGGCACGGCGAGGTGACCAAGGTGTTCCCGAAGAACGACCGCGTGCTCGTCGACGGCATCAATGTCGCGGCGCATCACAGGAAGCCGACCCAGGCGAACCCGCAGGGCGGGATCGAGCGGGTCGAAAAGCCGATTCACATTTCGAACGTCGCGATCGAGGATCCGAAGACCGGCAAGCCGAGCCGGGTCCGCATCGAGACGGCCAAGGACGGAACCAAGACGCGCGTGGCCGCGCGTTCCGGGGAGGCGATCAATGGCTGATTACAAACCGCGCATGCGCGGCGAATACAAGGACCGCATCGTCAAGGCGATGACCGAGAAATTCGGTTACAAGAACCATATGGAAGTGCCGCGGCTCGACAAGATCGTGGTCAATATGGGTGTCGGCGCAGCGACGCAGGACAAGAAGAAGGTCGAAAAGGCCGTCGCCGAGATGGAAAAGATCACGGGCCAGAAGCCTGTCGTGACGCTGGCAAAACAGTCGATCGCAGGTTTCAAGCTGCGCGAAGGCATGCCGATCGGCTGCAAGGTCACGCTGCGCGGCGACCGGATGTTCGAATTCATCGATCGTCTCGCGACGATCGCGATGCCGCGCATTCGAGATTTTCGCGGGCTCAATCCGAAGAGTTTCGATGGCCGCGGCAATTTCGCGATGGGTCTCAAGGAACAGAGCATCTGGCCAGAGATCAAATATGACGATGTCGACGAACAGCGCGGCATGGACATCATTGTGACGACGACGGCGCAAACCGACGACGAAGCTCGCGAGCTGCTGCGGCAGTTCAACTTCCCCTTCCCGGCGGAAGCGAGCGACGACGACAACGAGGAGCAGAAGGAAGCGGCCTAACGGTCCGCACCCTTCGCAACAAGGAGCGAGAACTTAAGTCATGGCGAAACTGAGTTCCATCAATAAGAACGAAAAGCGCAAGCGCATGGCCAAGAAGTACGCGGCCAAATATGCGCAGCTGAAAGAAATCGCGAACGACAAGTCGCTCGACGATGGCGAACGGCTGATGGCGCGCCTGAAAATGGCAGAAATTCCGCGCAATGCGAACCCGACGCGTATCCGTAACCGGTGCGAGCTTTCGGGGCGTCCGCGCGGTTACTACCGCAAGTTCAAACTGTCGCGCATCGCGCTACGGGACCTGGCCAACAAGGGCCTGATCCCCGGTGTGACGAAGTCGAGCTGGTAGGGAGGACGATAGATGTCGATGACCGATCCCATCAGCGATATGCTGACCCGTATCCGCAATGGCCAGCGCGCCAAGAAGGACAGCGTGGTTTCGCCCGCGTCGAAGCAGCGTGCACGCGTGCTCGAAGTGCTTCAGCGCGAAGGCTTTATTCGCGGATATAGCGAAGAAGAGCTGGGCAAGCACAAGGGCCTGCGTATCGAGCTCAAATATTTCGAAGGCCAGCCGGCGATCCAGCATCTCCAGCGGGTTTCGACGCCGGGCCGCCGCGTCTATTCGGGCGCGCAGGATATTCCGCGCGTTCGCAACGGCCTTGGCATCACCATCGTCTCGACCCCGCGCGGCGTCCTTTCGGACGCCGAAGCACGCGAGCAGAATGTCGGCGGTGAAGTGCTGGCGGAGGTGTTCTAGTCATGAGCCGTATCGGAAAACAGCCGGTGGCATTGCCCGATGGCGTGACCGCCGAGATCGAGGGCAGCGAGCTTAGCGTCAAAGGGCCCAAGGGCACGCTGACGATGAGCCTTGCCGACGATCTCGAATATAAGGTCGAAGACGGCAAGATTCTCGTCACTCCGGCGAACGACACCAAGCAGGCCAGGTCGTTCTGGGGCATGCAGCGTACTTTGGTATCGAACCTTGTCGTCGGCGTGACCGACGGCTTTACCAAGACGCTCGAGATCACCGGCGTCGGTTATCGTGCGCAGTCGCAGGGCAAGACGCTCAAGCTGCAGCTCGGCTACAGCCACGATGTCGATTATGCGATTCCGGAAGGCATCGAGATCAAGACGCCCGATCAGACCACGGTCGAGATTTCGGGCATCGACAAGCAGCAGGTCGGCCAGGTTGCTGCCGAAATCCGCAAATGGCGGAAGCCCGAGCCGTATAAGGGCAAGGGCATCAAATATCGCGGCGAATATATTTTCCGCAAGGAAGGCAAGAAGAAGTAGCCATGAAGAAACGCATGACACCCTTCGAAAAGCGCCGCCAGCGCGTCCGCGTTGCGCTGCGCCGCAAGGCCGGCGATCGGCCGCGCCTCTCGATCCATCGTTCGGGCCGGCATATCTATGCGCAGGTGATCGACGATCGCGCCGGCAAGACGCTGGCAGCGGCCTCGACGCTTGACGGCGACGCCAAGGCGAAGACCGGCGCCAATGTCGATGCCGCCGCCGAAGTCGGCAAGAAGATTGCCGAGCGCGCGAGCAAGGCCGGCATCAAGCGCGTCGTGTTCGATCGCGGCGCCTTCCTGTTCCATGGGCGCGTCAAGGCGCTCGCCGATGCCGCCCGCGACGGCGGCCTGGAGTTTTAAGATTATGGCCGAAGACAAGAAGACCGATAAGCCGGCTGACGACAAGGCCGAAGACAAGCAGGCCGACGACGCCAAGGCCGAGGACGTAAACGCCGAAGCCAAGGCTGACGAGAAGCCGGCCGATGAGGCCAAGGCGGACGACGCCAAGCCGGAAACCGAAACCGGCAAGGCCGTTGACGAGGCCGTTGCCGAAACCGGCAAGGTCGAGGCCGAAGCAGCGCCCGAAGCCAAGGCTCCCGAGCCGAGCGCTGAGAAAGCGGCGGCAGAAGGCGACGTTCCCGCCCCGGTGGTCGAGGAAAAACAGCTTTCGGAAGAAAATAGCGTACAGGCGGTGACCAAGCCGGCCGAGAACCAGAACGCTCGCGGTCGCGGGCCGCGCGGTGGACGCGGCGGCCCGGGTGGCGGTCGTGGCGGTCCCGGCGGTGGACGTGACAATCGTGGTGGCCGTGGTGGCGGTCGTGGCCGTGGCGGTCGCGACAATCGCCGCGACGACGATAGCGAGGATCTGGTCGAGAAGCTCGTCCATATCAACCGCGTCTCGAAAACGGTGAAGGGCGGCAAGCGCTTCGGCTTTGCAGCATTGATGATCGTCGGCGACGGCAAGGGCCGTGTCGGTTTCGGTCATGGCAAGGCGCGCGAAGTGCCGGAAGCGATCCAGAAGGCGACGGCGGCTGCCAAGAAGAGCATGATGCGCGTCGCATTGCGCGATGGCCGCACGCTGCACCATGACGGCAATGGCCGTTTCGGCGCCGGAAAGGTGACGATCCGTTCGGCGCCTGCCGGTACCGGCATCATCGCCGGCGGCCCGATGCGCGCCGTGTTCGAAAGCCTTGGCGTGGCAGACGTCGTCACCAAATCGGTCGGCACGTCGAACCCCTACAACATGATCCGGGCGACCTTCGAGGCGCTCAAGGATCAGTCGAGCCCCAAAGCGGTGGCATCGCGGCGCGGCATGAAAATTGCCGAGCTGGTGCGCCGCCGCGGCGATATCGGTGCCGAGGAAGCCCAGGCCGAAGCCGAGGCTGTGACGGAGTAGGAACG
>JABDLY010000225.1 GCA_013001755.1 Sphingomonadaceae bacterium
CCGAAACAGCGATCGGAACATCCTGCAAGCCCTGTGCACGGCGCTGGGCGGTGACGACGATCGGCGCATTACCGCTTGAGCCGGCCTGAGCCGCACCCGAATCTTGCGCGTGAGCCGGTGCAACAAAGCTGAGCGAAATGGCGGTAGCCGCCAGAAAACTGGTCTTTTTCACAGAAATCTCTCCCCACATATGGCCCGGGGTTCCCCGGTATTCTTTGGGCGCTTCGACGCCACTTTTATCTGGAATGAAGGCTATCCGTATCTTTACGTCTGCGTCAACAGCCGATTGACGTTCGCAGATCAAGCGGCACCGAGCGTGACAATAGTGCTACAGGAAATAATATTGCGCGGGACATGCGCGGCGGTCAGCCCGCGATTATCCTATCGGCAATTTTTTCCGCGATCATGATCGTCGGCGCGTTGGTGTTGCCGCCGATCAGCGTGGGCATCACCGAAGCGTCGATAACGCGCAATCCATCGAGTCCGCGCATTCTCAACGCACCGTCGAGCGGCGCGCATTCGTCGGCGCCCATCCGCACCGTGCCGACAGGATGGTAGATGGTTTCGCTGGTTTCACGGACAAAAGCGTCGATCTCGTCATCGCCCTGCGGGTCGCCGGGCGGCATGATCTCGTCGCCGCGCAACCGGTCGAGCGGGGCCTGGGCGCAGATCGAACGCACCATGCGCACCGCTTCGCGCATCACGCGGCGATCTTCCTCGCTATCGAGATAATTGGGATCGATCCGCGGCGCGGCGAACGGATCGGCACTGTTTAGCCCGATTTCACCGCGGCTTTCGGGCCGCAACTGGCAGGCATGGATGGTAAAGCCATCTTTCTTGATCTCCTGAAAGCCATGTTCGATCATGATTGCGTTGACGAGATGAAGCTGGATATCGGGGCGGTCGAGGCCCTCGCGCGTCTTGAGAAAGGCTCCGGCCTGAAGGAAATTATCGGTCCCCGCGCCTTTGCGGCGGAGCAAGAAGCTCAGCCCGACAGCGAGTTTTTTGAGCCCCGCCTGCTTGCTGTGCGCGCTCGCCTTTTCGGTCATGTCGTGGACGATGGTGACGTCGAGATGGTCCTGCAGATTCTTGCCGATCTCGGGCGCCGCATGCAGTGTCTCGATGCCATGCCGCGCCATTTCCTCGGGATCGCCGATGCCCGACAGCATCAGCAGCTGCGGCGACTGGACCGCGCCGGCGCAGACGATCACTTCGCGCCGCGCCTTTATCGTACGCTTCGTCGCGCCGCCCTTGCCCGACGCGGTTTCGACACCGACCGTGCGTTTGCCCTCAACGAGGATTTTCGTGACAAGCCCCGTCGAATGGATCGCCAGATTATCGCGCGATCCCGCGATCGGGCGGAGATAGGCACGCGCCGCGCTGCACCTTTCGCCTTGGTAGATATTGCGCTGATAGGGGCCCATGCCCTCCTGCTGCGCGCCGTTGAAATCGTCGGTCAGCGGATAACCCGCCGCCTCGCCCGCACGCACGAACATCTCATAGATCGGATCGTCATAACGGCTGTTGGTGACTTTGAGCGGCCCGTCGCGGCCGTGAAACTCGTCCTCGCCCTCATCATAGCCCTCGGCTTTCTTGAAATAGGGCAGGACATCGTCATAGCCCCAGCCGGTTAGCCCCATTTGCCGCCATTGATCGTAATCGCGCGCATGGCCGCGAATATAGATCATGCCGTTGATGCTCGAAGAGCCGCCCCAGCCCTTGCCGCGCGGCCAATAGAGCTTGCGGTCGCCGAGATGCTTTTGCGGTTCGGTATGGAAGAACCAGTTTTGCGGATTGGGCTGTTTGAGCAGCCCGCCGACGCCGGCCGGCATCTTGACGAGCAGGCTCTTGTCCTCCTTACCGGCCTCGATCAGGCAGACGCGGCTTCCGGGGTCGGCCGAAAGCCGGTTGGCGAGCACGCAGCCTGCGCTCCCCGCGCCCACGATCACATAATCGAATTCGACTGTTTCGGTCATGGGATCGGGCTTTCGATCGACGAAGGGATAAAACGACGCCTGATTGTTATGCCGGTTGACGCGAACGTCAACCTTAATGCAAGACTGTCGGCGAACGCGGATTTTTTCGCGACTCACGGACAATGGGAGAATGACGATGGCGGCAGCCTATATTGTTGATGCGGTGCGAACAGCCGGCGGACGGCGCGGCGGCAAGCTGGCCGGGGTGCACCCGGTCGATCTCGGCGCGGCGGTGTTCGATGCGATCGCCGACCGCAACGATTTCGACACGGCGGCGATCGAAGACGTCATCACCGGCTGCGTCATGCAGGGCGGGCAGCAGACGATGGATATCGGCCGCAACGCCGTCCTCGCCTCGAAGCTTCCTGACAGCATTCCCGCCGTCACCATCGATCGCCAATGCGGTTCCTCGCAGCAGTCGATCCAATTCGCCGCACAGGCGGTGATGAGCGGCACGCAGGATATCGTGCTGGCGAGCGGCATCGAGAGCATGACGCGCGTGCCGATGGGCTCGACCGCGACGCTCTACATGAAGGAAGGCCTTGGCAATTATAAGAGCCCGCGGCTCGAGGAAGCCTATCCCAATGTCATGTTCAGCCAGTTCATGGGCGCCGAAATGATCGTCAAGAAGCACGGCTTCTCGAAGGACGATCTCGACCAGTTCTCGCTCGAAAGTCACCAGAAGGCCAAAGCGGCCACCGAAGGCGGCGCGTTCGAGAATGAAATTGTTCCGGTCGAGATCGAGACGCCCGAAGGCAATGAAATGCACAAGGTCGATGAAGGGATCCGCTTCGACGCCACGCTTGAGGGCATTCAGTCGGTCAAGATCCTGCAAGAAGGCGGTGCGATCACCGCAGCCAATTCGAGCCAGATCTGCGACGGCGCCTCGGCCGTTCTCGTCGTCTCGGAAAAAGCGCTCAAGGAACACGGCCTGACGCCGCGCGCCAAGATCGTGAACCTCACCGTGACCGCCGGCGATCCCGTCATCATGCTCGAGGAACCGCTGTTCGCGACCGACAAGGCGTTCGAACGCTCGGGCCTCACGATCGGCGATATGGACGTTTACGAGGTCAACGAAGCCTTCGCCCCGGTACCGCTCGCATGGCTCGGCCATACCGGCGCCGATCGCGACAAGATCAACGTCCATGGCGGCGCGATCGCGCTCGGCCACCCGCTCGGCGCTTCGGGCACCAAGCTGATGGCGACGTTGCTCAACGCGCTTGAGCAGAAGGGCGGCAAATATGGCTTGCAGACGATGTGCGAAGGCGGCGGCCAGGCCAATGTCACGATCATCGAGCGGATGGGGTAACACCGCTTAATTCAAACCGTCATCACAGCGAAAGCTGGGATCTCCTGCGGATGAGCGACGCGCTTGCGGCACGAGATTCCAGCTTCCGCCGGAATGACGAAATTCAGGAAGGATAAGACAAACCATGGAACTCAACGAAAATATCTCGGCCGTCGTCACCGGCGGCGCTTCGGGCCTCGGCGCGGCAACTGCACGCCTGCTCGCCTCCAAGGGCGTCAAGGTGGCCGTATTCGATCTTCAGGAAGCCAAGGGCACCGAGGTCGCCAGTGAAATCGGCGGCGTCTTCTGCGAAGCCAATGTCACCAGCGACGAATCGATCGATGCCGCCTTCGCCAAATCGCGCGACGCGATCGGCCAGGAGCGTATTCTTGTGAACTGCGCGGGCACCGGCAACGCGATCAAGACCGCAAGCCGCTCGAAAGAAGACGGCTCGATCAAGCATTTCCCATTGGAAGCCTTTGACTGGCTGATCCAGATCAACCTCGTCGGCACCTTCCGCTGCATCGCCAAATCGGCAGCCGGCATGCTGACGCTCGATCCGCTCGAAGAGGGCGGCGATCGCGGGGCTATCGTCAATACCGCGAGCGTCGCGGCCGAAGACGGCCAGATCGGCCAGGCGGCCTACTCCGCATCGAAGGGCGGCGTCGTCGGCATGACGCTGCCGATCGCGCGCGACCTGATGCGCGAAAATATCCGCGTCAACACGATCCTGCCGGGCATCTTCGATACCCCACTGCTCGCCGGCGCGCCCCAAAATGTCCGCGATGCGCTGTCGGCCTCGGTGCCCTTCCCCAAACGCCTCGGCATTCCGGACGAATATGCGAAACTCGCGCTGTGCATGATCGAGAATGGTTATTTCAACGGCGAAGACGTGCGGCTGGACGGTGCGATCAGAATGGCGCCACGGTAAGGCGCTCGATCAGATTGAACGAAAAGGGCGGGCTTGGGTCCGCCTTTTTTTGTTTTTGGGCTCAGTCGCCCTGAATGGCGGACAGCTCAGCGGGCGTTACAAATCCGCTGCCGTTCTGATCAACCCTGGCAAAGGCACGATCATAGGCGCTGAACCGGCGAACCATTCCGGCCTGGCCCAATCCGTCCTCCGCATTGGCGTTGACAAACATCCGAAACTCACGACGGCTTAGCTTGCCGTCCCCGTTCACATCGGCCTGACCGAAATTGGCGCGCGCGGCTTCGCGCGCGGCGTTGGTTTGCGCCATCGCACCGCTGGAAACCAAAATCGCCATCGCCGCACCGGCAAGAGCCAGATGTCTCATCACTTTCGTCCCTTCATCGCGGTGTATCGTTGGCCGCCGTGTCTTCAGCCGATTGTATCCTATCATGCACCCGCACTATCGCTGCCGCAATCTCACCGGGAACCTCCTCCTGCAGGAAATGACCGCCTTCGGTTTC
>JABDLY010000235.1 GCA_013001755.1 Sphingomonadaceae bacterium
GTCAGCGTCGTCAATGCGCTGGCGTCGGAAACCATCGTCGAGGTCGCCAAGAACAAAGAGGTGCACCGGCAGGAATTCTCGCGCGGCGAAGCCACTTCGAAGCTCAGGAAAATCGGCGAAACGCCCAATCGGCGCGGCACATCGCTGAGCTTCGTCCCCGATGAAGAGATTTTCGGCAAGAAAATCGCTTTCAATCCCCGCCGCCTCCATGCGCTCGCGCGGTCAAAGGCGTATTTGTTCGCCGGCGTAGAAATTCGTTGGAAATGCGCGCCCGAGCTGATCAAGGACGATATGCCCGCCGAAGCCGTTTTCCAGTTTCCCGGCGGCCTTGCCGATCATCTCGCCGAACAGGTCGGGACACGCGAATGCGCGACGACCGATTTTTTCGCGGGCAAGCAGGACTTTCCCGACAAGCTGGGGTCGGTCGAATGGGCGGTCGCCTGGCCGCTCTGGTCGGACGGCGCCTATAGCTATTATTGCAACACCATCCCCACGCGCGACGGCGGCACGCATGAAGCGGGGCTGCGCACGGCGCTGGTCAAGGGCATCCGCGCGTTCGGCGAGCTCACCGGCGTCAAAAAGGCCGCGCAGATCACCGCCGAGGATATCATGGGCGGCTGCGAGCTGATGCTCTCGGTCTTCCTGCGCGATCCGCAATTCCAGAGCCAGACCAAGGACCGGCTGACCAGCCCCGAGGCCGCCAAGCTCGTCGAAAATGCCGTGCGCGATCATTTCGATCATTTCGCCTCGGACAATATGGAGCGCGGCAAGGCGTTGCTCGCCTATGCGATCGAGCGGATGGAAGAGCGGCTGGCGCGCAAGGCCGAGAAGGAGGTCAAGCGCAAGACAGCGACAAGTGCGCGCAAACTGCGCCTGCCTGGCAAGCTTACCGATTGTTCCGAAGCCGGGCCCGAAAGCACCGAATTGTTCATTGTCGAAGGCGATAGCGCAGGCGGCTCGGCCAAACAGGCGCGCGACCGCAAGACGCAGGCGATCCTGCCGATCCGTGGCAAGATCCTCAACGTGGCATCGGCCACGCTTGCCAAGATCGGCGCCAATAGCGAGATCGCCGACATCATCCAGGCATTGGGCTGCGGCACGCGCGAACAATGCGATCCCGAGCAATTGCGCTACGAACGCATCATCATCATGACCGACGCGGATGTCGACGGCGCGCATATCGCGACGTTGCTGATGACCTTCTTCTTCCAGGAGATGGCGCCGATCGTGCGCAACAGCAACGTCTTCCTCGCCCGCCCGCCGCTCTACCGCCTCACCGCGAGCGGCAAGAGCATCTATGCGCAGGACGAGGCCGAACGCGCGGCGATCGAGGCGGGCGAATTCAAAGGCAAGAAGGTCGAGGTCGCGCGCTTCAAGGGGCTAGGCGAAATGAACCCGAGGCAATTGCGCGAAACGACGATGGACCCGGCAACGCGCTCGCTGCTCCGCGTGTCGCTGCCGCAAACCCCCGAGCTACGCGCGCGCGTCAAGGATCTCGTCGACCGGTTGATGGGAAAGCATCCCGAACACCGCTTCGCCTTCATCCAGGAAAACGCCGCCGCGCTCGACGAGGACGCGATCGACGCATAAACCTTCTCCCCTTGAGGGAGAAGGATACGGAAACTTGCGAGCGCGGCGAGTTAGTTGGAGTTGGATGAGGGGTTTTCGCTTCACCGACCGGGCGAAACCCCTCACTCAGCTCACTCTAAGCTCGTTCCTCGCTAAGCGTTCACAACCCTCTCCCTCAAGGGGAGAGGGGGTGCCTCGCTTCCCAATCCCGTTTGAGCAATCCCCAGACGATGCTGTCGCGCACGCCAAGGTGCGTTTCCCATTCTTCGCGCAGATAGCCTTCGCGCCGAAAGCCGAGCTTTTCGAGCAATGCGTTCGACCCATCATTATCAGGATCGGTATCGGCCGTAATCCGGCGTAACCCCATTTCGGAAAAACCATAGTCGATCACCCGGCTTACGGCTTCACCGGCATAGCCCTTGCGCCAATGGCTGCGGCGGAGGTTGTAGCCGATCTCGGCGACGCCCTCGCGTCTCGGGATCAGCACAACCCAACCCAAAGCCTCGCCGCCATCCTCGGTGATCGCCCAGGTCAGATAATTGTCGTCGCCGGCGTTGATGCGCACATAATTCTCGGTTTCCTCGAGCGTCGCGTGCGGCCCGCTCGACCACCAGGTCATCGCGTCCTCGTCCGAAAAGAAATGATGCATCGCCACGGCATCGTCCTCGCGCAGCGGGCGCAGGACGAGGCGTTCGGTTTCGAGAACCGGAAGATCCTTCATCAGCCGGTCAGCGCGGCGACGAGCGCCCTCACCTTTTGCTGGCGCCATTGCGGGAGCGGCGCGAGCAGCCAATAGGCGCGGTTCGCTTCCTCGCTGTCGCCGATCTCGATCTCCGCTGCTTCCGCAAGCAGGCGCGGCACGCGTGCGCGGCCGAACCCGGCACGTGCGGCCTCGAGCGCCAGCCCCGCATCGGCGACGATCAGGCGAATTTCCTCGGTCGAGCCGCCTTCCCAGCAGATCAACTCGCCCTCGCCGACCCAAACGGCTTCGGGTTCGGCAAGCTTGGCGCCCTGATGTTCGCCGGGCCCATCGACCAGCTGGATGGCGAGATCGAGATTGGCCTCGGTAAAATCGAGCGATTCGTCGGTCGCTATCAGCTGAAAGCGCAGATCGGGGTCGGTCCTGGCATAGTCCGCCAGTTTCGGGAGCAGCCAGTAGCGGCTGAAATCGCGCGGTGCGGCGATGGTGAGCCGCGACGAGGACTGGCCCTGCCGCATCGCTCGCACGCTGTCCTCGAATTGCAGGAAGCCGGCGCGCAAGGCATCGAGCCCGCGTTCGCCCTCGGGCGTCAGCTCGAGCCCCTTGGGCGTCCGGCGGAAAAGCACGACGCCGAGCGTATCCTCAAGCGCGCGGATCTGCTGACCGACCGCGGCCGGCGTAACCGCCAGCTCGTCCGCCGCGCGGGTAAACGACAGATGGCGCGCCGCCGCATCGAAGACGCGCATGCCATTAAGGGGGAGTAACGTACGTTTCATTCAATCCGTTGCCCTGAGCTTGTCGAAAAGCTGTCCTTCACTTTGAGCGGTTAAAAGAAAAGGCAGGGCTTCGACAAGCTCAGCCCAATCGGAATATGATACATCTCCAGCTATTCGGTTACAGCCGGGCCGACCAGCGGGAAGTTCGGGATCACCGCGTCGAAGGTCGATCCATCGGCGCGCGCCATGAGATAGCTGCCTTCCATCGCGCCGCTCGGCGTCGCCAGCGGGCAGCCCGAAACATAATCGAAGGATTGCCCCGGCGCGACCACCGGCTGCTCGCCGACCACGCCTTCGCCCTCGACCTCGTGGCGATAGCCGCGTCCATCGGTAATGATCCAATGCCGGGTCAGCAATTGCACCGGTGCGTTGCCGCTATTTTCGATACGGACGTGATAGGCCCAGAACCAGCGGCCCTTGGCGAGTTCGGACTGTTCGGGAAGGAAGCTCACCGATACACGGATCACGACATCC
>JABDLY010000237.1 GCA_013001755.1 Sphingomonadaceae bacterium
GAGTAGGGCGAGGTGTTGGAGAAGGCGGTTTTGGCTCCGGCATTTTTTATCCCCTAGATACGGATCAGTCCGACAGCGGTTAACGTCAGCGCGAGGAGAAAGAGCAAATACGAAGTTCTTCTAGCCCATTTCACTTTATTGCGAGACGCGATATCCTCGGTTTCAGAACTTTCTTTGAAGTAGAATTTCTCGAGGATTTCAATTTGTTTCTGATGTGCTTTTGCAGAATAATGTTGCTCCGCCATAGCAGCTAAGAGAGCCCCACCAAATCCGGTGATTCCGAAATACAAAATCTCATTGGCCCAAAACGACGGGAGTCCCGATTCTGACGCAACGACAAAACCGGGGACTGCCAAGACCGCCGCCGACGAAATCTGAGTAATCGTTGCAATTAGGCCATCCTGTCTAGCTGCTCTTCCGGCGCTTAAAGTGGCAGATTGATCGAGATACCATTGATAACACCGATCGTCATCGATCTCTTCTAGGGGGTGAGGCGTTGGCAATTTCGATCTATCCCTACTCCGCCGCAATCCCTGCTTTCTCGAACATATCGTCGCCGTCGTCGCCCTCTTCGTCGTCATTTGCCTTGGCCTTGGCGCGTTCGTCGAAGCTCGACCAGACGTCGTTCCAATCGCCTCTCGTTGCGGCCTTGGAATATTCGGTCGCGCGCTGTTCGAAGAAATTGGCGTGTTCGACGCCGTTGAGCAGCGGCGCGAGCCAGGGGAGCGGGTGGTCGTCGACCATATAGATCGATGGCAGACCGAGCTGGCTGAGCCGCCAGTCGGCGATATAGCGGATATATTTCTTGATCGATTTGGGCGTCATCCCCTCGACCGGGCCCTGCTCGAACGCAAGATCGATAAACGCATCCTCGAGCCGCACCGTCTTCTGGCAGCAATCGATGATATCTTCCTTGACCGCCTTGGTCAGGCACTGGCGTTCCTCGGCGAACGCATGAAACAAACGCGTGATGCCTTCGCAGTGGAGGCTCTCGTCGCGGACGCTCCAGCTGACGATCTGCCCCATGCCCTTCATCTTGTTGAAGCGCGGGAAATTCATCAGCATCGCGAAGGAGGCGAAGAGCTGCAAGCCCTCGGTGAAGCCGCCGAACATGGCGAGCGTGCGCGCGATATCCTCGTCATTGTCGACGCCGAAGGTGTTGAGATAATCGTGCTTGTCGGCCATCTCGCTATATTCGAGAAAGGCACCATACTCGCTTTCGGGCATGCCGATCGTATCGAGCAAGTGCGAGTAGGCGGCGATATGGACGGTCTCCATATTGGAGAACGCCGTCAGCATCATCTTGATCTCGGTCGGCTTGAAGACGCGGCCATATTTGTCGTGATAGCAATTCTGCACCTCGACATCGGCCTGGGTGAAGAAGCGGAAGATCTGGGTGAGCAGCGAGCGTTCGTGCTCGGTCAGCTTCTGCGCCCAGTCGCGGCAATCCTCGCCCAAGGGCACTTCCTCGGGCATCCAGTGAATCTGCTGCTGGCGTTTCCAGAAATCATAGGCCCAGGGATATTCGAAAGGCTTGTACTGGGTGCGGGCTTCGAGAAGGGACATCGGGATTACCTTGTTAGCGTGAAAGCGAAATGGGGTTGCGGGCGGACATTTTCATCGGGGCGGCCTCATCGGTTGCGGTAGACGACCTTCTTGCCGCCGCGCGCGCCGACGCCGAGGAAGACGATGCCGACGAAATAGCCGAAATCATACCAGCCGCCATTATTGGGCACAGCGTAGATCGCGACTTCGTCGACGAAGAGCGAGACGATCCAGGCGACGGGGAAGATGAAGCCGTGCCAGACACCGAGCCAGAATCCCGGCGCTGCCGCCGCGACCGCTCCGCCCGATTGCTGCGCCGCGCAGGCGGCGAGCAGGACGAGCGGAAGCAGCGCCGCGAGCGGCCGGAAGGAAGAACAGTCGGTGCGCGCCCTTACTGGCACGCCAGGCACTCGTCATAATCGGTGCCGCCGCCGGTCATCAGCTCGACCTTTTTGGGATCGAGCGTGTTGTCGGCTTCGACGCCGCCGATCATCGGATCGGGCTTCTCGTCGCTGTCGCCGGTCGCGAAGCCGGCGCGCTGGACCGATTTCGACCGCAGATAATAGAGCGATTTGATGCCGAGCTCCCAGGCGCGGAAGTGGAGCATCAGCAGATCCCATTTCTCGACATCGGCGGGGATGAAGAGGTTGAGGCTTTGCGCCTGGTCGATGTACGGCGCGCGGTCGGCGGCAAGCTCAAGCAGCCAGCGCTGGTCGATCTCGAAGCTCGTCTTGAAGCTGTCCTTCTCCTCGGGCGTTAGAAACTCGAGATGCTGGACGCTGCCGCCATTCTCCAGGATGCTGTTCCACACCTTGGTCGAGTCCTTGGCTTTCTCCTTGAGGATCGCCTCGAGATATTTGTTCTTGACGATGAAGCTGCCCGACAATGTCTTGTGCGTATAGATATTCGCCGGGATCGGTTCGATGCAGGCGCTGGTGCCGCCGCAGATGATGCTGATCGACGCGGTCGGCGCGATCGCCATCTTGCACGAAAAGCGCTCCATCACGCCCTGGTCGGCCGCATCGGGACAGGGGCCGCGCTCGTTCGCCAGCATCATCGAGGCTTCGGACGCCTTGGCCTGAATATGTTTGAAGATCTTGAGGTTGAGGCTCTTGGCCAGCGCGCTTTCGAAGCCGAGGCCCTTCGATTGCAGGAAGCTGTGATAGCCCATCACGCCGAGGCCGACCGAGCGTTCCTGCTCGGCCGAATATTTGGCGCGCGCCATTTCGGGCGGCGCGCGGTCGATATAATCCTGCAGCACATTGTCGAGGAAGCGCATGACATCCTCGATGAACATGTCGTCGCCGTTCCACTCGTCCCATTTTTCGAGGTTGAGCGACGAGAGGCAGCAGACCGCGGTGCGATCCTTGCCATGCTGGTCGATGCCCGTCGGCAGGGTGATTTCCGAACACAGGTTCGAGGTCGATACCTTCAAGCCGACATCGCGCTGATGCTTGGGCATCATCCGGTTCACCGTGTCGTTGAAGACGATATAGGGCTCGCCGGTCGCCAGCCGCGTCTCGACGAGCTTCTGGAACAGCGCGCGCGCATCGACGGTCGAACGCGTCTCGCCGGTCTTGGGCGATTTGAGATCGAACTCGGCGCCCGCGCGGACGGCTTCCATGAATTCGTCGGTGACGAGCACGCCGTGATGAAGGTTGAGCGCCTTGCGGTTGAAGTCTCCGCTCGGTTTGCGGACTTCGAGAAACTCCTCGATCTCGGGATGCGAGATATCGAGATAGCAGGCGGCGCTGCCCCGGCGCAGGCTGCCCTGGCTGATCGCCAGCGTCAGCGAGTCCATGACGCGGACGAAGGGAATGATCCCACTCGTCTTGCCATTGAGGCCGACGGGTTCGCCGATGCCGCGCACCGCGCCCCAATAGGTGCCGATGCCGCCGCCGCGTGAAGCCAGCCAGACATTCTCGTTCCACGTGCCGACAATCCCTTCGAGGCTGTCGGAGACGCTGTTGAGATAGCAGCTGATCGGAAGCCCGCGCCCGGTGCCGCCATTCGACAGCACGGGGGTCGCCGGCATGAACCAGAGGCGGCTGATATAATCGTAGATGCGCTGGGCGTGTTCGGCATCGTCGGCATAAGCTGATGCGACGCGGACGAAGAGATCCTGATTGGTCTCGCCGGGAAGCAGGTAACGATCCTTGAGCGTCTCCATGCCGAACTCGGTGAGAAGCTCGTCGCGCGATTCGTCCTTGGTGATCGGATATAGTTGTTCGCGGATCGTCTTGCTGTCGATCTTCTCTTCGAGTTCCTGGACGTCGTCACTTGTCACGTCACCGCTACCTGCAAAATCCATCTCATACTCCCCTACGCTCTATAGCAAATGTTCTTCGTTCGTTCGAGTCGGTTAAACGACCCTCCTACACTCTCATATGGGGACTGTGGGGACTGATTTCGCCTTGTCCCCGATATCCCCATGATTCTTTTCGCGGGGCACGGAAATCGCCTGCCACGAAACACCGTCGCGGCACGAAAACCACAATCTGTTGGGTTGCCCCCCGAGCGAACCACTAGCGATAGTGTCCCAACGCGATGGGAGACACAAGGGGGTATAGGGCAATTCTGTGACTCGGTTCGTCGCGCTTTTGATTCGCTTCGTCGAAGGGCTATTTCTTCGCACCCGCAGCGACGCGCGGGACAAGCTGGGCTTTCGAAAAGGCAAGCGAACGAAAAGTGAACAGCGGGGATTGTCGAAAAGCGTGATTCAGCCGTCCCGCGCCCCGCTTGACAAGATTATAAATAGATATCTATATTATAGACGTCTTACTAAATAATGACCGGAAGAAAATCCATGCCGACACGCCGCGCGATCCTCATAACCGGTGCCGCTAGCGCCGTCGTCATCGGCGGCGGGCTCTTCGCCTATGACATTTTTTCACCGACGCTAGCTGAGGCGCGCGAGCCATGGCGGCACGCCTCCGAAGGATTGGGAGACACCCGGCTCGACATACTCGCCTATGCGATCCTGGCGCCCAATCCGCACAACCGGCAACCCTGGCTGATCGAGCTGGTCGGGCAAAACCGAATTCGAATCTTCGCCGATCTCGACCGGATGCTCCCGGCAACCGATCCGCCGAATCGCCAGATCACGATCGGCTTCGGCGCCTTTCTAGAATTGCTCCGCATGGCGGCTGCCGAGAAAGGATACCGCGCCGATGTCACCCCCTTTCCCGAAGGCGAACCGCAACCGCTTTTGGATGAGCGCCCGATCGCCGATATCCGGCTCGATCGCGATCCTGATGTCGAGCGCGATCCGCTGTTCGATGCCGTGCTCGAGCGGCACACCAATCGCGAGCATTACGAACCCGAGCCGGTGAGCGATCGTCAATTCGAATCGCTGGCCCGTGCGCTTCCCGATCGGCAGCGCGTCGATTTCGGCTGGACCAACGGCCCGCGCCGTGTCGCCGCCATCCAGACGATCGCCAGAGACGCCTGGCTGATCGAATATCGCACGCCGCATACCTATCAAGAGAGCGTCGACTTGATGCGAATCGGCGCCGAGGAGGCCAACGCCAATCCCGACGGCATCGTCCTCGACGGACCCGTCATGGAGGCGGGAAGCAATCTCGGCATCGTCACGCGCGAGAAGCTCGCCGACCCGACAAGCTACGCCTATAGTCAGGGCATCGATTTCTATTCGGCGATCATCGATTCGAGCCCGTCCTTCGCCTGGCTGTTCAGCGCCGACAACAGTCGCGCGACACAACTAGCTACCGGCGCTACATGGGTCAGGCTCCATCTGGCTGCTACAGCGGCCGGGCTGGCGATGCAGCCATTGAGCCAAGCGTTACAGGAGTTTTCCGAAATGGCCGAACAGTATCGCCGGATCCATACCGCGCTCGATATCGCTGCGCCCGCACGCGCGCAGGGGCTGTTCAGGATCGGCACCGGACCCTCGATCGAACCCGCGCCGCGCTGGCCGCTCGAAAGCCGGATCGTCGCGGCATGAGCGTCGGAAAGAGTCCCGAGATAAGCAAGGTACAGACAGCCGGGCTGAAGGGCGACCAGCCGATTTTCACATTGTTCACCGAAATCGGGATTATTGCGCAACTCTCGACGACGCTGTTCGAATCGGCTTTGCCCAAGGGGATGACCAATGCGCAGCATAGCGTCCTCAATCATCTGATCCGCCGCGAGGAAACGCAGACGATCGGCGAACTGGCCAGCGCATTCCAGGTCACCCAGCCGACCATGTCGTCGACGATAAGAAAGCTCGAAGACAAGGGACTAGTCGAGCTGCGCCCCCAGCCGGGCGACCGAAGGGTCAGGCGCGTCGCCGTAACCAGAGCCGGCGAACTCGCCCGCGACGCCGGGCTCGATGCCGCTCGCGGGCTTAAGGACGAACTCGGCCCGATGATCAGCAAGCGCGAGATCGATACGGTGCTGCCGATATTGAGCGAGCTGCGCGCCAAGCTCGACGCGGCACGGGACTAGGTCTGTCTCGCAACGGTGAATTGCGATATATTGGCGCTCATGGTCTGGATCGTGTTCTTCATGGGGATCGCCAATTTCTATTTTCATCGCGCGGTGATGGAAGGCGAGGGGCCGATCTTCAGCGAACTTGCCGAATCGCTCGGGCGATTCGGCTGGGGCTGGGGGGCGTACGCGCTCGAATTCGGCTTCCTCGTCGCCGCGCTCTGGTTCGCGCAGGCTGGTTCGGCGATGGTGCTGTTCGTCTACGGCCTCTACACGGCGATGAACATCGGCGGCTATTTCATGCTCAAGCAGATGGGTGAACGGTAAGCGAATCCCCGTTCAACCGACCGGTTGAGTCTGACAAAACTACGCCGGCTCGCGTTGCATCGCCAGTTCCACCAGCCGTTCATCGGTTTCGAGAAACTCCATCGGATCGACCGTCCCGTTCGATGGATTGCCGTCGATGATGCAGCCGGCATAGCCGCGCGTCGCGACCGCCTCGCAGATCTGCCGATATTCGCCGACGCCGCCGATATAGGCGGTGAAGATGCGCGGCTTGCCGGGGATATTCGCGCCCATATACCAGCTGTTCGCGTACGGATAGACCGTGAGGTTGGCAATCAGATTATTGTGCTCGACCCAGTCGTCCTCGGCCTGCTGCGCCGGTTCGATACATCCCTGATCGACGCGCTCGATACAGTCGCTGATCCATTCGACATGCTGTTCGATCGACACGATCATGTTCGAGAGCACCGACGGGCTTTGCGGCCCGGTGACGAGAAAGAGGTTGGGATAGTCCGCCGTCATCAGGCCGAGATAGGTTCGCGGCCCGTCCGCCCATTTGTCCTTGAGCTTCGCGCCGCCGCGCCCGGCGATGTCGATCTTGGCGAGCGTGCCCGTCATCGCATCGAAGCCGGTCGCGAAGACGATCGCATCGAATTCGAACGCTTTCTCGCTCGTTTCGATGCCTTTCGCCGTGATTCGCTCGATCGGTGTTTCGCGCAGGTCGACGAGATCGACGTGATCCTGATTATAGGTCTCGTAATAGTCGATATCGACGCAGAGCCGTTTGGTGCCGATCGGATAGCTGTCGGGGCACAGCTTTTCGGCGGTATCGGGATCGTTTACCTTTTCGCGAATCCGCTCGCGAACGAACTCGGCGGCGATTTCGTTCGATTCGAGGCTGACGCCCATATCGGCATAGCTCGTCATGAAACGCAGCCCGCCCGATTCCCAGCGCTTGTGAAGCTCGGTCTCGATCGTCTCCTCGTCGAGGTCGAGCGCATAGTCCTCGTTCTGGACGTTCGAGCCGATAAAGCCCGCACGCTCCATCCGCGCCTGCGCGCGCATTTCGCCATAGCGCGCCTTGATATCGCGGATATATTGCTCGTCGAGATCGTGGTTCCAGGCGGGGATGGCGAAATTGGGCGTGCGCTGGAAGACGGTAAGTTCGTCAGCCTGCCCGGCGATAATCGGGATCGACTGGATCCCGCTCGATCCGGTGCCGATCACCGCGACTTTCTGGCCGGTGAAATCGACGCCCTCATGCGGCCAAAGCCCGGTGAGATAGCTCGCTCCCTCGAAATCGTCGCGGCCTTCGATATCGGGCCAATTGGGTTCGGACAGGCAGCCCGTCGCCATCACCAGGAAACGCGCCGTACGGCTATCACGGGCATCGCTGCCGACGGTCCAGAGA
>JABDLY010000241.1 GCA_013001755.1 Sphingomonadaceae bacterium
TTCTCGATGACCGTGGCGTAGATGCGCCCGGTGGTCACGTTGTTGGCCTGGCTCATCGTGGCCGACGTGAAGCGCTCGTAGTGCCCCAGGTCCAGGTCGGTCTCGGTACCGTCGTCGGTGACGAAGACCTCGCCGTGCTGATAGGGCGACATCGTGCCCGGATCGACATTGAGATAAGGATCGAACTTGCGAATGCGGACCTTATAGCCGCGCGCCTGAAGCAGCGCCGCGAGGCTTGCCGCCATCAGACCTTTACCGAGCGAGGAGACCACGCCGCCGGTGACAAAAATGAACCGCGCCATGGGCGGAAAGGCTTAGGCCCCCTGACCGTCGATAAGCAAGCCAGCGAATCCGAATGCGCGAATTTTTCTGTGGGAAGTTGCGCCTATTCCTGCTCGGCGGCGCCGTCTTCACTGTCGCCCGAGCCTTCAGCCTGATTGGCGATCGTGCTGAGGACATCGTTATCGACCGAATCGGTCGCCGGTGCATCGCCGCCAATCAGCGGCTCGATCGGTGCGGCCGGATCGGCTGCGGGCTGGGTCAGGCTGGTGTCGAGCACCTGTTCGGAACGCTGCTGCGTCGCCAAGCCGGCAAGAATAATGCTGAGCCCGACAAACCCGACGGCACAGAAGGCGGTCGCGCGCGTCAGGAAATCTGCCTGTCCGCGCGCCGTCATCAGACCCGAAGACGATCCGCCAACTCCGAGCCCGCCCCCTTCGGAGCGCTGCATGAGGATCAGCGTAACGAGCAGCGTGGCAATGACCGCCTGGACGACGAGCAGGAAAGTGAACATGGCGAAAAATCTCGAATAAAGTATGTCGCGGCGCGAGATAGTCGCTCCGGTCTGTCAGTTCAAGCAAGGCGTCAGCCGGATAGCGCAAATCGAACAGGCACCCGAGTCCGGCTATCGCATGCTGTGCTGCCTGGCCCATGAGACAGTCGTGCTGCCGATGACGGCGATTACCGCCGCCAGCAGGTTGAACGCGATATCTCGCAAATCGAAGACGCGGCCGGGCAGTAAATATTGCAAACCTTCGTCAATCGCTCCCACCGCCGCTGTAAGCACAATCGCCAACAGCGGCAGCGCAGGCACGTCGCGCCCATTTGCCGTGCGCTCCAGCAGCGCCTCGTGAATCAACAGCGCTACGACAGCATATTCGATGAGATGTGTACGTTCTTCCGGGAGTTCGATGCGTACGAGAACCAGTATGAATACTGCAACTACCGCTAATCCGACGGCGATCTCAATCGCACGCGGCCGCGTTCTGAAACCCTGAATAGCAATTGCCAGAGCGATCAGCAGGACACCGGCGATGAACACGGCTTCGAGCAGACCATATTCGCGCAATGCGCCCGCAAGGCCCGGCGCGACGCCAAGTGTCGCGTAAATCGCGGCGATCACTATCAGCACCCAAAGCCAAAGCTTTCGCTCGCGTTGGCTGGAGAAGAGGGCCATTACAGCGGCGTTTCCGAACGGCTAGCCGGCCGCCGCCTCGATAATCGGAACGAATTTGTCAGCTGACAGGCTCGCGCCGCCGACAAGGCCGCCATCGACATTGTCGACAGCGAGCAAATCGGACGCATTATCGCCGTTCATCGAGCCGCCATAGAGAATGCGCACGCCATCGGCCTCGCCGCCGATGATGTCGCCGAGCTTGGCGCGGATCGCTGCATGTATCGCGGCGACATCGTCGATCGTCGGAATGCGACCCGTGCCGATCGCCCAGACGGGTTCATAGGCGATGACGAGCCAGTCGGCGGTCGCCTCGGGCGGCACCGATCCGGCAATCTGTGCGGTGACGACGGCTTCGGCTTCGCCGGCATCGCGCTGCTCCTCGGTCTCACCGACGCAGATGATCGCCTGCAGCCCGTGGCGATGCGCGGCGAGCGCCTTGCCCTGAACATCGGCATCGCTTTCGCCCTGATCGGCGCGGCGCTCGCTATGGCCGACGATAACGCATTTGGCGCCGGCTTCGGCGAGCATTGGGGCGGCAACGCAGCCGGTATGCGCGCCGCGATCCTCTTCATGGCAATCCTGCCCCCCGATCGTGAGACCGGGCGTCCGCTGGACTGCCGGCGCAATCAATGTCGCGGGCGGGCAGATGGCGACATCGACATCGGCATGGCTCTTCGCCGCCTTTTCGATACCATGGAGTTCGCGGAGATGATCGAGATGACCGTTCATCTTCCAGTTGCCGGCGATCAGCTTGCGTCGCGCCATCGATTTTTCGCTTTCCCGTTAATGTTCGATGCGCGTCTGATAACGGCGACAGTCCGCAGTGCCAATCGCTTCGACGCTTGAAGCGCCACCGCGCGCCGCCTAAAGCACGGCGCAAACGCCATTCAGACCAAGAGCTCCTCCAATGATTCAGTTTTTCCGTAATATTTTTTCATCGAAAATTGGCGCGGTGATAGCCATCCTCTTCGTCGGATTGATCGGCGTCTCGTTCGCGCTGCTCGATATCGATGCGCCGGGCGGAATGTTCCAGCCGACCGGAGATGCGGTGGCTACGGCTGCGGGCGAAGATATCAGCGATACGCGCATCCAGCAGATGGCGAACCGCGCGCTGCAAAATGCGCGCGAGGAAAATCCGGGTATTGATATGGCGGCGTTCATCGAATCGGGCGGGCTCGACGAAGCGATCGACCAGGCTGCCCGCGAAGCGGCGCTGCGCGGCTTTGCCAAAGAGAACGGCCTCCATATCAGCAAGCGCCTGATCGATTCGATGATCGCGGAAATTCCGGTGTTTCAGGGCCTGACGGGTGAGTTCGACGAAAACACCTTCCGCCAAGTACTCGCCCAGCAGAATTTGACCGAACAGGAAGTACGCGACGATCTGATGCGGCAGCGGCTGACAGGGCTGATCCTCGGCCCGGTGGCGCAAGCCGCCTATGTTCCCGAGGCTGTCGCGCGGCCCTTCGCGCAATTGCTGCTCGAAACGCGGCGCGGACAGATCGCCGCCGTCCCGTCGAGCGCAATGCCGCAGGGCAACCCGCCGAGCGCGGCCGAACTCAACGCCTTCTACCAGGACAATATCGCCCGTTACACGCTGCCCGAGCGGCGCGCGGTGCGCTATGCCGTCTTCACGCGCGACCAGCTGACCGTGCCCAATCCGACCGAAGAGCAGGTGCGCGAATATTATCAGGCGAACAGCGATCGCTATGGCGGCGACGAGACGCGCACGCTGCGCCAGATCATCCTGCCCGACGAAGCGGCGGCGCGGAATTTCTATCGCGAGGTCAATGGCGGCGCAGACTTCACCGCAGCCGCCGGCGAACGCGGTTTTTCCGAAGGCGCAACGCGTATTTCCGGCGCGTCGCAGGAAAGCTTCGGCCGCCAGACCTCCGCCGAGATCGCCGCTGCGGCCTTTGGCGCGTCTGAAGGCACGTTGCTCCAGCCGCAACGTTCGGGGCTTGGCTGGCACGTCGTTCAGGTCGTCGATATCGTCAGCCGCAACGCCACGCCGCTCGCCTCGGTGCGTTCCGAAATTACCGCGGCGCTTCGCGAAGAGCTCGCCAATGAAG
>JABDLY010000003.1 GCA_013001755.1 Sphingomonadaceae bacterium
CGCCTGCGCGGTCATGCTGGTGGCGCAGATGAAGGCGGCGCTCGGCGATCTCGATCGCGTCGAGCGGGTCGTAAAGCTCGGCGTGTTCGTCAATTCGGCGACCGATTTCACCGACCAAGCCAAGGTCGCCAACGGCGCATCGGACCTGATGGAGAAGATTTTCGGCGAAGCGGGCAAACATGCGCGCAGCGCTGTCGGCGTCGCCGTGTTGCCGCTCGGCGTGCCGGTGGAGATCGACGCCATAGTCGCCGTGCGCGGTGGCTGACCTCGATTTTCTGACGCGTTTGCCGTTCGCGCATCGCGGGCTGCATGGCGGGGCGATCGTCGAGAATACCCGCGCGGCCTTTGCGGCCGCGATCGCGGCGGGCCACGGCATCGAGCTTGACGTCCAGCTCAGCCGCGATGGTGAAGCCTTCGTCTATCACGACTACAAGCTCGACCGGCTGCTCGACGGCTTTGGGCTGGTCGCCGATTTCGATGCCGAGGCGCTGGGGCTGGTTCGGTACAAGCATGGTGCGGAATATCTGTCGCGGCTCACCGAGATATTGGCCTTTGTCGATAACCGGGTGCCGGTGCTGATCGAGATCAAGGCGAAGGATGACCGGATCGAGCGGCTGGTCGCGGCGGTCGCAGAGGCTGTCCGGGCCTATGATGGCGAGGCGGCGGTGATGTCCTACCGGCCCCAAGTGTCGCACTGGCTCGCCGACAACGCGCCCGATATCGTACGCGGCATGGTGATGTCCGAATATATCGGCACGCCGATGATGCGCGAACTGCCGACGCGCAAGAAGCGGCGCAAAGCGTTGGAACTGGGCGATCCGCAATTCCTCGCCTTCGACATCCGCAGCCTGCCCTCGCCGATTGCGGGCGAGATGCGCGATGCCGGCGCGCCGATACTGACATGGACGGTGCGGACGGCGCGGCAGCGCAAACGCGCGGCTGAATTTGCCGATCAGATCATCTATGAAGAGGCATGAGCGAAGGCGATCCGAGTGAAATCATCGCGCGCGTCGCGGGCAGCGTTGCCAGCCTCGACGCCGGGCAATGGGACGCCTGTGCCGGGCACGACAACCCGTTTCTGAGCCACGATTTTCTCTCGATCCTCGAAGAATCGGGGAGCGTTTCGCCGCAAACCGGATGGCAACCCGTGCCGATCTGCGTCGAGGACGGCGAGGGCGCGCTGGGGGCCGTCACTCCCGCCTATGTGAAGGCGCATAGCCAGGGCGAATATGTTTTCGACCATAGCTGGGCCGATGCCTGGGAACGCGCGGGCGGCAATTACTATCCGAAGATCCAGATCGCCGTGCCGTTCACACCGGTGCCCGGCCGCCGGCTGCTCGCGCGCGATCCGTCCTATGCCGCGGCGCTGATCGTGGCGCTTGAATCGGTGACGGCGAATAACGGCTTTTCTTCCGCCCATGCGACCTTCATCGCCGAACAGGATATCGCGCTCTTCGAAAACGCCGGCTGGCTGATCCGCGAAGGCACTCAGTTCCACTGGGCCAATGACGGCTATGCGAGCTTCGACGATTTCCTCGCCGCGCTCTCGTCACGCAAGCGCAAGACGATCCGCAAGGAACGGCAGCGCGCGGTCGAAGGATTGGAGATAGAGCATTTGACGGGCGGCGATCTGACCGAAACGCATTGGGACATATTCTGGGAATTCTACCAGGACACCGGCCTGCGCAAATGGGGGCGGCCCTATTTGACCCGTGCCTTCTTCTCATTGCTCGGCGAGCGAATGGCGGACCGCGTGCTGTTGATATTGGCGAAGCGCGAGGGGCACCCGGTTGCCGGTGCGCTCAACCTGATCGGCAGCGATACGCTTTACGGCCGCTATTGGGGGTGCGTCGAAGACGTCCGCTTCCTGCATTTCGAGCTCGCCTATTATCAGGCGATCGACGCGGCGATCGAACGTGGACTGGCACGCGTCGAGGCCGGGGCGCAGGGTGAACACAAGCTCGCGCGCGGCTATATGCCGATGCCGACCTGGTCGGCGCATTATTTTCCCGATCCGGGTTTCAAACGTGCGGTCGCCGATTTTCTGGCGGCGGAACGCGCGGCAGTGGAGCGCGAAATCGAGTTTTTGGGCGAGATGGGACCGTTTAGGCGGAACGGTTAAACTGATCCGATCAGGCTGAGCTTGTCGAAGCCTCGTCCTTACTTCTTTTCGAGCTTCGAAAAGTGAAGGGCAGCCCTTCGACAGGCTCAGGGCAAGCGGACTTGCGAGTTACGCCGCGCGGCGCATCGTGTCGTTGAGCCAGGCGCGGGCCTGTTTCTGGGCTTGCGAGATTTCACGCGCGGTCATCTCGTCGGAGATTTCGGCACGGCATTCCTGGGCGCGCTCATGGCCGTTTACCGCGGCCAGATTGAACCATTTATGCGCCTCGATCAGGTCGATATCGAGACCCCCGGTGCCCGATGAATAGGCGATGCCGAGATCGTAATAGGCTTCGATTTTTCCTGCGGCCGCGTCTTTCAGGCGGCTTTCGATCAGGAAGTTCGCGGTTTGCAGGCTGTGCGCCATGACAATGTCCCCTCTTCGACTGTGCGTCTGCAACCGAATTGGGGGTTCATGGATAATAAAAGGTTAACGTCGAACGTAACTTTTTCAGGCGCGTGGATCGACAGCGATATTGTCGATCAGCCGGGTGCGGCCGATCTTCGCCGCCGCGAGAAGCCGCGCCGGGCGGTCGAGGCGGTTGAGAAGTGCCAGCGTATCGGCGTCGCGCAGTTCGATATAGTCGACGCCGGAAAAGCCTTCCTTGAGAATTTTTGCTTCTGCCGCGCCCAGTGTCTCGGCGACATCGTCGCCGTCGATGATCGCCTCCGCCGCCGCCCGCATCGCATCGGGCAACGCTACCGCGTTCGCCCGTTCCTGATCGCTCAGATAGGCATTGCGCGAGGAGAGCGCGAGGCCATCCGGCTCGCGCACGGTCGGCACGCCAACGATCTCGATTTCGAAATCAAGATCGCGCGCCATCCGGCGGATGATGGCAAGCTGCTGATAATCCTTCTCGCCGAACAGGGCGATCTCGGGGCGGATCTGGTTGAAAAGCTTGGCAACCACGGTGGCGACGCCGTCGAAATGGCCCGGACGAGCGGCGCCGCAGAGCCCATCCGATATGCCCGTCACCGATATGTTGGTCGCATAGCCATCTGGATAAACTTCATGCGGCGGCGGCGCCCAGAGCAAAGCGCAGCCCGCTTCTTCGAGCATCGCCGCATCGCGCTCCTCGGTGCGCGGATAGGCGTCTAAATCCTCGCCCTCGCCGAATTGCGCCGGATTGACGAAGATCGAGGCTGCGACATGTTCGGCAAGCTCTCCGG
>JABDLY010000013.1 GCA_013001755.1 Sphingomonadaceae bacterium
CCATACCACCGGCTACGAAGGGGGTCATCGCCCCCATGGTGAAGTAATCGACCGCCGCCGAGCCCGCGAGGCCCAGCAGCCGCAATTTCTTCACCCGTTTGAGCAGCCCTTTGGCTTTTTCTAGCACAGGCTTGGCGAGCGTATCCTTCTTCTCGATCGCCTGCTCGACCACCGCTGCTGTGATCGCTTCCATGAGCGCGGCGCGTGCGTCATCATAGTTCTGATACAGCCAAGCGTTGAACTCGACGAACCGGACGTCGATCTCTTCCCGTTCCTCAAGCGAGTTTCGCAGTAACTTCATCATCGAGGACTTACCGACGCCCCAGTCGCCTGATATCCCCATCGACAGGGGTTCACCGCGAGCGCCCACAATCCTTTCAGCTGCGATGTCGGCGACCTGCGAAAAGTTCACCAGGTCGCGAATGGTTTCATTATCTGACCACATTTTAGGAAACGCCTCCTCCCCCGACGCCACGTTCCTACGGCATTGAGTTGCCGTCAAGTCGACGCACCCGCGCAACCCGTAAAGATCTTATTTTATCTAGGGACTTATCCACGCTGAATGACTCCGATCCGTATTTCTATAGAAGCGAATACAAGCCCTACCAAAGGGGGGGAGTGCCGGAGGCTCCTAAATCGGAAAATGTCGACCTCTCGCGAAACTGCCCGTAAATTGGGGTAGCCGCTAACGGTCCAATGGCCCGACTACATTGGTTCATGCCAGCTGGTCTGTAATGCGCCCCCATATCGGTCGTTCAGAACGTTTCATATAACTCCCGATACCGAACTTGCGTTAGCGAGTATGCATCCGCTCGTGACCGGGGACTAGCTCGGGTTCGCATTCTTCATTGAGGCATGCCTCAAGAGTTGCATGGCCGATCGAAAATTCAGCCGACAGGCCCCGTTTGATGCGCGACTTCAAGGCCTCGAAGGCTTCGAGCGAGCGCTCCCTTGGCACGAGATGAGCCTCCAGCGCACGCTGGTGCTCGCCAATGTTCCAGATGTGCACGTGATGAATCCCGATTACGCCATCGGTATTTCGCAGGGACTGGACGATCTTGTCGAACTCGACATCGTCCGGAACCGCCCCCATCAAGAGGCGCACAGTTCTAGGCATTAGCGACACCCCCTGCCAGATAACGTAAGCGGCAATGATCACGGTAATAACGAGGTCGGCCACGTAGAGATCGTAGAGCAGAATGAGCACACCAGCGACGATCACTCCGACCGATGCCATCGCGTCCGACACGTTGTGTAGGAAAGCAGCCTTCATGTTGATGCTATCCTTGGCACCGCGGTGGGTGATGAAGGCAGTGATCAGATCGATCACCAACGCCACGCCTGCAACAGCGATCACCGTCCATCCCTCGACGGGCTGCGGATCGGCGAACCGGTTGATCGCCTCCACGAGCAGATAGAAGCCGATGATGAGCAGCGTCGTCAGGTTGATGAGCGCAGCGACGACCTCGCCCTGCGCATAGCCGAACGTCATCAGCTTGTCGGCGGGACGCCTGCCAATCCTGCGGGCGAACCAAGCAAGGCCGAGCGAGGCCGCGTCGCTGAAGTTGTGCAGGGCATCGGCGATGAGCGCGAGCGAACCAGACACTATGCCGCCGATGATCTGCGCGACCGTCAGCAGCACGTTGATCGCCACCGCGAAGATCAATTGGCGATCGCTGAGGTTCTCCTCGCCGTGACTGTGGCCGGCATGCCCGCCGCCATGATCGTGCGTGCTGCTCATCTACCGAACTCGTCGCCCTTGCGGTGTTCGGTCCCAGCCTCGTCGTGCGTATCCATGTGCGCGTCGCGCAAGATGCCGATACCGCCGTAAAGCGCGATGCCGGCAACCGCGATGCCGACCACAAGATCGGGCCAGTTCGCACCGGTCAGCATGACGATAATCCCGGCGATGATGATGCCACCATTGGAGATGAAGTCGTTGAAGCTGAAAGTCGTAGCGGCACGCAGGTTGACGTCCTTTTCCTTCATTCTCTGCAGCAGCCGCAGGCAGATCAGGTTCACCACAGCGGCTACCGCCGCCATGGCCATCATCATGAGGCCGCCGGGTTCGGAACCCTCGACGAAGCGCCGGATGGCGTCGGCGATGACCCCGCCGGCGAAAACGAGGAGCATGATGCCGGAGAACCGGGCAGCCCCGCGTTTCCAAGTTCGGGAACGGGTGAGCGCCAGCAGACTGAGTGCGTAGACGATCGCATCCGACGAATTGTCGAGGCCGTTGGCGAGCAGCGCATTGGAATCGGCGAAATAACCGACCACGAAAAATCCTATCGCGATCGCCACGTTCAGCCAGAGAACGATCCATAGTGTCCGGCGCTTCTCGGCGGAGCCGAGATCGACGTCGTGGTTGCCGCTCATGAAGCAATCCCTCCTTCTCTGGCCCAGCTCTCAGCGACATCGCGTTCGGAAGGTGTGAAGAATCTCATCTCGGCGCGAAAAAGCGGATCGAAAAGCTTGATTCCCCACTCTTCCCACTTGCTGTCGACGACGATCGCGATCCGGCCGAAGCTGTCCTTGTGCTTCATGTCGAACTTGAGATCGCGCCAGATGCCGCCCAGATCCCAACCCGAGAAGTCAGGCGCAAGCTCAATCACCATCGGCACCGTGCCAAGCTTGCGATCCGCAATGCGCTCGAACTGGGGCACGAAGCGATCATAGTCGGAACTGTCGAGGGCGCCCCCGGCAAGTATCCGGACCAGGCCGTTCTCTTCATCGATCTTCAGCATTTGCCTTCTCCAATTCAGTCTCGTCACGCGATGTCCGTAAGCTCTCGCTGCTCTTCGCGCGTCACATTGCGGCGCAGCCGCTCCCACCATTTTTCACGCCAGCTGCGTTCGTTACCCGAGCGGTGCAGCACGAGCCGTGCGATCGCTGGCAGAACGAACAGGGTCAGCGCCGTCGCGGTAATCAAGCCGCCGATAACCACCGTAGCCAATGGACGCTGCACTTCCGCACCCGTTCCGGTAGCGATCGCCATGGGCACGAAACCGAGCGACGCCACCAGCGCGGTCATCAGCACCGGGCGCAGACGCGCAAGCGCGCCATCGGCGATAGCTTCGTCGAGCGGCATTCCGTTCTCGAGCCGCTGACGGATCGCGGTCATCATTACCAGGCCGTTGAGGGTCGCCACACCAGACAGGGCAATG
>JABDLY010000065.1 GCA_013001755.1 Sphingomonadaceae bacterium
CGATATGTTCGGGTTTCGGGCCGATCCAGATAATTTCATGATCTTCGATGATCTTGGCGAATTTCTCGTTTTCCGAGAGAAATCCATAGCCCGGATGGATGGCATCGGCCGAGCTGATTTCGGCCGCCGAGATGATGTTCGGGATATTGAGATAGCTGTCGGTTGCGGCGGGCGGGCCGATGCAAACCGCTTCGTCGGCGAGCTTGACATGCTTGGCGTCCGAATCGGCGGTCGAATGGACGGCGACCGTCTTGATACCCATCTCGTGGCAGGCACGGTGGATGCGCAGCGCGATCTCGCCGCGATTGGCAATCAGGACTTTTTTGATGGTCATCGGGCGCGCTATTCGATCGCGATGAGCGGCTGTTCGAATTCGACCGGCTCGCCATTTTCGACAAGGATCGCCGTCACCTTGCCCGATTTAGTCGCGGCAATCTGGTTCATCACTTTCATGGCTTCGATGATCAGCAATGTATCGCCCGCCGAGACGCTGTCACCGACGCTGACAAAATCATCGGCGCCGGGCTCAGGCGCGAGATAGGCGGTGCCGACCATCGGCGACTTGAGCGCGCCGGGATGATCGGAAGCTGCAGAGGCGGCGGCATCGGGAACTGATGGTGCGGGCGGTGCGGGGGCCATCATCGGCGCTGCGGCCGCCGGCGCTCCCGCGGTCAGGTTGCGTGCAACGCGTACCCGCCGACCATTATCCTCGACCTCGATTTCCGAAAGGCTGGTATCGTCGAGCAAATCGGCGAGCTCCCGAATCACATCGGTGTCGACCTGCATGGCGCCCTTGGAAGCGCCCTTGTCGGTGGCCATTGGCGAACCCTTTTTCCCTGTTAGCCCGGCCACTGGCCGGTATGTCCGGACCGGCTTTTACTCAAAGCGCTAGCGCCGCGTCCAGCGCCAACAGGTAAGAAAGCGCTCCAAAGCCCGCCACGGTTCCATAAGCGGCCTGGCCGATCAGGCTTTTATGGCGGAATTCCTCGCGTGCATGGGGGTTGGAGAGATGCACCTCGATCACCGGTACGGCAATCGCCTTGATCGCATCGTGGAGCGCGACCGATGTGTGGGTGAATCCCGCCGCGTTGAGCAGGATCGCCTTCGCCCCGTCGGACTGGGCTTCGTGCATCCAGTCGACAAGCACGCCTTCATTGTTCGATTGGCGAATTTCGACCTCGGCGCCCGCCGCGCTCGCCCGGTCCTCGATCCGTCCGGCAATCTCGTCTAGCGTGTCCGAGCCATAGATTTCGGGCTCGCGCGTGCCGAGCAGATTGAGGTTCGGCCCGTTGAGGACAAAGATGAGCGGCGCATCGGCCATATATCGTGCCTTCCGGTTGCGGCGGGTGAACCCCAGCACCTATATGCGCACCATGGCCCAAGGCAAAGACGCAAGCGCGCAGTCGCGAGACGAAACCGTATCGATCCGTGTGAATGGCGAGCATCGCCGCGTGCACCAGGGGCTGACGATCGCCCAATTGGCGAGCGACGAACTCGGGCTCGATCCGGCCAAGGTTGCCGTCGAGCGCAATCTTGAGGTGGTCCCGCGTTCGACGCTCGGCGATGTTCTTGTCGAGGATGGCGACGAGCTCGAAATCGTGCATTTCGTCGGCGGCGGCGTTGCGCAGGGAGCCGACGATATATGGAGCGTTGCCGGAAAAAGTTTCACGTCGCGGCTGATCGTCGGCACGGGCAAATACAAGGATTTCGCGGAGAATGCCGCAGCGGTCGAGGCTTCGGGGGCGGAAATCGTCACCGTGGCGGTGCGCCGGGTGAACGTGTCGGACCCCAAGGCGCCGATGCTGACCGATTTTATCGATCCGAAGAAGATCACCTATCTGCCGAACACCGCGGGCTGCTTTACTGCCGACGAGGCGATCCGGACGCTGCGGCTGGCGCGCGAGGCCGGCGGTTGGGATCTCGTCAAACTCGAAGTGCTCGGCGAAGCGAAGACGCTCTATCCCGATATGCGCGAAACGCTGACCGCGACCGAGACGCTGGCGAACGAAGGCTTCAAGCCGATGGTCTATTGCGTCGACGATCCGATCGCCGCGAAACAGCTTGAGGATGCGGGCGCGGTGGCGGTGATGCCGCTCGGCGCACCGATCGGTTCGGGGCTCGGCATCCAGAATTTGGTGACAATCCGGCTTATCGTCGAAGGCGCGAGCGTTCCCGTGCTCGTCGATGCGGGGGTCGGCACGGCTTCGGATGCGGCGGTGGCGATGGAATTGGGCTGTGACGGCGTCCTGATGAACACCGCGATTGCGGAAGCGAAAGAGCCTATCCGCATGGCGCGCGCTATGAAGCTCGCCGTCGAGGCGGGCCGTGAAGCCTATCTCTCGGGCCGGATGGGCAAACGCAAATATGCCGACCCGTCGAGTCCGCTTTCGGGGCTGATTTAGGTTAGACGGTTTTGCGGCTAACCGTTTGTCGTAAAGGCGGAACTATCGGTACTGGTTGGACGTTGACTCCCTGAAAGCTTGCTCAATTCCGAGCGCTGACCAAGGAGGCAAATCATGGGTGAACTTAAAGACAAAACAAAAGGCGCGGCGAATAAGGCGGCGGGTTCGGTGAAAGACGCCGTCGGCGATGCAACCGACGACAAGCAGATGGAAGCCGAAGGCGAAAAGCAAAAGACCAAGGGCCGTGCGCAGAACGTCAAGGGCGAAGTCAAAGGCGCGCTCGGCGACAAGGTCTGAGCCTGATAACAGGACGAAATATATGGGGCCGCTCCGCGTTTTCGGAGCGGCCTTTTTTGCGATGGCGCCACATTCGCCGGCGATTGCTAGATACGAATAGTCGATCCCTTGAGCCTGCAATCAAGGCTGATCTAGACTGTCATCATGGACTTTGCTGGCGAACGCGAAACGATGGTGACCAATCAGATCGCCGCGCGCGGCGATTTCGACCGGGCGGTACTGGACGCCATGCGCGCCGTACCGCGGGAGAAATTCGTGCCCGACATATTGGCGTCGCGCGCTTACGACGATCGACCCTTGCCGATCGGCGAGGACCAGACGATTTCGCAGCCCTTTGTCGTCGCCTATATGATCGAGGCGGCAAAAATCGGAAAGGATAGCCGCGTGCTCGAGGTCGGTGCGGGGTCGGGCTATGCCGCGGCGGTGATAGGCCAAATCGCTGCGCAGGTGTTCGGCATGGAGCGCCATCGAACGCTTGCAGAGGCGGCGCGAAACCGGATGGCGGAACTGGGCTATGGCAATGTGCACATCCTCGACGGCGACGGCAGCAAAGGCCTCCCCGAAGAAGCGCCGTTCGACGTGATTATCGTTTCGGCCGGCGGTGAGGATATTCCCGAAGCTCTGTGCGATCAGCTCGCCGATGGCGGGCGGCTGGTCATTCCGGTCGGGCCCCACCATTTGGCGCAGGATCTGTTGAAGCTCACCAAGCGCGGCGACGAATTCGAACGCGAAAGTCTAGGCGGCGTACGCTTTGTCCCGCTAGTCGAAGGCTAGCCGCGAAGTTTGTCGATCGTCAGGCCGCCGGCCGTGAGCTGCGTCTCGACGTCGATCTTCAGGTGAAGCAGTTTCACGCCGCTTTCGGCTTGAGCTCGCTCAAGCGCGGGGGCGAAATCGGCGGTGGTCTCGACTGTCTCGCTCCAGGCGCCATAGGCTTTGGCGAGCGCGGCGAAATCGGGATTATTGAGATCGGTCGCCGATATGCGTTCCGGGTAATCGCGCTCCTGGTGCATCCGGATCGTGCCGTAGCTGCCATTGTCGACGACGATGACGAGCATATTCGCGCCATGCTGAACGGCGGTTGCGAGCTCTTGTCCGTTCATCAGGAAATCGCCATCGCCGGCCACCGCGACAACTTGCCGTTCGGGCTCGCGCAGCGCGGCGGCGACGGCGGCCGGGACGCCATAACCCATCGCGCCAGCCGTCGGCGCGAGCTGGCAGGTCGGGCCGCCATAGCGCCAATAGCGGTGCCACCAGCCCGAAAAATTGCCCGCGCCGTTGCAGATAATGCTGTCGGCGGGAAGCACGGCGCGCATCGCCGCGACGCATTGCCCCAAATCGAGCGCGAGATCATCGCGCGCCTCGACGGTCGCCCATTGCTCCCATTCTTCATGTGCCTGCGCGCCGCAATCGAAGTCGATAATGTCATGCTCCCAGAGCGAGACTTCCTCGGCGAATTCGCGCATATCGGCGCAGATCGCGAGATCGGTGCGGTAGACGCGGCCTAGCTCACTGGGATCTGGATGGACGTGGATCAGCGTTTGATCGGGATGGTCGGGCGCGATCAGCGTATAGCCTTCGGTCGTCGCCTCGCCGAGGCGCGCGCCAACCGCAACGATCAGATCGGCCCCGCGAACGCGTTCGAGCAATTTGGGATTGGGGCCATAGCCGAGATTGCCCGCCCAGACCGCGCTGTCATTCGGTATCGCATCCTGCCGCCGGAAGGCGCAGGCCACCGGGAGGCCGATATCTTCGGCGAATTGCCGGAAGTAATGGGAAGTTCCCGAACACCAATCGGCCCCACCGACAATTGCGATCGGCGAAGACGCATCCTTGATCAGCCCCATCAGCGATTCCATCGCTTCGGGATCGGGATGCTGGGCGGGTCGCGTTGTCTTGGGGCGATCAAGCGCATCGACTTCGTCGCACAACATATCTTCGGGCAGCGCCAGCACGACCGGGCCGGGCCGTCCCGAACTCGCCGTCGACCAGGCGCGCGCCACATATTCCGGTATCCGCGCGGCATCGTCGATCTTTGCCGCCCATTTGGCGATCGGCGTGAACATCGCGGAAAAATCGATCTCCTGAAAGCCTTCGCGATCCTTGTCGCCGCGCCCGACATCGCCGATGAAATAGAGCATCGGGATCGAATCCTGCATCGCGACATGGACGCCGATCGACCCATTGGTCGCGCCCGGCCCGCGCGTCACGAAGCACACGCCCGGCTTGTCGGACATCGCGCCGTCGGCGCAGGCCATGAACGCCGCTCCGCCCTCTTGCCGGCAGGTGACGAGATCGATCGCGTCTTCGCCATGCAAGGCGTCGAGCACCGCAAGATAGCTCTCGCCCGGCACGCAGAAGATGCGGTCGCAGCCCTGTGCGACGAGATTGTCGACGAGGATTTTGCCGCCGGTTCGTGTGGTCATGAGTGTACTATCCTGTTTCAACCGACCGATGTCTATTGTGCGTCACCCCAGCGCTGGCTGGGGTCTATCCCAGTTCAGCAATCGCAAGACCGAGATCTGGGATAGATGCCAGCCTTCGCTGGCATGACGAGTACTTACGCCTGATGCACCGCCTTCGTCACCATATAGGCCTCGAGCCCTTCGGGCCCGTCCTCGCTGCCAAAGCCTGATTCCTTGATCCCGCCGAACGGCGAATCGACCGCGCTGATGCCGACCGTGTTGATGCCGACCATACCGCTTTCGATGGCATCGCCGAGCAGCATCGCGCGGCGGCCGTTCTCGGTGAAGGCGAAGGCGGCGAGGCCATAGGGAAGGCGATTGGCGCTTTCGATGGCTTTGTCGAAACTCTCGAACGGCGCCATCATCGCGACCGGACCAAAGGGTTCGTTCGACATGATCTGCGCCTCGATCGGCACATCGGCGAGCACGGTAGGGCGGAAGAAATAGCCGTTTTGCGCGAAAATATCGCCGCCCGTGGTGACGCGCGCGCCCTTGGCCGCAGCATCCTTGACCAGCGCGCCGATGGCCTCGGGGCGGCGCTCGTTGGCGAGCGGCCCCATCTGCGTTGCGTCTTCGAGCCCGTTGCCGACGATTAGCGCTTCGGTGCGTTTGGTGAATTCATCGACGAAACGATCATAGATGCCGCTTTGCACATAGAAGCGCGTCGGGCTGACGCAGACCTGGCCGGCATTGCGGAATTTCTGCGGCACGAGGATGCCGAGCGTCTTGTCGAGATCGCAATCGTCGAAGACCAGCACCGGCGCATGGCCGCCGAGCTCCATCGTCGTCCGCTTCACGCCATCGGCGGCGAGTTTCATCAGATGCTTGCCGACCGGCACCGACCCGGTGAAGCTGATCTTGCGGATGATCGGCGAGGCGATGAGGTGCGTGCTGACGGTATCGGGTACGCCGAAAACGAGCTGCGCGACATTGCCCGGAACACCGCCGTCGATCACGCACTTCATCAGTTCGATTGCGCAGGCCGGGGTTTCCTCGGGCGGCTTGCAAATGATCGAGCATCCCGCCGCCAGCGCCGGTGCCAGTTTGCGCGCCATCAGGAAGAGCGGGAAGTTCCACGGACTGAACGCCGCGACCGGGCCGACGGGCTGTTTGACCACTATCGACCGCGTTCCTGTCGGACGCACGAGCACCCGGCCATGCGCGCGCTTCGCTTCCTCGGCGAAATAATCGAACAGCGCGGCGGCGCCGACGCATTCGCCCATCGCCTCGGCCACCGGCTTGCCCTGTTCCATCGTCAACAGCGGCGCGATATCGCCAGCGCGCTCGCGCAACAGATCGGCGACCTTGTGGAGGATCGCGCCGCGCGCATTGGCATCCATCGCCTTCCATTCGCGAAAGCCGATCTCGCTCGCCGCAAGCGCAGTATCGAGATCGCCGGTCGTCGCCAGCGGCAGTTCGGCGAGCGTTTCGCCATTGGCCGGGTTGAGGACGGGCTGCGTATCGCGATTGCCGCGCGGCACCCATTCTCCATCGATCTGGAAGGATAGTTCGGTCGGATATTCGGCGGCCATCTGGTTTGTCCTGTCGGGAAAAGTTCTTCGGCGCGTTGATTAGTGAAGACGGTTCTCTAGAGCTAGGTGGCACTGGAATAAACCGATTACCCTGAGCCTGTCGAAGGGTTGTCCTTCGCTTTCGACGCCGGAAGAAGAAAGAACAGGGCTTCGACAGGCTCAGCCCGAACGGATCAAGGGGAAGCTGCAATGACCGATTTCGAAATGGTGACCGATGGCCTGCGCTTTCCCGAAGGTCCGGTGGCGATGGACGATGGCAGCGTCGTGCTCGTCGAAATCGCCGAAGGGCGGATCACGCGGGTACGGCCCGATGGCGGCAAGGAGGTCGTCGCGACGCCTGGCGGCGGCCCCAACGGTCTCGCCATCGGCCCCGAAGGAAAGCTCTATTGCTGTAATAATGGCGGTTTCAACTACACCGAAAATGGCGGAATGCTGGCTCCGGCGGGGATCGCCAGCGATTATTCGGGCGGCCGGATCGAGCGGATCGATCTCGAAACCGGCGAGGTCGAGACGCTCTACAAGGACGGCGATTTCGGCTGCATCCTGCGCGGGCCGAACGATATCGTTTTCGACGCGCATGGCGGTTTCTGGTTCACCGATCACGGCAAGACCGATTACGAGAAGCGCATCCACGACATCGTCGGCATTTTCTATGCCAAGGCCGATGGCAGCCATCTCGAAGAGGTCATCTTTCCGAGCCAGAACCCCAATGGCTGCGGCCTCTCGCCCGATGGGAAGACGCTCTACGCTGCCGAAACCTTCACCTGCCGCCTGATGAAGTTCAACATCACCGAGCCCGGCAAGGTCGATGGATCGGCAGGCCCAGGCGGCCCCGGCATCCCGGTCTATCGCCCGGCGGGCTATAAGTTCTTCGATAGCCTTGGCGTCGAGGACTGCGGCAATATATGCGTCGCGACGATCGGCGAATGCGGGATCAGCGTAGTCTCGCCCGAAGGCAAGCTGGTCGAATTCGTCGCCACCGACGATATCTTCACGACAAATATCTGCTGGGGCGGCGCGGATATGATGGACGCCTATATCTGCCTGTCGGGCACCGGGCGGCTGGTGAAGACACGCTGGGCGCGCCCGGGTTTGCGGTTGGAGTATAACGCGTGACGATCGAAGCAGTCCTGTGGGATTTTGGCGGAGTCATTTTGAGCTCGCCGTTCGA
>JABDLY010000066.1 GCA_013001755.1 Sphingomonadaceae bacterium
GCCGCAATCGACCGCCAGCGGGCCCGGCAGCGTCGCGCTGGAGCCGCCTGTCTCGATATCCGGTTGATCCGCCATAGCCGGGCGGCGCTAGGGCGCGCGGGGTGCGCATGTCAACGCGCACATCCTCCCCAGCGCGAAGCGCGTCAGGGGAGGGGGGCATGCAAAGCATGGTGGAGGGGCGCGCGGTGCATTGATTTTCAGTTGCTAACCCAATCCGATGTGGCTGAGCTGTCGAAGTCCTGTCCTTTCTTTTCCAACGGAGAAAGTGAAGGACAACCCTTCGACAAGCTCAGGGTAATCGGTTTTCATTGGTTCCCGCGTAAATCCCCTCTATCCCCGCCGCATGACCGGCCCCAAGCCCAAAGTCTGGATCGACGCGATCACGCCCTATAGCCCCGGCAAATCGAAAGGCGGCGGCATGGCGGCACCTGTCAAGCTGTCGTCGAACGAAAACCCGCTGGGAACGAGCGAAGCGGCGCAGGAGGCGCTGGCCGGCGCGCGCGGGCGGCTTTCGCGCTATCCCGATCCGACATCGGGCGCGCTGCGCGAGGCGATCGGCGCGTTGCATGGGCTCGATCCGGCGCGCCTTATCTGCGGAACGGGATCGGACGAAATCCTCCATCTCGCCGCGGGGGCCTATGCCGGGGTCGGCGATGAAATACTCTATGTCCGCTACGGATTTACCGTCTATCCGCTTGCCGCACGGCGCGTCGGTGCAACGCCGGTCGAAGCGCCCGACGCCGATTATGCGACCGATATCGATGCGCTGGCCGAGGCGATCACGCCAAAAACGCGGGTGATTTTTATCGCGAACCCGAACAATCCGACAGGCACCTATGCCTCGCGCGACGAGATCGCCCGCCTCCACGCCGCGGTGCCGCCCGATTGCCTGCTCGTCATCGACCAGGCCTATGCCGAGTATCTCGAGCCGCAAGACGATGACGGCACGATGGCGCTGGCGGCTGACGCCGATAACATTCTCGTCACGCGGACATTTTCCAAGATTTACGGATTGGCGGCCGAGCGCATCGGCTGGGCGTTCGGCCCGCCACCGGTGATCGAGGCACTCAACCGGATCCGCGCGCCGTTCAACGTCACCACGGCCGGACAAGCTGCCGCCATGGCGGCGCTTCAAGATACTGATTTCGTTGAAAACAGCCGCGAACATAACGCCAGATGGCGCGACTGGCTAGAAAATCGTATCGCGGCGCTCGGCAATGCCGGGCTGCGCTCGATCCCGTCGAAAGCGAATTTTCTGCTCGTGCTGTTCGAAGGGCCGCTGAGCGCCGAAGCGGCGTTCGAAGGCCTGCTCGGGCGCGGATACATCACGCGCTGGCTGCCCGGCCAGGGCCTGGCGCATGGCTTGCGGATCACGATCGGCACCGAGGAGGAAACGCGCGGGCTCGCGGCCGCTCTCGAAGAGCTACTCGCCGCCGATCTCTAGATCGTTGATCAGCCGGTGGACGCGCGCCTCGATATCCTCTCGCGGCAGGCCCGGTGGAATCGGATCGAAAAAGCGGAAGGTCACGGTGCCGGGCCGCTTCACCCAGCCGTGGCGCGGCCAGATATGCCCGCTTTTCACCGCGACCGGCACCACCGGCAGTCCGAACATCTTGTAGAGACCGGCGAAGCCGGGTTGCAGCGGCGGCATTTCGCCGGGGATAACCCGGGTTCCTTCGGGGAAGATCACGACCGAGCGACCCGTCGCGAGCAGCATCCGCACCCGCCTGAGCATCGCGCGCAGCGTCGCCGCGCCGCGCGAGCGATCGACCGAAATCCCGCCATAGCGGACGGCAAGCCAGCCCCAGAGCGGAATGTCGGTCAGCTCCTTCTTCAGAATCGGCAGCGGCGTATCGAGACTGTTGAGGAAATGAAGCGTTTCGAACATCGACTGGTGTTTGGCCGCGAACAGATACTGGCCTTGGGGTATCTCCCCCTCGATCCGCACGACTATGCCGAGGATATAGCGCACACAGGCGTCGTGGAATCGCACCCAGCCGCGAATAATCGCGTGCATCGGCCGTTCGCCGATCGCCGCACCGATCAGCGCGACGAAGGTCCACGGCACGGTCGCGCCGTAAAAGACGAGCATGAAGATCGCCGTCCGCAGCGCCGCCATGGCTTCTAAAGCCCGATGAGCGCGCTCGCCCGGCGCAGCAGATATTTGTGATATTCGAGAAAGAGTTGCGTCAAACTCGGCTCGCTCGGCACGGCGTCGGCGATGATCGTCACCGCCGGATCCATCCGTTCGGCCATTTCGAACCACGCGCGCGGCATATGCCAGTCGGTCGTCACCAGCCGGACGCTTTCGAACTCGTTATCGTTGACCCAGCGCGCCGCTTCCTCGCCGTTGCTGCGCGTATCGACCGAATCCTGGTCGAGATCGATGCAGCAATCGAAGAGCGCTTCGGGCGCGCCGACCTGTTCGGCGAGCTCGGCCGGGCGAACCGTGCGATTGACCCCGGAAACCAGCATCCGTTCGGCCCGGCCCTCGCGCAGCAGCTCGATACCGCGCTCGATCCGATTGCCGCCGCCGGTCAGCACGATAATCGCGTCGGTCGTCACGCCTTCGACGGGATCGGGCAGCCAGACCACGAAGGCTGCGAAACCGAGCGCCCAGGCGAGGAGCAACAGCGAGGCGATGCGGCGGATCACAGCATCTTCCTGAGCGCGGAGAGCATCGTGAAACGCGCGACGAACATCGCCACCAAGGTCCCGGCTATCGGCATCAGGACGAGCAATATCCACGCCGTCCACGGCAAGGTCACCGAACCGAGCAGTTCCGATCCCACCGCGCGAATCCGCTGGCCGAGCAGCAGAATGACGATGACCGCCGAGAGAAAACCGACCACGCCGCCGAACAGCGCGTCGAGCGCGATCCGCCGCTGGAAGAGCCGCGCGATCTGGATATCGGTCGCGCCCATCAAATGCATCACCTCGACCGTCGCACT
>JABDLY010000068.1 GCA_013001755.1 Sphingomonadaceae bacterium
TTTCGTCGCCTGCCGCAGCCGATGAACTCCGCCCCGGTTATCTCGAATTTTCACAGCAGAGCGAGAGTGAATGGCTGCTCGTCTGGAAGGCGCCGGTGCGCGGGGACATCGCGGCGCGCAGTCAACCGATCCTTCCCGAGCCGTGCACGATGGGCGAACCAGTACGCGAACGCGTTCCGCAAGCGATTGTCACGCGCTGGCCTGTGACATGCGAGGAATCGGTATTGGGCCAATCGATCGGCCTCTCCAATTTCGAATCGAGTATGACCGACGTGCTCCTCCGCGTCGCGCCGCTCAGCGAACCGGTTCAGGCGATCCGGCTGACGGCCGATGCGCCGATGGCCGATATCGCTGCCCGTGCCGATGGCTGGCAGGTCGCGCGCACTTATTTCTGGCTGGGCGTCGAGCATATCCTGTTCGGTTTCGACCATTTGCTCTTCGTGCTCGCGCTCGTGTTGCTGCTCAAGGGCGGCTGGACGATCGCCAAGGCGGTGACGGCGTTCACCGTTGCGCATTCGATCACGCTGGTGGGGGTAACGCTCGGCTTTATCGGGCTACCGCAACGCCCGGTCGAAGCGGTGATCGCGCTGTCGATCCTGTTCCTCGCGGTCGAGATCGTAAAGCGGCGCGAGGGCGAGCCGCGATTGTCCGACCGGCTACCCTGGCTCGTTGCGCTGATCTTCGGCCTGCTTCACGGCTTCGGTTTCGCCGGCGCGCTGGCCGAAATCGGCCTGCCTGAGGGCGAAGTGCCGGTGGCGCTGCTGACGTTCAATCTTGGCGTCGAGGCGGGACAGCTTGCCATCGTCTTCGCCGGGCTCGGCGTTGTCGCGCTGATCAGGCGGCTCGCGGAACCCGCGCTTCGGCCTGCCGTCCAGCTCTCCGCTTATGCGATCGGCAGCGTCGCGGCTTACTGGTTTATCGAACGGACGATCGCCTGAATTCAGCCGAGCCGGCGGCCCAGCGCGGCGTGCATGTGTTCACCGAGATCGTCGCCCTGAAGCGGATAGAGAAACGGCTCGATCATCTCAAGCTCCATCAGCCGCAACTTGCCATCCTCGCCGCGCAGCATATCGACGCGGGCATAGAGCGGATCTCCATCGACAGCAGCCAGCGCCTGCCGCGCCGAATCGAGATCGCCTTTCAGGGGCGCGAAGCTGCTTTCGTTTCCGCCATAGGATGACTGGATACGATAATCGCCGCTCGCCGCCTGTTTGCGCAGCGCGTGCGAAAGCTCGCCATCGATGAAGACGAAGCTGATTTCGCCTTCATGCTGGATGGCGGGGAAAAACGGCTGCGCCATCATCGGATGCGGCATGAGCGGGCAGGGATCGCCGCGCCGCAGGCGGTGTTGCCCTTCGGCATTGGCCCCGATCTGCCGTTTCAAGACGATATCGCCGGTGCCGAGCTGGTCGAAAGCAGCGGCCACATCGGCTTCGGATGGCGGGTCGAGCCAAAGCGTCGGGATCACCGGCGCACCGCGCGATTCGAGATCGCGCAAATAGGTCTTGCGGCAGTTCCAGCGGATAAGGTCCGGTGGATTGAACAGCGGTATCACTGACGCGATCCGGTCGAGCGTCGCGAGAAATTCGTCGAGTCGGTCCTGATAATCCCATGTCGAGCCGATCAGCACCGCATCGAAATCGCGCCAATCGATCGCTTCATCGTCCCAGCCAATAGCGAGGATGTCGGAGCCGTGGCGGCCGAACGTCTTGCCAAGGCAGGCCATCATCTGGTCATGTTCGAAGGCATCGATCCGCCGCTCGGCCGAACCGGGCAGCGTCAACGCGCAGGCGAGATAGGCGAGCCGCATGGCCGTCAGGCGGCGAAGGCGCGCTTCAGTACGCCAGTGTAAATGTCCGCCAGCGTGTTGAGATCGTCGACCGCGACGGCTTCGTCGAGCTTGTGCATCGTCGCGTTGAGCAGGCCGAATTCGACCACCGGGCACAGCGTGTGGAGGAAGCGGGCATCGGACGTGCCGCCGCTCGTCGATAGCGCGGCGCTGACCGCCGTAACGTCTGCGATGGCCCCGCTGACGAGGTTTGACAGCGGGCCGGGCTCGGTAAGAAAGGCTTCGCCCGAGATCTTTGCTTCGAAGCGCGATCCCGGAGCCTCTTCGGCGACGATCCGCTCGACGCGTTCGACCAGTTCGGCACCCTTGTGATGCACGTTGAAGCGGATGTTGAGCCGCATATGCGCGGTCCCGGGAATCACGTTGTGAGCAGGGTTGGCGACATCGACCGTGGTGATCTCGAGGTTGCTCGGCTGGAACCAGTCATGGCCGTCGTCTAGCGTCATTTCATGGAGTCGCGAGGCGATCGCGACGAGCTTGGGGATCGGATTGTCGCCGTTATGCGGATAGGCGACATGCGACTGGTGGCCGGCGACGTCGATGAACATGTTGACCGAACCGCGTCGGCCGATCTTCACCGTATCGCCGAGCCGCGTCTCCGATGTCGGCTCGCCGACCAGGATCATGTCGGGACGGATGTTGCGCCCGGCCATCCATTTCATCAGCGCGCGCGTGCCATGTACGGCCGGGCCTTCTTCGTCTCCGGTGATGATAAAGCTCAGCCTGCCGTCATGATTCGACACCCGCTCAGCCGCTGCAACCATCGCCGCGATCGCGCCCTTCATGTCGACGGCGCCGCGGCCATAAAGCAGCTCGCCGCGAACCTCGGGAGTAAACGGATCGCCGGTCCAGCCCTCGCCGGGCGGGACGACATCGGTATGGCCGGCGAAGGCGAAGTGCGGACCGCCCCCAGTCTCCTCTTTGCCGCGTGTCGCGAAGAGATTGGGAACCGGGTCATCGGGCGCTTCGCCATCGAGCGAACGGTGTACCTCGAAGCCGAGCCCTGTCAGCACGTCCGCAAGCAACGCCTGCGCGCCGCCCTCTTCTGGCGTCACGCTGGGGCAGGCGATCAGGCGCTTGGCCAAGTCTACGGGGTCGATTGCGGCGGTCATTGATGGGCGTGTAGGGCGGCGGACAGGGCTTGCAAAGCCTTCGCACCGCCGATTGCCCTGAGCTTGTCGAAGGGTCGTACTTTCTTTCGCCGGCCGAGGGAGAAGGGCAGGGCTTCGACAGGTTCAGCCCAAACGGAATTCTGAAAACGGCTCAGATTACATAGCCTCCTCGGCCTCGTACTGCTCGATCACCCAGGGTTCGTCCTGTGCGGCTTCAACCCATTGGCGGACCCAGGGGTGGGCGAGGATCGCCTGGACATAGGCCTGCGCGAACGGCGGGATCGGTACCGACCACGTCACGAAACGCGTGCAGACCGGCGCGTACATGATATCGACCGCGCTGAAATCGCCGAACAGAAACGGATTCTCGCCGCCATAGCGCGCGCGCGCCTGTGCCCAAATCTGCAATATGCGGCCGATATCGGCCTTGACGCTGTCGTCGAGCAGCTTGGGTTTGAAAATCTTGCGGACGTTCATCGGCAGTTCGCGGCGCAGATTGGCAAAGCTCGAATGCATCTCGGCGGCCATCGAACGTGCCATGCCGCGGGCGCTTTCGTCTTTCGGCCAGAAGCGGTCGCGCCCGACCTTGTCGGCAAGCCAGTCGATGATCGCGAGGCTGTCCCAGATCACCGTATCATCATCGACCCAAAGGACCGGGACCTTGCCCGACGAGGCTGCAAACTCGTTGCCCTCGCGCATTTCTTCCCATTTCTCGTCATAGAGCGGGACGGTCATTTCCTCGAAGCCGAGCCCCGATTGCTTGCAGGCGAGCCAGCCGCGCATCGACCAGGAAGAATAGGCCTTATTGCCGACGATAAGTTTCACTGGGTCGCTCCTGCTATCCAATGGCTTCGATAACGGCTTTGCGCAGCTCTTCAATGCCAAGCCCGGTCTCGCTCGATGTCGGGAGGATATCGGGATGAGCGGCGGCATGTCGCTGCGACTGTTCGCCCACCGCAGCCTTGGTCGCGACGAGCTGGCTGTCCTTGAGCTTGTCGGCCTTGGTCAGCACGACGCGGTAGTTGACCGCGGCTTCGTCGAGCATGTCCATCAGCTCGTGATCGGCGGGTTTCAGCCCGCGTCGCGAATCGATCAACAGCAGCACGCGGCGAAGGTTGGGGCGTCCGCGGAGAAATTCGAAGACCAGCCGCTTCCAGTTTGCCGCGACCTTGGGCGGCGCCTTGGCGAAGCCGTATCCCGGCATGTCGACGAGGCGGAAATCGGGGGGATCGCCGACCTCGAAGAAGTTGAGCTCCTGCGTCCGCCCCGGCGTGTTCGATGTGCGGGCGAGGTTCTTGCGGTTGGTGAGCGCGTTGAGCAAGGTCGATTTGCCGACATTCGAGCGCCCGGCAAAGGCGATCTCAGGCATATCGGCCTCGGGAATGAACTCGAGCGTCGGCGCCGATTTCAGAAAATCGATCGGCCCCGAAAAGACGCGGCGAACTTCCTCTTCGACGGCCGCATTGTCGGTCATTCCGCGGGTTGCTCGGCCTTGGCCAGCTCCTTGAGGCGCGGGTCGCGGCTATAGAACCATTTCTGCTGCGCGATCGTCAGCACGTTCGAGGTGACCCAGTAAAGCTGAAGGCCGGCGGCGAACGGCGCCATGATCACCATCAGCACCCAAGGCATGATCATGAAGATCTTCTGCTGGGTCGGGTCCATCTGGGCCGGATTGAGCTTGAACTGCAGCCACATGCTGATGCCGAGCAGGATCGGGAGGATGCCGATCGCCATGAATTGCGGCGGCGTAAACGCCAGCAGACCGAACAGATTGACCGGCGTCAGCGGGTCGGGCGCCGAAAGATCGCGCAGCCAGAGTATGAACGGCTCGTGCCGCATTTCGACCGACAGCATCAGCACCTTGTAGAGCGCGAAGAAGATCGGAATCTGCAGGAAGATCGGCAGGCAGCCGCCAAAGGGATTGACCTTTTCGCGTTTATACAGCGACAGGATTTCCTGCTGCATCTTCTGCTTGTCGTCCTTGTAGCGTTCCTGCACCTCTTTCATCTTGGGCTGGACCGCGCGCATGCCGGCCATCGACGCGAACTGCTTTTGCGCGATCGGGAACATCAGCCCGCGGACGATAAACGTCATGCAGATGATCGCGACCCCGAAATTGCCGATCGTCGAGAACAGCCAGTGGAGGAGGTAGAAGATCGGCAGCTCGAACCAGTAGAACCAGCCCCAATCGACCGAGAGGTCGATCTGGTTGAAGCCGGCTTCGTCATATTGTTCGAGCAGGATCACCTCTTTCGCGCCGGCGAAGAAGCTTGTGCGCGTCGTGATCGCGCGGCCCGCCTGGATGATATTGGCGGGACTGGTGAACACGGCCTGGTAGCGGTCGTCCGACAGCGGGATGAAAGCCGCTTCGACATTATGCCCCGACGCCGGAGCCAATGCCGTCAGCCAATATTTGTCGTTAAACCCAAGCCAGCCATCGGCGATGCTGAAGCGTTCGCCATTGGTGCCGGCATCGCGCACATCGTCAAAATCGATATGGTTGAGGTCGTCATTCCAGACGCCCGTCGGGCCGGTATGGATGAGCCAGGTATCGGGATCGGGCGAGACTCCGGCCCGCGTCACCAGCGAATAGGGCTGCGCGCTGACCGGGCCATCGCCGGTGTTCGAAACGCGCTGGGCCACCGAAAACAGGAAATTTTCGTCGACTTCGAGGATGATTTCGAACAGCTGCCCGCTGCCGTTGCGCCATTGCAGCGTGACCGGGTTGCCGGGGGAAAGCCTGTCGCTGCTCGCTTGCCACAGCGTGTCGCCGTCGGGCGTATCGATATCGCCTGCAGCCCAGCCGAAATGCGCATAATGGGCGCCTTCCGCGCCTTCGGGCGTGAGCATCCGGATCGGCGGAGAATCTTCGGCGATGGTTTCGCGATAATCCTCGAGCACGAGATCGTCGATCCGCGCGCCGCGCAAATTGATCGAGCCGTTGAGACGCGGCGTTTCGATGAGCACGCGATTGCCGCGCGATTCGCTCAGCACCTTGGAAAGTTCGCGCACCGCGACGGGCGTATCGGCGGCCGGGCTTGCATCGGGGTTCGGCAGCACGACCTGTTCGCCATCGACGAATTCGGTCGACGGTTCGGTCGCGGTAGGCGCGATCTGCTCCGAGAGAAAGCTCCAGCCGAACAGCACGGCAGCCGAAAGCACGATCGCCAGGATCATGTTGCGCGTATTATCCACCGAAACTCCTATATTCTCTATCTTGCTTAGGGAACCGGATCATGGCCCGATCCGCCCCAGGGATGGCAGCGCAGGATGCGCCGAAGCGCAAGCCAGCTGCCTTTGAATGCTCCATAGCGCGACCAGGCCTGAAT
>JABDLY010000077.1 GCA_013001755.1 Sphingomonadaceae bacterium
GCCCACCTCGATCCCGTTCGTTCTGCTAATCCGGAGATCGGGCACGAGGAAGCCGCTCGAACCGCCTTCGGATCCATCGGGATGTGAAAAACGAGGGAGCGCTGCAATCGTCACACCAAAGAGCACGAAGCGGGCGTCTTCATAGCGGATGCGGTTTTCGTCGGGGTCATGGGTGACGCGGACGGCAGTGATATACCAGCTCGGCTCCTGCGGTTCGCCATCGTCGCCAATCGCGCGATACGGTGTGTAGGCGGCATTATCGAGCGTCGACACGCCATCGACGCGCTGCCCTGATTCCGCCGCGATCCGTCCGCCATTTTCAAGCACGATCAGCAGGTTTTCGACCATCGCGTCGCGCAATGTGTCTGTCAGCTCGGCGCCATCGGCATAGGCCGCGTCGCCCTCGGGCGAAATCACCGCGACATTGCCATAGGCACGAACCTCTCCGGTGCGCCGGTCCCAGACGACGCGATCGGCGCGCAGCCGCGATCCGTCGCGCACCATGTGAACGTCACCGCTGGCGATGACGGTCTCGGTATCGGCGTTATATTCAAGGAGCTGCGCGCTAAAGGCGATTTCATCGGGATTCTCCGGTGATTGCAGCGGCGGCAATTCTTCGTCGGTCAGGTCGACCACGGGAAAGAGATCGGAGCTGTCAGCGCTCGCCGACGCTTCCGCCGTTTCGCTCCCGATATCCGCAGGCTGTGCAACAGCGCTCGCCGGCGCGCCGATCGCGATCAGCGGCACCACCGCCACACAGAAGGATTTGCTACACGTCACTTGGTCATCCGGTTTCGACCTTAGCTTTGGGCCTATACACGGCTCGGCTTGGCCTGCAATCGCCTTTGCCAGAGCGCCATCGCTCGTCTATTGTTCCCGAAAGGGTATTTCGACCTAATACATCCAGGAGAATAACTATTTCGATAAGCGTCACTTTTGAGGCGTCCCAGCCCAGCGGTCGCTATGCACTCGCCATTCCCATGCGCAGCGACAGCGATCTCGATCCTCTGCTTGGAGGGTTTGATGAGGACGCGGCTCGTACGGTGAAACGTGCCGCAAATGCGAATGATTTCGAAGGCCGCGCGGGATCGCTCTCCGAATGTTTTGTCGATGATGGCGAACAGACGCGCCGCGTCGTGCTGGTGGGAGTCGGATCGGGCAGCGCCGACCAGGCGATAGAGAAAGCCGGCGGCGCGGTCGCGGCAAAACTGATGACATCGGGCGAAACCCGGATCGTTTTCGACGCGACCGGTCTCGACGTGGACGACGCCAGTTCGCGGATGGCCTTCGGAGCGCTCCAGCGCAGCTGGCGCTACGATGCCTATCGCACCAAGCCCAAGCCGCGTTCCACGCCCACCGTTACCGAATTCACGATTGTCGGCGACGAAAGCGAAGCCGATCGCTGGCCGCACCGCGAACATGTCTATGCCGGCATTGCGCTGACCCGCGAACTGGTCACCGAGCCGCCCAACGTCATCTATCCCGAAAGCTTCGTTGAACGCTGCCGCCAGCTCGAGGAGTTCGGCGTCGAGATCGAGGTCCTCGACAAGGCGAAGATGATCGAACTCGGTATGGGCGCGCTGCTCGGCGTGGCGCAAGGGTCGGTCAAGGACCCGCAGCTTCTGGTCATGCGCTGGGATGGCACCGGCGGTGCGCAGGCGAGGCCGGTCGCTCTGGTCGGCAAGGGCGTGACGTTCGATTCGGGCGGCATCTCGATCAAGCCGGGCGCCGGCATGGAGGACATGAAGTTCGACATGGGCGGCGCCGGTGCGGTGGCGGGCGCGATGCGGACGCTCGCCGGGCGCAAGGCTAAAACGCATGTCGTCGGCGTCTGCGGGCTTGTCGAGAATATGCCCTCGGGTACGGCACAGCGGCCGAGCGATGTCGTCACGACGATGTCGGGCCAGACGGTCGAAGTGCTCAACACCGACGCCGAAGGTCGGCTCGTCCTGTGCGATGCGATGCACTGGGTGCAGGAAAAATATGCGCCCGAAGTGATGATCGATCTTGCGACGCTGACCGGGGCGATCATCATCTCGCTCGGCCATGAACATGCCGGTTGCTTCAGCAATGACGACGGCCTCGCCGAGAAGCTGCTGGCCGCCGGCAAGGAAAGCGGCGACAAATTATGGCGGATGCCGCTCGGCAAATCCTATGACAAGCTGCTCGATTCGCCGCTCGCCGATATGAAGAATGTCGGGCCGCGCGAGGCCGGCTCGATCACCGCCGCGCAATATCTCCAGCGCTTCGTTCAGGACGGCGTCAAATGGGCACATCTCGATATCGCCGGCACCGTCTGGTGGAAGAACGCGTCGAACCTGTGGGACAAGGGCGCGACGGGGTACGGCGTCCGCTTGCTCGACCGCTTCATTGCCGATAATTATGAAAGCTGATCGGCGTCGAGGTCGGGACTGGGTGCCGGGATAGCGTGCAGGTCGATTTCTATCAGCTTTCCGACAAGCCGGTCGAGAAAGTCGTCGTCGAACTTGCCGGTAAAATTGTCGAGAGCGGCGAGCGGCTGCTGATCGTGGCCGGGGATGCCGCGCTGCTCGATATTCTCGATGAGCGGCTTTGGTCGGACGATGCGTCGTCCTTCCTGCCCCATGCCAAGGCGGGAGAGGGCGATGATGCCGCGCAGCCCGTCCTGCTTTCCGACACAACCGTGCCCGCCAACGAAGCCGGGTTCTTCATGATCGCCGACGGCCATTGGCGCGACGAGGCGCTTGTCGCCAAGCGGATCTTCTATCTCTTCGACAACGCGACGATCGACGAAGCGCGCGGTGCGTGGCGCGCGCTGGCGGATAGGGAGGATGTCGAAACCCATTATTGGAAGCGCGCAAACGGCCGTTGGGTAAAAGGGCCCTGAGACAGGCTTGCGCTGCGCTGCAGCATATCTTATGAGGCGCGCAAATCCTTGCATTTCCACCTTTTACGGAGCTTCGCCGTCATGGCCGTAACACGCACTTTTTCGATCATCAAACCCGACGCCACGCGCCGCAATCTGACCGGCGCGGTTACCGATATGCTGGAGCGGGCTGATCTCCGCGTTATCGCATCCAAGCGTATCCAGATGACGCGCGAACAGGCCGAGGGCTTTTACGCCGTCCACAAGGAACGCGCGTTTTTCGGCGAGCTCGTCGAATTCATGACCTCGGGCCCGGTCGTCGTTCAGGTACTCGAAGGCGAAGACGCCGTCATCCGCAACCGCAAGATCATGGGCGCCACCAACCCGGCCGATGCCGACGAAGGCACGATCCGCAAGACTTTCGCTGAATCGATCGAAGCCAACAGCGTCCACGGTTCGGACAGCGACGAAAACGCCGCGATCGAGATCGCCTTCTTCTTCGATGAGGACGCAATCGTCGGTTAGTCGATGAAATCCGCCAGCGCCTGAAGCTTTATCGGCGCGACCATCGACCAGCTTTTGCGCAGCCAGCCTGCGATATGCTCCCAATCGACATTGGGGCGGTCGAGGCGGATCGCGATCCAGCCAGAAGGGCCGTAATAGGCGGGGCGGTAATAGATGTCGGGCTCGGCTTCGATCAGCGCCGCCTGTTCGTCGATGCCGCTGGTTTTGACGAGCAGTGCGATCGCGTCCTCACCATGGTGGCGGACTGAGACATAGGCGAAAAATTTGCCGCTCTTGGTCGTCGCGACGCGCCAGCCCGGCGCGCCATGCGACGATTTCGCAGCGACTTCGGGAAGCTCCATAGCCAGTTCGCCGACTTTGGCGACGATCCAGTCGGGATCGCTTTCGCGGCTGACATAATCGGCAAGGATGCGCGGGAAGAGCTGGTGCTCGGCGAACAGGATACGGGCATCGAGGCTTTCGATCGTATCGCCGGGCAGGATCGCGACTTCGGTCTGGCCAAGGATCGGGCCGTCGTCGAGTCCGTCGCCGACAAGATGAACCGTGCAGCCCGAGACTGTATCACCCGCCTCGATCGCGCGGCGATAGGTATCGAGCCCCGGATATTCGGGCAGCAGCGAGGGATGAATATTGAGCAGCCGGCCTTCCCAACGCCCGACAAATTCGGGCGAGAGGATACGCATATAGCCGTCAAGTGCGATAAAATCGGCCTTCGCCTCTTTCACCGAGGCTTCAATG
>JABDLY010000084.1 GCA_013001755.1 Sphingomonadaceae bacterium
GGCATAATGTTTCTCGAGCATCGCGCGGGCTTCGGGATGTTCGACGACCGGCACTTCGAGGGCCGCGGCAATCGCATCGACGGTAATATCGTCATGCGTCGGGCCGATGCCCCCCGTGGTGAAGAGATAGTCATGCTCGGCGCGCAATTCGTTGACCGCCTTGACGATCCGTTGCTCGACATCGGGGACCACCCGAACCTCGGCGAGGCGAATGCCCTGGATATTGAGCCATTGCGCGATCTGGGCGACATTCCTGTCCTGCGTCCGGCCCGAGAGGATCTCGTCCCCGATGATACACAAGGCAGCGGTAAAGATTCGTCCCATGGCCGCATCCATGCCCGAAAGCGCGCCGATCGGGAAGGCTCGGGTGCCAAGGCTCTGGCCCGAAAGGCGGGCTTGCCGGCTGGTGCCTCGCAATCGCGGCCAAGCTCGCCTATATCGCCGCCATGACCGAATATATCCATGTCGGACCCGAGGACCGGGTCGAGCCGAAAAATGGCGTGATCAAGCTGCATGGCCGCGAAGGCTTCGAGGGCATGCGCAAGGCCGGACGCCTCGCCGCCGAGATCCTCGATGCGCTGGTCGCCCATGTCGTGCCGGGCGTCACCACGGGCGAACTCGACGCGATCGTCCACTCGATGACGCTCGATGCCGGCGGAGTGCCCGCGACGCTGGGCTATCGCGGCTATACCAAGAGCTGCTGCACCTCGATCAACCATGTCGTGTGCCATGGCATTCCCTCGGACAAGAAGCTCAAGGATGGCGATATCGTCAATATCGACGTGACGCCGATCCTGGATGGCTGGCATGGCGATACCAGCCGCATGTATTTCGTCGGCAAGCCCAATGTGAAGGCGCAGCGCCTGGTCGAAATTACCTATGAATGCCTGATGCTCGGCCTCGATCAGGCGAAGCCCGGCAATCGGCTGGGCGATATTTCCCATGCCATCCAGAGCCATGCCGAAAAGCATCGCTACGGCGTGGTGCGCGATTTTTGCGGCCATGGCCTCGGCCGCCTGTTCCACGACAGTCCGGAAGTGGTCCATGCCGGGCGCCCTGGCACGGGTCCCGAACTCAAGCCCGGGATGTTCTTCACCGTCGAACCGATGATCAATATCGGCCGGGCCGACGTAAAACTGCTTGATGACGGATGGACCGCGGTGACCCGCGACCGCTCACTTTCGGCGCAGTTCGAACATTCGATCGGCATCACCGAGGACGGGCGCGAGATTTTCACCAAGAGCCCCAAGGGCCTCGACAAGCCGCCTTATTCCTAGGCGGCAGCGACGTCCTGCTGGCCTTCGTCCCAGCGGGCGGTGAGTTCGCGCGCGGTGTCGACATCCTCGGGGAAATCGACTTCGCCCCATTCATGGCCCTGGATGTCGAAGGTGTGGATATCCTGCTTCTGCGCGAGCTGGTGGATGACACGCAGGTACCAGATGGTGGTGCCTTCCTTGCTGCGGATCGCCTCTTCCACCGCGCGGCGGAAGCGCTCGGCCCCATCCCCGCGAAAGGCGAGCAGCCCGATCGATTCGGCGTTGACCGTGCGCATCGGCAATCGCTTGCCGATGGCGTGCAGCAACCCATCCTGGCCGGTGACGCCCTTCATGTCGTCATCGTCATAGGCAGGCTTGCGGTCGATGGTGACGCAGATGCCGTCTTTGCGATTGTCGATCACCGCCGCCATCAGCGCATCCGAGACCAGCGTATCGCCATTCCAGACGAGCGTGTCGCCTTCGAGCGCGGCGCGCGCGACATAGAGGCTGCCGAGATTGTCGGCGACCTTGAAGAAGGGATTGTAGATCGTCTTCACCCGCGGCCCGCCGGTGCGGCGCGCCAGCGATTCCTCGATCGCGTCGTCGCGGAAACCGGTGACCACCGTCACTTCCTCAATGCCATTCTTGTCGAGCGTGTCGAGCTGGCGGTCGAGCAGCGTGCGGCCATTGAAGTCAATCAGGCATTTGGGCCGCTCATGGGTGAGCACGCCCAGCCGTGATCCCTGGCCGGCGGAGAGAATGATCGCTTTCATGACTTTGCCCTTTGACGGGCAAATGCGGCAGGCTTTGGGCAAGAAAGGCATAAAAAAAGCCGCCGAATTGCGCCCCAAAGCCCTTTGCGCCCTGCCCTCGCGCGGCTATCGGTGGGCGGACAGCCGATGGAGACGCATTTCGTGAAAAAGATCGAAGCCATCATCAAGCCCTTCAAGCTCGACGATGTGAAGGACGCCTTGTCCGATGCCAGCGTTTCGGGCCTCACCGTCACCGAGGTGAAGGGGTTCGGGCGGCAAAAGGGCCATACCGAACTCTATCGCGGCGCCGAATATGTCGTCGATTTCCTGCCCAAGGTTAAGCTCGAAGTCGTCGTCGACGACGGGCTCGCCGAACGTTGCGTCGAGGCGATCCAGAACGCCGCGCAAACGGGACGCATCGGCGACGGCAAGATCTTCGTCTCCCCCGTCGACCGCGCCGTCCGCATCCGCACGGGCGAACAGGATTCAGACGCGGTTTGAATAACATGGCAGGCGCTGGCGCCGGCTGATGCTGCGCTGCAAAAATTATTTGTGCAATTGCGAACACTGCGCTAGTTAAATAGCGAATCTCGATCAGGGAGTGAAATAAAATTTCATGGCAAATTCACCGAAAGACATTTTAAAACGGATCGCCGACGAGGAGATCGAATGGCTCGACCTTCGGTTCACCGACCCGCGCGGCAAGTGGCAGCATCTCACCATGGCGACCGACGTCATCGACGAGGACGCGCTCGAGGACGGCTTGATGTTCGACGGATCGTCGATCGCCGGCTGGAAAGCGATCAACGAAAGCGACATGATCCTTCGCCCCGATTGCGACGCGGTCTATGACGATCCGTTCTCGGCTTCGCCGATGCTCGCGATATTCTGCGATATCGTCGAGCCGTCGTCTGGCGAACTCTATGCGCGCGATCCGCGTTCGACCGCCAAGCGCGCCGAAGCCTATGTCGAGGCGTCGGGCGTCGGCGATACCGTCTATGTCGGACCCGAAGCCGAATTCTTCATGTTCGACGATGTCCGCTTCGAAGACGGTTACGACCGCAGCTATTTCAAGATCGACGATATCGAGCTGCCGACCAATTCGGGCCGCGAGTACGAGATGGGCAATATGGCGCATCGCCCGCGCGCCAAGGGCGGCTATTTCCCGGTCGCGCCGGTCGACAGCGCCGTCGACATTCGCGGCGAGATGGTCTCGACGATGCTCGAACTCGGCCTCAAGATGGACAAGCACCATCACGAAGTCGGCGCCGCGCAACACGAGCTCGGCCTCACCTTCTCGACGCTCGTCGACTGCGCCGATCAGGTGCAGGTCTATAAATATGTCGTCCACCAGGTCGCACATGCTTACGGAAAAACCGCGACCTTCATGCCCAAGCCGATCAAGGAAGATAATGGCTCGGGCATGCACACCCATATGTCGATCTGGAAGGGCGGCAACCCGCTTTTCGCGGGCGACGGCTATGCCGGGCTCAGCGATATGTGCCTCCATTATATCGGCGGCGTCATCAAACATGCCAAGGCGCTGAATGCCTTCACCAACCCGACGACGAACAGCTACAAGCGGCTTGTGCCGGGTTACGAAGCGCCGGTGCTGCTCGCCTATTCGAGCCGCAACCGTTCGGCCTCGTGCCGCATTCCCTATGGCGCGGGCGACAAGGCCAAGCGCGTCGAGTTCCGCTTTCCCGATCCGATGGCCAACCCCTATCTATCCTTCTCGGCGCTGCTGATGGCGGGGCTCGACGGCATCGAGAACCGGATCGACCCCGGCGATGCGATGGACAAGAATCTCTACGACCTCCCGCCGGCCGAGCTCGAAGGCGTGCCGACGGTCTGCGGCAGCTTGCGCGAGGCGCTCCAGGCACTCGAAGAGGATCACGACTTCCTGACCAAGGGCGACGTCTTCTCGACCGAGCAGATCGAAGCCTATACCGAGCTTAAATGGGAAGAGAACGACCGCTGGGAAACCACGCCCAGCCCGGTCGAGTTCGACATGTATTACAGCTCCTGACGGCAGCCATATCGACCTCGAAAGGCCCGGCGGCAACGCCGGGCCTATTTTTTTGGCCCCTAATCTGGATCAGTTGGGAAAGAACGTCGTTTCGGCTATGCAACGTCTTTGCGCATATTGAGACGAGACCTCCATGGCGGCCAATATCGATTTCTTTCGGATGTTCAGAGAGCTGCCAGCGCCCTATGCGCTGTTGGATGCAAATCTGCATTTCATTATCGCAAATCGGAAATACCTCGAAGTAACGAACACCACCCTTCGTCAAATAAAGGGCGAATATATCTTCGATGTGTTCCCCGAGACCGAGGAAAGAATAGCAAAATTCAAGGCAGGGTTCGAACAGGCCGCGAAGGGAACGGCCAGCAAAATTCTTCGCGAACGGTACGTCATCGCCGACCCCGACGCCGAGAAAGGGCATAGCGAAATTTGGTGGACCACTCATCAATTCCCTCTTCGTGACAAAACAGGCGCGATCATCGGAATTGTTCTGAAGGTGCAGGACGTTACTGCTAATGTCGAAGCCGAGCGGACGCGCGATGTCGTGCTACGCGAATTCGATCATCGCATGAATAATATGCTGGCAAAGGTGAATGCCATCGCTCGCCGCACAGGCGAAGCCTATCCCAAAATGGCCGATTTCATGCCGAGGTTCGAGAGTCGAATTCAGGCCATGGCGAATACCCAGAAATTGCTGATTCGCACGAAATGGCAGGATGTCGAGTTACGCGAACTCGTGCAGAAGGAATTTGCGCCTTATCAAGACGCAGCCGACGCGCGCATCGCCATTTCCGGCCCGGACATTCGTATAGAAGGCAATATCGCACAGGCGCTCGGCATGGCGTTTCACGAACTCGCGACCAATGCCGCCAAATATGGCGCGCTTTCGGTGCCCAAGGGCGAAGTCGCATTGTCGTGGCGCCATAGCGAAAAACCCGAAGCGCTGATCATCGAATGGAAAGAGCGCGGGCTGCCCAAAATCGAGAATATGCCCGAATCGAGCGGCTTCGGCAGCATGATCATCGACAAGTTCACGCCGCTCGAAACCGGCGGCACCGTCGAACGCTGCTTCGACACGCATTCGATGACCTGCACGATCACCTTGCCGCACGCCGAGAATTAGGCGGAACGCGCACCGGCCTCTCGAAAACGCCGGTACGCCGCGCTTTTCGTTGAACCGAGGCAGACTATGGCCTATCTTCGTTTCAAAGACGAACCTAACC
>JABDLY010000102.1 GCA_013001755.1 Sphingomonadaceae bacterium
GCCGACACCGCGATTCCAGCCGAATTTCGCGGCTTTACCTTGCTCGAGCGGGCCCGCACACATGTCGCGCTCGATGACGGCAATGCCGCGCAGGCCGATCTGATCGCGGCGCAGCGGCTGCTTCCCAACGAGCCTTCGGCATGGCTGCTTTCGGCGACGCTGGCGCGGCGTCAGGGCGATCTCGACGCGGCCGGCGATTTTATCGACCGTGCGCTCGAACTCGACCAGCGCGATCCGGCGATCCTGCTCGAAGCCGGCAATATCGCAATCCGACTCAACGCTTTCAACGTCGCGCGCGAGGCATGGGGCCTGGCGAGCGAAATCGCGCCTGCCAGCGAAGCGGGGCGAGCGGCGGCGCGCAATGTCGTCCGGCTCGACGAGATGCTTGCCGACGAGGCGACTGTGCCGGTGGAGTTGCCTGAAAGCGGCGAGGCGGAGTCAGGCGAGATCCCGGCCGAACCGGAGCTGTAGTTTTTGTCAGAATTTCCCTGCCGGTGCGGCGCTCGACCGCTAGGTCGAGTCTGATCCAAACAGCGCCGAGCCGAAGGCGAGGTTTGGCCAAAACTCTCCGCCATCGCCCGGCGCCTGACCGTTCAATCCAGATAAAAATCGATCGTCGTGACGACGCGCACCAGCTTGTACGGCGTATCCGCCACGCCATAGCCGCCGGCATCGCCGTCGCGCGACGAGATCGAGAAATAGCCCTGCGTGGCGCTGCGAATGCCGCCGACATCGGTGCCGCTGTCCTCGGCGAACTGATTGGCCGATTCGCGGGCATCACGCGTCGCCTCGGCGACCATCTCGGGTTTGATTTCATTGAGCCCGGTGAAGGTGAAGCTCATCCCCGAACCTTCCTCGAGCACGATCCCGCGCCGTACGAGTTCGAACTGGCGGGCAACGGCGGCCTGCGCGCGCTCGATATCCGTGGTGCGCAGCTGCAATCGCTGGCGCACGGTATAGGTCTGCTGGCCCATATTGTTGCTGTATTGCGAGACATTGACGCCCGAGGGCTGCAGCGCTTCGGCCTCGAAACCGAGCTCGCCGAAGAAGCTGCGGATCGATTCGGTGTCGCGGTCGATATCGTTCTGCGCTTCGGAGAGATTCGGCGAGCGCGCCGAATAGGAAATCGTCCAGGTCGCCAGGTCCGCTGTCACCTCGCGTTCGGCAAGCCCGCGCACCGTCACCGAGCGATCGGCCATGCGTGCCCTGAGGAGGCCGTCGCCAAGCAGATAGCCGCCGATGATGATGCTGACGCCCAATATGCCGACGCCGATCAGCAGCGTTCGCGCATCGAGCTTTTTCCAGTCCCAGCGGCGTTCTTCGGCGGTCATTTCTTCGGCCATTTCTTCGGTCATTTCATCGGCCATCACATTTCCCCTTTTTTGGGCGCGCGCTGGCGCTTTCGCCAAAGCCGGCGCCCGTCTATGTTGCGACCCGATTGCGGTTCGCCTTTTGGCACATGTGAGATGAACCGTTGCTGACTTACGATGAACCGTTGAACGCAAAATGATCGCAAAGAGGAAAATCGGCGATGAAATATCTCCACACGATGATCCGTGTCTCCGATATCGACGAGACTTTGGCGTTTTTCGATCTGCTCGGCCTCGAGGAGCAGAAGCGCTACGAAGTCGAGGCGGGGCGCTTTACGCTCGTCTTCCTCGCCGCGCCGGGCGACGAGGAGGCGCAGGTCGAGCTGACCTGGAACTGGCCGCCCGAAGACGGCAGCGAACCGGAAGATTATGACGGCGGCCGCAATTTCGGGCATCTCGCCTATGCGGTCGACGATATCTACGAGACCTGCCGGCGGCTCGCCGATGGCGGGATCACGATCAATCGCCCGCCGCGCGACGGCCATATGGCCTTCGTCCGGACGCCCGACGACATATCGATCGAGCTGTTGCAAAAGGGTAAGGCGCTGAAACCCGCCGAGCCATGGGCGTCGATGGAGAATATTGGAGAATGGTAGTGGAAATCGTCCGAATCCCCGTGCTCAACGACAATTATGTCTGGCTCGTCCATGAGCCGGAGAGCAATGAGGTCATGGTCGTCGATCCCGCGGTTGCCGATCCGGTGATGGCGGCGGCGGCGGAGCGCGGCTGGGCGATCACGCAGATCTGGAACACACACTGGCATCCCGATCACACCGGCGGAAACGAGGCGATCAAGGCGGCGACGGGCTGCACGATCACCGGCCCCGAAGCCGAGAAGGACAGGATCCCGACGCTCGATGTGATGGTGAAGGAGGGCGATAGCGTTTCGCTCGGTCCCGTCACCGCCGATGTTATCGATGTTCCCGCACATACAGCAGGCCATATCGCCTATCATTTCGCGTCCGAAAACGTCGCCTTTGTCGGCGACACGCTGTTCGCGATGGGCTGCGGGCGGCTGTTCGAAGGGACGCCCGGCCAGATGTTCGAGAATATGCGCAAGCTCGAAAAACTGCCCGAAGATACGGCGGTTTACTGCGCGCACGAATATACCGAGGCCAATGGCCGCTATGCGCTGGTCGCCGAGCCCGACAATGACGAGCTCGCCGAACGCATGCGCGATGTCGTTGCGATGCGCGAACGCGGCGAAGCGACGGTGCCGACGACGATCGGTCTCGAAAAAGCGACCAACCCCTTTATGCGCGCGCGGTCTATCGAGGAACTCGCCGAGCGACGCGCGGCGAAAGATGCGTTTTAGCGACAGATATGCTAGAAAATGCGCTCCAGGGGTGGAATCGCTAAGGAGTGGAGTAATGAAAAACACCGTAAAAATTGGCATTTGCGCCCTTGCAACCGCAGGATTGGGTGCCGGCGCGGTCGCCATGGCGAGTGGCGAAGGAACGCCGACGCGCGAACAAGTCCGCGCGGAGAGCCTGCTCGAAGGCAAGGTCGCCGGCGAGCCGCAGCAGTGCATCCAGCTGCGCCGCATCCGCCATACGACCGTCGTCGACGAGAGCACGGTGCTCTACCGCGTCAACAGCCGCGAACTCTATCGCGCGAGTTTCGACGTGCCGTGCGGCGGCCTCGACAATGACACCACGCTGATCACCGACACCAACAGCACGCAGCTGTGCACCGGAGATCAGGTCCGCGTCGTCGAAAATCCGACCGGTCGCGATCTTTCGACCTGCGCGATCAGCAGCTTCACGCCCTTTAGCGCGCCCTAGACCGAACTAGCGTTTGTAGAGAGCGTCGAGCCGCTCGCCATAAATATCTTTGAGGATATGGCGGCGGATCTTCATCGACGGCGTCATCTGGTCGTTCTCGATCGTGAAGGGTTCGTCGGCGAGGATCGTCCGGCGGACCTTTTCGACGGTCGCGAGATCCTTGTTCACCCGATCGACCGCTGCGTTGAGCGCGCGCTGATAATCGCCGTTGTCGCGTAAGGCGACATCGTCATTGGGCACGCCGTTCTCCGCCGCCCATTCGCGCGTCCAGTCGGGATCGGGCACGAGCAGGCCGACGAGGTGCGGCCTTTTGTCGCCGACGACCATCGCCTGGAGAATTTCGGGCTCGAGCGTCAGCATCCCCTCGACGCGCTGCGGCGCGACATTGTCGCCCTTGTCATTGACGATCAGGTCCTTCTTGCGGTCGGTGATCGCGATCCGTCCGGCCTCGTCGATATGGCCGATATCGCCGGTATGGAGCCAGCCGTCCTTGATCGTCCGTTTGGTTTCGGCCTCGTTGCGCCAATAGCCCTGCATGACGAGTTCGCCCCGGATAAGGATTTCGCCGTCCTCGGCGATCCGAACGTCGGTGTTCTTGAGCGGCGGTCCGACGGTATCCATCTTGAGACCCGTTTTGGGGCGGTTGCAGCTGATGACCGGCCCCGATTCGGTCTGGCCGTAGCCTTGCAGCAATGTCAGCCCGAGCGAGTGGAAGAAGACGCCGATTTCGGGATTGAGCGGCGCGCCGCCGGCGACCATCGCCTTCAATCGCCCGCCGAAACGCTGTTTGATCTTCGGCCGCAGGATCATGTCGAGCAGGATATCCATCGGCCGATCCTTGATCTTCTTTTCGCCCTCATAATCCTTCTCGCCGATTTCAAGCGCGCGGCGGAACATGAACTGCGGGAATTTGCCCTGCTTCTCCATCTGCTTGAGCAGGCGCTGGCGCAGCACTTCGAAAAGGCGCGGCACGACGACCATGATCGTCGGGCGGGTATCGACGATATTGCTCGCCAGCTTGTCGAGGCCTTCGGAATAATAGATTTGCGCGCCGCACGAGATCGGGAAGAACTGGCCGGCAGTATGCTCATAGGCGTGGCTTAGCGGCAGGAACGACAGGAACACTTCGTCGTCGAGCCCGAAATCCTCGGCGATGACCGAATAACAGCCTTCGCAATTGTGCAGCAGCGCGCCATGATGCTGCATCACGCCGCGCGGTGCGCCGCCGGTGCCCGATGTATAGATGACGCAGGCTAGGTCCTCGCGCTTGAAATCGGCGGCTGCCGCGGTCGCTTCGACATCGGGTGTCTCGGCGCCGAGCAGTGACGTCCAGTCATGATAGGCGATGCCGCCGCTCTGGCCAAGCTTCATCGGTTCGATGCCGATGATCGTCGAGCAATGCGACGAACGATATGCAGCGCGCGCGACGGTCGTTGCCAGTTTTTGCGTCGAGACGATCGCGGCGCGCGCGCGGCTGTCCTCGAGAATATGGACGTGATCGTTCTCGGTGTTGGTGGTGTAGGTCGGCACGGTGATGCACCCCGCGGCCATGATGGCGAGATCGGCGATGCACCATTCGGGGCGATTTTCCGAAACCAGCACGACGCGGTCGCCGGGATTGAGACCGAGACGTTTCAGCGCATCGGCGAGCTGGCAAACCTGTTCGGCGGCCTCGCGCCAGCTGATCGAGCGCCATTCGCCCTCGGCCTTGCGCCAGAGGAACGGCGCCTCGCCATTCTCTTCGGCGCGGATGAAGAACATCGAAACGACATTGGGAAAATGTTCGAGCTCGGTCGTTGAGCGCCCGGCCATATCAACTCCTCTTCCGCCAAACCCGGTCGGTGAGAAACGCTTTTACCCGATATTGGCACAAGCACCAGATAGACAATCGCGCCGGGCCTCGCCTAAGGATCGCGCCGATGACCTTACGCTCCATTTTCGCCGCGCTCGGCCTGGCCCTGCTCGCCGCGTGCGCATCGGCCCCGCCTCCGCAAACGGCCAGCGCGCCGCCACCGCACGATGCCGAAACGCAGGCCGAGAGTGTCGCGCCCTTCGTCATCGCCGCCAACCCGCTCGCCGCGCGCGCCGGAATGGAGGTGCTCGAACGCGGCGGATCGGCGATCGATGCCGCTATCGCGACGCAGGCGATGTTGTCGCTGGTCGAGCCGCAATCCTCGGGTGTCGGCGGTGGGGCCTTCCTCAACTATTTCGATGCCGCCACTCGCGAAATCACCATCTACGACGGCCGCGAAACCGCGCCAGCCGGGGCCAGTCGGACGATGTTTCTGGGCGAGGATGGTGAACCGCTTGGTTTTCGCAATGCCGTGGTCAGCGGGCGCGCGACCGGCGTCCCCGGCGCCGTGGCGGCGCTCGCGCTGGCGCATGACGAGCATGGCGCGCTGCCATGGAGCGCGTTGTTCGGCAGCGCCATTCGTACCGCCGACGAGGGCTTTATCGTCAGCCCGCGGCTCGGACGCTTCCTGCAGATCGAATTTCCGCAGCTCTCGGTGCCCGATGCCGATGCCTATTTCTCAGGGCCCGATGGAGATCGGCTTGAGCCCGGCGACCGGTTGCGTAATCCCGACTATGCCGAATTCCTCCAGCGCCTGGCCGTGCAGGGCCCCAGCGCCTTGTATAGCGGCAGGACGGCGGCCGAGATCGTCGCGCGGACACAAGCCGGGCCGCTTGGCGGGGCGATGACGCTCGCCGATCTGGCCGCCTATCGGCCGGTGGTTCGCGAACCCGTTTGCCGCCCCTATCGCGTCTATCTTGTTTGCGCGCCGCCGCCGCCATCGAGCGGCGCGGCCTTCCTGCAATTGCTCGGCCTGCTCGAGCGCACCGACATTGCCAAACGCGGGCCGAGCGATCCGCAAGCCTGGTTCCTTTTCGCCGAGGCCAGCCGGTTGATGTATGCCGATCGCGACGCCTATTTCGGCGATGTGCCGACGGTGCCTATCGAAGGCCTGCTCGATTCCGGCTATCTCGACAGCCGCATCGCGCTGATCGGCGAGACCGCGATGGATGCGCCCGAGGCTGGTCGGCCCGGCGGCGTCGATTTGCCGGCACCCGATCGCACGCTCGAACCCGCCGGCACCTCGCATTTCATCGTCCGCGATGCGGCGGGCAATGTCGTGTCGATCACGACGACGGTCGAATCGATTTTCGGCAGCGGGCGGATGGTCGACGGCTTCTTCCTCAACAACCAGCTGACCGATTTCTCCTTCGACCCGCTGAGCGAGGACGGCGCCGAATCGCCCAATGCCGTCGCGCCGGGCAAGCGGCCGCGCTCGTCGATGATTCCGCTGATCCTGCTCGACAGTGAAGGCGAGTTTGCCGGCGCCATCGGATCGGCGGGGGGCAATTCGATCCCCGCCTATGTCGGCAAATCGCTCGTCGCTGCGATCGATTGGGGCATGTCGATGCAGGATGCGCTGGCGCAGCCCAATCTTGTCGCGCGAGGCAGCCGGATCGGCGGCGAAGTCGGCGATTTCGATCCCGCGATCGTTGCCGGGCTGGCGGAGCGCGGGATCGAACTCCAGCCGGGCCAGGGCGAAGATTCGGGCGTCCACGGCGTGCTCATCCGCAATGGCGAAGTCGATGGCGGTTATGACCCGCGCCGCGAGGGCGTGGTGCTGACGGGCGAGCGCTAGGCTTCGGGTCGCGGATACGCCTACCGAGCGCGGCAATCCAGAGCTGCTAACGCTATCGCTGGCCGCTCTGGATTGCTTCGCTACGCTCGCAATGACGGCTGCCCCCTAGCCACTCCCCACCGCGTCGGCGATTGACCCAAAGCCGTCGCGCTCGCGCATCCTGTCGAGTTCGCGCACCATGCGGCGTGCAAGCCCCGGGCCATGATAGACGAGCGCGGAATAGAGCTGAACCAAGCTCGCGCCTGCCCTGATCCGCGCCCAGGCCTCCTCGGCGCTGTCGATCCCGCCGACCGCGATCAGCGGGATTTCGCCGCCCGTCGCCTTGCGGAAATCGGCGAGGCGCTGCCGCGCGAGCGGCGCGAGCGGTGCGCCCGAAAGTCCGCCTGCTTCGTCGGCATGACGCGAGGTCAGCGGCGGGCGCGTGATTGTCGTATTGCCGATGATCAGCGCCGCGAGCTGCGTGTCGTGCGCAATCCGGGCGATGGCGTCGATATCGGCGGGTTCGAGATCGGGCGCTAGCTTGAGGAAAACGGGGGGACCGTCATTGCCCCGCGCCCCGAAGACTCGGTCGAGCAGGCCGGTCAGCGCGCCCTCATCCTGCAGCGCGCGCAGACCGGGCGTGTTGGGCGAGGAGATATTGACCGTCAGATAATCGGCAAGCGGCGCCATTGCCTCGACGCCCTTGGCATAGTCGGCAATGCGATCCTGGCTGTCCTTGTTCGCGCCGATATTGATGCCGACGATACCGCGCGTGCGATCGCGTTTTGCCAGCCTTTTGCGTGCCTCGGACTGTCCTTCATTGTTGAAGCCCATCCGGTTGATCACCGCTTCGTCTTCGACAAGCCGGAAGAGCCGCGGCTTGGGGTTGCCGGGCTGCGGGCGCGGAGTCACGGTGCCGATCTCGACATGGCCGAAACCCAAGCCGAGCATCTCGGCATGGACCTCGGCATCCTTGTCGAAACCGGGGGCGAGGCCGACAGGGTTGGGGAATTCGATCCCGGCGAGCGATACCTTGAGCGAGCGCGGCGGCGAACCGATCGGCGCGGCCTTGAGCGCATTGATCGTCAGCCGGTGTGCGCGTTCGGCGTCGAGCGCGAAGGCAAATGGCCGGAATAGCGAATAGAGCCCCATGGTCCGCGCTATGGCAGCGGCGCAGCGGGTGGTCAAAGCGGGTCGTTCAGGGTTAGAAGCGCCCCGATCCTTCCCCAGCTGGAGTTACCGATGAAACGCCTTCTATTGCTTTCGAGCGCCGCCCTTATTTCGCTGCCCCACGCCGCTATTGCCCAGACCGACGAGTCCGCAGCCGAGGCTCCGTCGCATGCCGATGCCGCGCTCGCCCGCTTTTTCGAGGATTATGACGAGGCCGAGCTCGAGTATAACCCGCTCAGCAAGGCCTTTCGCGGCATTCGCGATGAGGATTACGGCCAATGGGGCGATTTCGACGACGCCGCCGCGGTCGCCGGCAATGCGCGCCAGTTGATCGCGCGCGACGAAATCCGCGCGCGTTTCGGCGAGGCCGACCTCAACGAACAATCGCAGCTCTCCTTGCGGCTTTTCGACGCGGTCACCGAACGTTCAAATGCAGCGCACCAGTTCCGCCACAACCAATATGTCTTCGATCAGATGAACGGCGCGCACAGCCAGCTGCCGGCGATCATGATCAACATCCACCGCGTATCGAGCGTCGCGGACGCCGAGGCCTATATCAGCCGGCTCGAAGGTCTCGGCCCGGTCATCGACCAGCTGATCGTCGAGGCAGAGCGGCGCGCCGAGAATGGCGTTATCCCGCCCGATTGGGTGTTTCCCTATGTGCTTTCCGATTCGCGCAACGTGATCACCGGCGCGCCCTTTACCGAGGGCGACGACACTCCGCTGTTCGCCGATCTCCAGACCAAGGTGAACGCGCTCGACATCGACCAGGAGCAAAAGGACGATCTGATCGCACGCGGCCGGACCGCCCTGATCGAATCGGTCGGCCCGGCCTATCAGCGGCTGATCGCGATGCTCGAACGTCATCAGGCGGTCGCACCGACCGATGACGGCATCTGGCGCCTCGACGACGGCGCCGAATATTATGCCGAACGGCTGCGCTATTATACGACGATCGATCTCACCGCCGACCAGATCCATGCAATCGGCCTCGAACAGGTGGCACGGATCCATGGCGAAATGCGCGGCATCATGGAGCAGGTCGGTTTCGAAGGGACGCTACAGGAATTCTTCGTCCACCTGCGCACGAGCGACGAGTTCTTCTATCCGACGCGCGAGGCCTATCTTGAGGATGCCAATGCGATGATCGCGGCGATGCGCGAACGCCTGCCCGAGTATTTCGGCCGCCTCCCGCAAGCCGATATCGTCGTCCAGCCGGTCGAAGCCTTCCGCGAACAGTCTGCGGGCAAGGCCTTTTACCAAAGCCCGACGCCCGACGGATCGCGCCCCGGCACCTATTATGTCAATCTCTTCAACCTGCGCGATATGTCACGCACCGAGCTTGAGGCGCTCGCCTATCACGAGGCGGTGCCCGGCCATCATCTCCAGCGCGCGATCCAGGTCGAAACCGAGGATATCCCGCCGTTCCGCCGCTTTGGCGGCTTCACTTCCTATACCGAGGGCTGGGGGCTCTATTCGGAAGAACTCGGCAAGGATATGGGCGGCTATGAAGACCCCTATTCCGATTTCGGCCGTCTCGGCATGGAGCTGTGGCGCGCCTGCCGGCTCGTCGTCGACACCGGCATCCACCATATGCGCTGGTCGCGCGAACAGGCGATCGCCTATTTGCAGGAAAATACGCCCAATCCCGAAGGCGATATCCGCAAGGCGATCGAACGCTATGTCGTCTATCCGGGGCAGGCGACGGCCTATATGATCGGCAAGCTCAAGATCATGGAATTGCGCCAGCGCGCGATGGACACGCTCGGCGACGATTTCGACTGGGCGGGCTTCCACGATGCCGTTCTGCTGCCCGGCCCGGTGCCGCTCGATATGCTCGAAGAGAATATCGATGCCTGGATCGCCTCGGTACAGACGGGGGACTGAGACGTGCGAAGGACTCAATTTGTCAGACTCAACCTGACGGTTGACCTTGCGTCAGCAAGGTTCTGACGAACAGATGTCGATTCTATCCAATACAGCGGAGTGTCGATTCGGTATTTAATCTCTTGCGACCCGAAGGATCTTCCACCCGGGAGATCCTGAATCCTAAAGCGGCCCCGCCACCCGGCGTGGGCCGCTTTTTTCCGGTTGCAATCGGCTGGATACGCGCCAAGAGTCGAAAAAATAAGACTATTCGGGCGCGACGATTGACTGACCTTTCCAAGCTGGCGTTGGAATATGCTCCTCCCGCCGACGATCTGAAGGAGCTGATCTCCTCCTTCTATCTGTTCCGCGTGAACAACGAACCGGGCGAGGCCGGCGCGCAGCTCGAACGCGCGGATCGCGCGCAATTCCGGTTCCTGCTCGAAGGCGGCGGCAGCTGGGAGTTTTGCGACGGTAAGACGATGGGTGCCGCGCCGATCACTATCATCGGCCCGACTACGGGGCCATCGACCGGCCGCTTCGAAGGTCCGATCGAAATTTTCGGCGCCGGGCTGCAGCCGGCGGGCTGGGGTTCGCTGATGGGGATCGAAGGCGACAGTCACACCGATCGGCTTATCGACGCGACCGCAATTTTCGGGAGCGGCATTCTCGCCGTCCATGCCGCGCTCAAGGCCGCAGAAACGATGGACGCCAAGGTCGCGATCGGCAACGAATTCACCCGCAAATTGCTCGACCGCGCCGATCCCGCGCCGTTCTGGTTCACCCGCCTCGTCGATCGCTGGTTATCAAGCGCTTCGTCGCCCGATATCGATGAACTGATCGCCGAATCGGGGTTGTCGAAACGGCAGGTCGAACGGATGACCAAGCGGTTTTACGGATCGCCGCCCAAATTGCTCGCGCGCAAATATCGCGCGTTGCGTGCGGCTTCGGCGCTGATCCGCCATGAGGCGGGAACCGAGGATTTGCTCGAAGACGGCTTTTACGATCAGTCGCACTTGATCCGCGAGCTCAAGCAATTCACCGGGATCACGCCGGGCCAGATGCACGACGTGCCGCCCGAATTGAATCAGGAAATTGCGGCAGGCCGCAAGAAACTGACGGGAATGGTCAGCAAGCTGATTTCCGATACCTGACAGACCGCGCCAAAATCACGGCAAATCGCTTGATTTCCGCGCTCTTCATGTCCATCTCTCTAATAAGAACGAATCAGTCCGATTAAGCGGGCCAAGCAGCAGGAATTGCAATGCGCTTATCGAGTATGGCCGATTATGCCGTCGTCATGATGTGCGCCACCGCGCGCCATTGCGGCGAGACTCGCAAGAATGCTGCCGAACTGGCGGAGGAAACGGGCATACCTGTGCCGACGGCGCAAAAGCTGGCGAGCCTGCTCGCGCGCGCTGGCCTTATCCGCTCGACGCGCGGCAGCGGCGGCGGCATCCAGCTCGCGCGCCCTGCCGCCGCGATCAGCCTTGCCGATATCGTCGAAGCCATAGAAGGGCCGATCGCGATGACCGCCTGTGTCGATAAGGGTCTCCATGATTGCGGCCTCGAAGACTGCTGCGCGGTCAGGCCGCACTGGAATGTCGTCAACGATGTGGTGCGCGGGGCGCTGACCGGTGTCAGCCTCGCCAGCCTCAATGCGGCCCCGGCCGAAGGAGCGCACGCATGACCGATGACGTCAATGTCCAGGACGCCGAGGCCCGCGCTGCCGCGAAACGCGCCGAAACCTACGAATGGGGCTTCTCGTCGGACATCGAGCAGGATTTCGCGCCCAAGGGCCTGAACGAAGATACCGTCCGTTTCATTTCGGCGAAGAAGAAAGAGCCGCAATGGATGCTCGACTGGCGGCTGAAGGCGTTCCGCTTGTGGCAGGATATGGAATCGCCTGACTGGGCAAAGCTCGACATCCCGATGATCGATTACCAGGACGCCTATTATTACGCCGAGCCCAAGGCGAAGCCGAAGCTCAAATCACTCGACGAACTCGATCCCGAAATTCTCCGCACATACGAAAAGCTCGGCATCCCGATCGAAGAGCAGAAGGTGCTCGCGGGTGTCGAGGGCGCTCGCAAGGTCGCCGTCGATGCGGTGTTCGACAGCGTCAGCGTCGCCACCACCTTTCGCGAGGAGCTGAAAAAGGCCGGGGTGATATTCCTGTCGATCTCCGAGGCGATCCGCGAACATCCCGAGCTCGTCAAGAAATGGATCGGCAAGGTCGTGCCGCAGCGCGACAATTATTTTGCGACGCTCAACAGCGCGGTCTTTTCTGACGGCACCTTCGTCTACATCCCAGAAAACACGCGCTGCCCTATGGAGCTATCGACCTATTTCCGTATCAACGCCGAAAATACCGGGCAGTTCGAGCGCACGCTGATCGTCGCCGACAAGGGCAGCTATGTCAGCTATCTCGAAGGCTGTACCGCGCCGATGCGCGACGAGAACCAGCTCCACGCCGCCGTGGTCGAGCTGATCGCGCTCGACGATGCCGAGATCAAATATTCGACGGTGCAGAACTGGTATCCGGGCAATGCCGAGGGCGTCGGCGGTATCTACAATTTCGTCACCAAGCGCGGCCTCTGCCAGGGCAAGAATTCGAAGATCAGCTGGACGCAGGTCGAAACCGGCAGCGCGATCACCTGGAAATATCCAAGCTGCGTCCTGAACGGCGAGAACAGCGTCGGCGAATTCTATTCGGTCGCGCTAACCAACAACTATCAGCAGGCCGATACCGGCACCAAGATGATCCATAACGGCAAGAACACCCGCTCGACGATCATCTCGAAAGGCATCAGCGCGGGCAAGAGCGACAATACCTATCGCGGGCTGGTCCGCGTCGGCCCGAATGCCGATGGCGTCCGCAATTTCACCCAGTGCGACAGCCTGTTGCTGGGCGATCAATGCGGCGCGCATACCGTGCCCTATATCGAGGTCAAGAACCCGACCGCGCAGATCGAGCACGAGGCGACAACGAGCAAGATCAGCGACGACCAGATGTTCTATGCGATGCAGCGCGGGCTCGATGAAGAAGAGGCGGTGGCGCTGATCGTCAACGGCTTTGCCAAGGAAGTGCTCAAACAGCTGCCGATGGAATTTGCGGTGGAAGCGCAGAAACTGCTCGATATCAGTTTGGAAGGAAGTGTGGGATGACGTTGCGTATTGCATCGATGGCAGCCTGTGCGCTGTTTGCCGCGCCGGCTTTGGCGCAGACTGACGAGCCGGAGGGCGACGGTCAGATCGACCTTGAGTCTGTCGACTCTCTGCTTGGCGGATCGGCGGTTACCGAGCCCGAAGACGAGGATGCCGGCGATGCGGCCGAGGAAGCGGGTGTTGCCGATGGCGATATAGCTGTCGACGAAGCCGCCGACGAAGAATCCACCGATGATGAAGACGCGGACGAAGCGACAACCGACGAAGACGGCGAAATCTCCGACCTTACACGCGCGTTCAACGGTTATTCGCTTTGCGCTTCCGACGCCGGGACGGAACTTGAGGAGCAGGGCTTCGCGATCGACCAGATCGGTACCGAGGCATTGCTGCGCTGTGCCGGGCAGCGCGCTGCCTATGTCAACGCCTTCTATTTCGACCTGCTGCCGCGCTATCCCGAATCGACCGAACAGCAGGTGCGCGAAGTCGCCGACCGGCTGGTGACGCAATCCGATGCGGCGCTGATGAACGTCGTCTCGGCCGAGGTGCGCGAGCTGCGCGATGCCCGGCCCGAAGAGGGTGCAGAGGACGTTGAAGCACAATGATATTCTCCGCCCTCCTACTCCTCGCTGGTGCGCCGCCGCTGAACTTGGAATGGTTCGCGGACGAAGAAGTCGGCGCGCTCGCTTTAGAAGAGCACATGATGTGCATAGCCAATTATGCGTTCGAACGACGGAACGACGATCGAGAGTCTGCGCACGTTGCCAACGAAGTGGCTGCCGAATGCGCAGACCAAACAAGGGCGCTCACCAATGCTCTGATCGATATTTTCAATCGTAATCCGCAATTCGTCTCGCCGGGACAGGATGCCGAATCTGCAGCGCGAGACGCGGTGGATCACGCAAGCCGAAGCGTAGAGCAGATGATCGCAGAACGGAGAGAATGAAACTAAGATGCTTAAGATCGAAAACCTCCATGCCGAAGTCGGCGGAGCCGAGATTCTCAAAGGGCTTTCGCTCGAAATCGGCGCGGGTGAAATCCATGCCGTGATGGGCCCCAACGGCGCCGGCAAATCGACGCTCGCCTATGTGCTCGGCGGGCGCGACGGCTATGAGGTGACGCAGGGCAGCGCGACCTATCGGGCCAAGGATCTGCTCTCCATCGATCCGCATGAACGCGCGGCCGCGGGGCTGTTTCTCGGTTTCCAGTATCCGGTTGAAATACCGGGCGTCTCAAACATCCAGTTTCTGCGCGCTGCGGTCAACGCGCAGCGTATAGCGCGCGGCGATGACGAGCTTTCGGCGGGCGATTTCCTGAAGCTGGCGCGCGAACAGGCCGCTGCACTAAAAATGGATGCCGAGATGCTCAAGCGCGCGGTCAATGTCGGCTTTTCGGGCGGCGAGAAGAAGCGCAACGAAATGGTCCAGATGGGGATCATCGACCCGACGCTGGCAATCCTCGACGAGACCGATAGCGGCCTCGATATCGACGCGCTGCGCACGGTCGGCGAGGGCGTCAATACGATCATGCGCAAGCCCGACAAGGGCGTGCTCCTGATCACCCATTATCAGCGGCTGCTCGAAACGGTCGAGCCCGACTATGTCCATGTGCTGGCCGACGGCCGGATCGTGAAGACCGGCGGGCCGGAACTGGCGGTGACGTTGGAAGAAGAAGGCTATGAAGCCATTGCGGAGGCGGCGTGAGCGCTCTCGCCTCTCTCCCCACCCGCCGCGACGAAGCCTGGCGCTATGCCGATCTCGGCGCGCTCGAAGGCGTCTGGCCTGATATCGCCGGGCAGCGCGAGGAAATCGTCGTTGCCGATGGCGAGAATGCTGCGCGGCAATTGATCCTCGAAGCGGGCGATCCCAATGTCGCGGTGAAGACCTATGCGGTGCGGGTGGCCAAAGACGCGCGGTTCGCGCTCCACTGCCTGGCCATCGATGCCGATTATGGCCGGATCTCGGTCGAGGTCGAACTCGCCGAAGGCGCGCATTTCGAGCTTGGCGGCGCGATCCTCGGCGGCGGCGAACAGACGCTCGAAATCGTCACCAATGTCCAGCATGTCGCGCCGGGCGGCACGAGCAACCAGGTCGTCCGCTCGGTGCTCGCGGGCAAGGCGACCGGCTCGTTCCTCGGCAAGATCGGCGTTGCGCGCGGTGCGCAGCAGACCGATGCCAACCAATCGGTCAAGGCGATGCTGCTCGATCGCACCGCCACCGCCAACGCCAAGCCCGAGCTCGAAATTTTCGCCGATGACGTCAAATGCGCGCATGGCGCGACAGTCGGCGAACTCGATCGTGGCGCGCTCTTCTACATGGCCTCGCGCGGGATTCCGCCCAAGCAGGCGAAGCAGCTGATGCTGCGAGCCTTTATCGCCGATGCCTTCGTTTCGGTTGCAGACGATGCTGCGCGGGAAGAACTTGAAAACAAAGCGCTTATCGCGCTGGAGCGGCTGTCATGAGCATCGGTCTGACTTTTTCTCCCCTCCCGCTGGCAATTGTTGCGCTCGGCACGCTGGCACTTACAGGGTGCGTAACGACCGCGCCGATCGCACGCGATCTCGCCTATCTCGAGCAAGTGCCGCCGCGGCAGGATTTTGCGTCTCCATTGGCGGTCGCGCAAAGCCTGATCGGCGATTATCCCGAAACGCTCGAAGCCGACCCGACAATCGATCTTGAAGTCGTCCCGCATCCCGAAACACCGGAACGGCTTCTGCTGACCGTGCGGATCGATCCCGTGCTCGACGATTCGATTGCTGCGGAGCAATGGCGCGCGACTTTGCGGCCCGTCGGCGAAGGCTGGCGGATCGAGGCGCTCGGGCTGCGCCGCAAATGTTCGCGCGGGTCCAATATCGATGAATGGGGGCCGTTCATATGTCCGTGAGCGTCATGACCGCCCCCGAACGCCTTGATCTGCGCGCCGATTTCCCCGGCCTTACTCCAGGCTGGCATTATCTCGACACTGCGGCGACGGCGCAGAAGCCGCAAGCCGTGATCGATGCGCTCGCCTCGGCCTATGGCGAGAAATACGCCACCGTCCATCGCGGCGTCTATGCGCGCTCGGCCGATATGACGCTCGCTTACGAGGCATCGCGGCGGCGCGTGGCCGACTTTATCGGCGGCAGCGAAGATGAGATCGTTTTCACGCGCGGCGCGACCGAGGCGATCAATCTTGTCGCGAACAGCTGGGGCGATCAGAGCCTCAACCCCGGCGACCGGATCATGCTGTCGCAGCTCGAACATCATTCGAACATCGTGCCGTGGCAGATGCTCGCCGAGCGCACCGGCGCGGCAATCGATATCTGTCCGCTGACCGAAGACGGGCTGATCGATTGCGATGCGCTCGAAGCGATGCTGACCGAAGCGCACAAGATTGTCGCGCTCTGCCATGTCTCGAACGTCCTCGGCTCGATGCTCGACGCGAAGCGCGCGGCCAGGGCGGCGCACAAAGTCGGCGCGAAATTGCTGCTCGATGGCTGCCAGGCCGCGCCGCGAATGCCGCTCGACATGGCCGGGCTCGATTGCGATTTTTACGTCTTCTCGGGGCACAAACTTTATGGGCCCACCGGGATCGGCGTGCTCTGGGCGCGCAGCGAGCTGCTCAACGCCATGCCGCCATGGGAAGGCGGCGGCTCGATGATCGACCGGGTCAGCTTTGACGGCACGACCTATGCTCCGCCGCCGCAGCGCTTCGAAGCCGGAACGCCGCATATCGCCGGCGCGCTCGGGCTCCATGCGGCGATCGATTACGTATCGGCGATCGGCATGGATGCGATCTTCGCGCATGAGGCGGCGCTGGGCGCCGAGGCGCGCGAGGCGCTGTCGGGGCTCAATTCGGTGCGCCTGTTCGGACCCGCAGAAAGCGCCGGAATCATCAGTTTTGCGGTAGAGGGCGTGCATCCGCACGATGCCGGCACCATCCTCGACGAAGAGGGCGTTGCGATCCGCGCCGGCCATCATTGCGCGCAGCCGCTGATGGACCATCTGGGCGTCGATGCGACGGCGCGCGCGAGCTTTGGAATTTATAGCAGCAGCGGCGACGTCGCAGCGCTGATCAACGGAATTGAGAGAGTAACGAGGATCTTCGGATGAACGAGGAACGCAAGATCAAGATCGAAGAAGTCGATACCGTCGACACGCCCGCCAAGGCGCGCGTCGAAGACGCCGCGTCGGAAACCGGTCGCGAGCCGATCGCCGCGCCCTCGCCCTTCGAGGCGGAGAGCGATCGTGACAAGATGGAGCGCAAGAAGGATTATCTCGAAGGTTTTCTCGCCCAGACGCCTTCCGAAGACGCGGACGCGGGAAGCGGCGATCTGCGCGAAGATGTCATCGCCGCGCTCAAGGATATCTACGATCCGGAGATCCCGGTGAACATATACGATCTCGGCCTGATCTACGGCGTCGAGGTTACCGATAACGCCGAGGCGATCGTCACGATGACGCTGACGACGCCGCATTGCCCGGTCGCCGAATCGATGCCCGGCGAGATCGAGCTGCGCGTCGGATCGGTGCCCGGCGTCGGCCATGCCGAAGTCAATCTCGTCTGGGATCCGCCCTGGAGCCCGGAGAAGATGACCGACGAAGCCCGCTTAGAATTGGGGATGCTCTGATGGCCACCAAATCGCGCGAAATACCTGCCGCTCTGACGCTGACGGATGCCGCTCATGCGCGGATCGCCGAGCTGATGGAAAAGGCGCCCGACGATGCCGTCGGCGTCAAGCTCTCGACGCCGCAACGCGGCTGTTCGGGCCTCGCCTATTCGGTCGATTACGTCACGCAGGCCGATCCGATGGACGAGAAGATCGAAACCCCGGGCGGCGATTTCTATGTCGATGCCGGCTCGGTGCTCTATCTGATCGGATCGACGATGGATTGGGAGGAAGACGATTTCGTCTCGGGCTTCACCTTCGACAATCCCAACGCCAAGGGCGCCTGCGGCTGCGGCGAGAGCTTCATGGTGTAGCGCGCTTCCTGGGAAGCAGCGCCAATATCGTGGGGAGCAGCAGCAGGTCGGCAATCAACGCCAGGATGAAGACCGCGATGCAAAGCTGACCCCAGTTCCAGATCGTCGGGACGCTGGCGAAATAGGTCGAGAGTATCCCGACCGAGAGTACGGCCGTAGTTGCGATCAACGCGGGTGCGACATGGCGCATCGCGGCGTGAATGGTAGCGATAGCGTCGCGCGCCGGATGGCTCCGTTGTTCGATGGCGAGCCGGTTGAGAACATGGACGGTATCGTCGACCGCAATCCCGAATGCCAGGGTCAGTGCGAGCGCGCTGGTGAACTGGATGTCCGCGCCGCTCCATACCAGCCACGCACCGACGGCGAGAATCGGCAGCAAATTGGGCAATATCGTCGCCACGCCAAAGTCCCAGCGCCTGTGCCAGAAAGCGATGAACAGCGGACATGCCAACGCTACCAACAAAAAGCCGCCTGCCAGTTGCTTGATCATGATGTCGGAGAGGCGCGCCGAAACAACGCTGGGCCCCGTTGCGTCTTCCACAATTAGCGCGTCCTGTTCGACCGCACGGGCGAGCTCCTCGGCCCTGCTGGCGATGTCCCGCACCTCGGCCGATGGCAGGTCGCCGATCATCACGCGCAACAACAACCCGCTTTCGTCGCGGGCGATCAGCGAATCGGAGACCGAGGGCGGAAGCGGCGTCAGCGCGAGGACGACATTGTTGGCGCTCGGCCATTCGTCGCGCGCCTCGAGAGCGCGGCGCAGCGTTTCGGTGGAGACCACGGGAGTTTCCGGCAGCCCGGCTTCGAGCGTGAGGTGTATCGCGCTCGCTGCGTCGAGTGTCTCGTTCGACAGCGCCTGGCCCTCCGCGAAGTGCAGCGGAATATCGATCGCGTGCAGCGGCCCGGCGATCGACTCCGCGCTTTCGAGCGTTTCGATCAGCGCGTCGTCCTGGCCGACATATTCGTAGAAACGAAAATCCGTCTTGAGCGGCAGGAACAGGAAGGCGAGTCCGATCGCGAGCGCGGCTGCGGTCAGCACGACCGGCCGTCGCCACGCCAGGAAACTTCGCGTTATCGGGCCGACATCGATGGCGCGCAGGAAGCCGCTGCGTGATCGCTGCATGGCGCGGCGTACCGGAGCGAGCCGCCAGGCCAGCACGAAAACCAGCGGATGGACGAGCAGGACGACGCCGAGCGACATCGCCAGCGCGATCATGCCGCTAAGCGACAGCGACTGGATGAGCGAGGATTGCGATAGCGAGAGCCCGGCAAAGGCGATGATCGTCGTCAGCGATGTCAGCATACAGGGCGGGCCGAGCTCGATCAGGGCATCGCGAACGGTCTCGCCGATATCGGCACCGTCGCTGGCCTTGCGACAAAAGGCATAGGTCAGGTGTATGCAGTCCGCCGTCGCCAGTACGAGGACGAGGATCGGCACGGCGTTTCGCATCACGTTGATCTCGAACCCCGCCAGCCCGAACATGCCGAGCGCCATGACGAGCGCTATGCCCGGCGCAATGCTGTTGAGCGCGGCGATCCAGAAACTGCGGAACACGATCAGCGAAATCAGAAAGCCGAGGATTGCACCGGCGCTGTTGACGACGCGCTGGTCTTGATAGGTGCGCTCGGTGATCTGGCTGCGGATCGCCGGCATCCCGGTGAGTTCGATCGAAAGACCGGCGGCGCCTGCAATCCGGTTTGCCGCCGCCGCGATCGCGTCGAGCGTCGGCGCTGACGGTTCGGCATCTGCAAGCCGGTTATCGAGCGCGATCAGCATCACCGTTTGCGTGCGGTCACCGGAGATCAGCGATTGCGCCGCGCCATGGGTTTCGGTTGCCGTTCCGGGTGCGGCTCGGACGGTTTCGAGCGCCGCGAGATCGCGACTGCTCAGCTCGGCGATATCTCCCGCCGCCGGGTTGGTCGTGTTCACGCCGAACAGCGAATAGACGGCCTCGACATGCCCGATCTCGCCCAGCGCGAGCACGAGATCGCGCAGCGTCCCGATTTGCTGATCGGCCAGCGGGCGTTCGGACGATATCAGAAGCAGCGCGACCGTGTCGTTTTGCGAATAGCGCTCGATATGGGCCGAATACTTGGCATATTCGGCGCGTGAGGAGTCAAACAGCGCGCGCGTCCCGTCTTCGTAACGCAATTGCGAGATGCCGACGCCGGCGAGCACGAGCAAGACGGCCAGGATGACGACGAGCGATCGGGTGGCCGAAGTCGGCAGTGCGGCAATTCTCGCCAGCAGACGGGTCAAGCTCGTCTTTTTCGGACCGGCCGATAGCCGTGAACCGATTTATTCATGGCGACGAAAGCAACCGTCATTCTACCCCCGTAACGAACTTTGCGCCTTGAAACGGCAGATTCCAAGGCTCGCGATGCGGCGGACGGGACGGCGGTATCGCGCGTCTGCGCTCAACGACTTGGGAAAGCGAAGAAAACTGGCATCATGCCGTGCCGATATTTGCTCCGGAGTGCGACCCTTCCGCTCAAGCGCGCTGCGCGATAGTCTGCGCCGTATGAGAT
>JABDLY010000155.1 GCA_013001755.1 Sphingomonadaceae bacterium
GGTTAAAGCGTCTTCGACGCGATCGCCATTGTGGAGATAGGCAAGTTTTATGCGGTGTTCGGCTTATTCGAGGCGCGCCATGATGTTGTTCTGGCGGCTGCGGGCTTCGCGAAGCTTGTTCTGCAACTTGGTGATGTCCTCTTCATAGGCGCGCAGCGCATCGTCGAGTACTCCGACCTCGGCTTTGAGGCGTTCGCCCATATCGGTCGCTTTCTGCTTTTCAACGAGCGCCTGTTTGGCGAGATCATCGCGATCTTTCGACAGCGCGAGTTCGGCCTTTTCTTTCCAGCTTTCCTGGAGACCGTCGAGCTTGTCGATCGACCGGCGCATTTCCTTCTGGTCGGCGATCGTGCGCGCGGCGGAGGCGCGAACCTCAACCAGCGTTTCTTCCATCTCGAGGATGATCATACGGATCATTTTCGCCGGATCCTCCGCCTTATCGAGCAAGTCGGTCATATTGGCGGCGACGATATCGCGGGTGCGGGAAAAGATACCCATGAATATACTCCTATGCGCCTCTGAACTGTGGGGCCGGGGAGGGTGAGGGGCAGCCGCCTCCCCGGCCTGGATGTTCCGCTCTTAAGCGATAAGAACGGATGGGGTTTCGCTGGCGCCCTGCTCAGCAAGCAAATGAAGCTGGGCGCTTGTGGTCCCGGCTTCGACGGGGCCGATGGTGCCGAGGATGACCGTGCTGCTGATGGCGAACGCGGCTACTGCGGCGACGAGATTTTTCCGAATGTTGAAATCGTTTGTCATGTCTGGTCTCCTGAACCTTGGCCCGAACTAGCGGGGGTGAAACTTGTGTCCCGAACCATTTGGCCGTGGACGCCCCATACTATGCAGGGGCCGTGCCAGTTTTTGAATTTGGCTGTATTTCAGACATTTACACGCGATTAACGGATTTTTCCTATGGCGCGCATTGCTATACCTTAGGAAATTACGCTAAAGGTTGGGGATGGAGCGCGAAAATCAGTTTGTCGGCGAGTCGAGCGCCTTCCTCGACGCCGTCGAGCAAGCGAGCCGTGCGGCGCCGCTCAACCGTCCGGTCCTTGTAATTGGCGAACGCGGCACAGGCAAAGAACTTATCGCCGAGCGGCTCCACCGGCTCAGCCAGCGTTGGGACGGGCCATTGATCACGCTCAATTGCGCCGCGCTCCCCGAAACGCTGATCGAGGCTGAATTGTTCGGCCATGAGGCAGGCGCCTTTACCGGTGCGACCAAGGCGCGGGCAGGGGCCTTCGAAGAAGCCGATGGCGGGACGCTGTTTCTCGACGAGATGGCAACCTTGTCCGCCGCAGCGCAGGAACGGCTGCTTCGCGCGGTCGAATATGGCGAGGTCACCCGGATCGGATCGAACAAGCCGGTACGCGTCGATGTCCGGATCGTCGGCGCGACCAACGAACATCTGCCGGCGCTGGTCGATCGCAATGAGTTCCGGGCCGACCTGCTCGATCGCCTGTCGTTCGAAGTCGTCACACTGCCGCCTTTGCGAGCGCGAGAAGGCGATGCGATGATCCTCGCCGATTATTTCGGGCGGCGGATGGCGGTAGAACTCGACTGGCCGAGCTGGCCGGGCTTTGGCGAAGCCGCGACGCAGCGGCTCGAAGCGCATCACTGGCCGGGCAATGTCCGCGAGCTGCGTAACGTGGTCGAAAGGTCGATCTACCGCTGGCACAAGCCGACCGATCCGGTCGACACAATCCAGCTCGATCCGTTCGACTCGCCCTGGAAAATCGTCCCGCAACCGAGCGAACCGAAAAGCGAAGCCGGCGGTCCGGCACCGCAACCGCAAGCTGTGTCGGCCGCGTCAAAAGATGTCGATGACTTCAAGGCCGCTGTCGACGCCTATGAATGCGATCTTCTCGAAGCGGCGCTTGAAAAGTGCCGCTACAACCAGCGGCAAACCGCCAAGGCGTTGAATTTGAGCTATGACCAGCTCCGCCATGCGCTCAAACGGCATGAATTGATCGGCTGACTGGCGAATTGGGGCATTTGCGCGTATAATGCGGCTCTGCCTGAGGAGGTATCGATGATCCGCAGAGCCATCGTCTTCGTTTTGTTCGCCTCGGTGCCCGCAATCGCCCAGAGCGCCGTCACCGTGCTTGGCAACAATCTTGCCCGGCTATGCTATGAAGCGGCGGTCCAGGAGCGACCGAGCGCGAGCAATATCCGGACCTGCGACAGCGCGCTGCAGGACGGCCCCCTTTTCGGACACGATCGGGTCGCAACGCATGTCAATCGCGGCATTCTCCATGCGCAGAGCGGCGACTTCGAGGCAGCGCTCGCCGATTATGATCGCGCGCTCCAGCTCGATGACGAAGAGGCGGACGCCTATCTCAACAAAGGCCTGGCCCTGTTGCGCCGCGATGGCACGGGAGAGGTCAATGCGCTGATGCCGCTCGTCAATGCGGCAATCGAATATGGGACGAGCGAACCGGCTGTCGCCTATTATGTTCGCGCCATAGTCCACGAAGAAAATGGCGATGTTCCCGCAGCTTATTACGATCTGCGCCGCGCGCAGGAACTCGATCCGGATTGGGAAGTGCCGACCCGGGAATTGGAGCGCTTTGTCGTTCAGCAATAGGCCGCCAATTGCTGGCCTCGCCGCCCATATTGTCATTCGTCCGCGTTTCTCGACCGCTTGTGGAAAAAATCGGTCTCAAAACGGTTCGAATTCGTAATTTCCTTGCGCGCATGCTATGATTTCAGCGCAATCGAGGAGCGATGCGATGAAACTTTTAGCCAAGCTTGCGATAGCCTCGGCAGCGGTCGGCACTATCGCCGCTTCCGCCAACGCCGCCGTTATCGTGATTGGAAACAGCCGCGCGCAAGCCTGCTACCAATCGGCCGAATATGCCCGCGCAACCTTGCCGAATATCCGCGAATGCCACGAAGCTCTCGAAGAGGATGTGCTGACCTCGCGCGAGCGCACGGCGACATTGGTCAATGCCGGCATCCTGTATTTCTACCGCGACGATTACGCGACGGCATTGCAGCACTTCGACCGTGCAATCGAGCTCGATTCCGAAGAACCCGAAGCCTTTCTCAACAAGGCGATAACGCTGCTTCGCCGCGACGAAGCGGGCGGACAGGCGCTGCCGCTGTTCACCATGGCGCTCGAAATGGGCACGCGCAAACCCGCGCTCGCCTATTATGGCCGCGGATTGGCGCATGAATTGAACGGCGATCTGACCGCCGCCTATTACGATATTCAGCGTGCGAGCGAGGCCGATCCCGACTGGGACGTGCCCGAGCGCGACCTGGCCCGGTTCATCGTCGAACCGGCAAACTAACTGGCGGGATAGTTATCCGCCTTTAGGCGAGGCTGCCGGACGTTGCCCCTGCGTTCGGCGGTCTCGTTGCTATTTTATAGCGAAAGCGCCCGTTTGGGCCATCTCACCCTTGATCGCCGCTCTTGAAATCTTCATGACTGAAGCGACAGTAGGAGACTCCCGAGATGCCCTTCATTCTTCCCGATCTTCCCTATGGAAAAGACGCCTTTCGTGAGATAATTTCGTCCGAAACGTTCGATTATCATCACGGGAAGCATCATCAGGGCTATGTCGACAAGACCAATAATGCGCTTGAGGACAACGGCGAACTTTCTGGTAAGTCGCTCACCGAGGTGATCAAGGCCGCGCGCGAAGCCGGTGAGATCAAACTTTTCAACTGGTCGGCACAGATCTGGAATCACAGTTTTTACTGGAAGTGCTTGAGCCCAGACCGGCAAAACCCCTCCGGCAAACTCGCCGCGATGATCGAAGACAGTTTCGGGTCGAAAAGCGACATGCTCGACGCCTTCAAGGAAGAAGCGACAGGCCATTTCGCCAGCGGCTGGGCCTGGCTCGTGCTTGATGGCGACGATATCAAAGTGACCTCGCTCCACGATGCCGATACGCCCGTCGTCCATGAAGGGATGAAGCCGCTCTTCACGCTCGATGTCTGGGAACACGCCTATTATCTCGATTATCAAAACGGGCGCGGCGATTATATTGATGCGCTTCTGGAAAATGCGGTGAACTGGGAATTTGTTGCGCAGAATCTCGACGGCAAGGGGGTCAGCCGCGCCGACCAGGATGGCTAACCGGATGGCATCCCGATCAACGAAGGGCGCTCCGGCTGGGGCGCCCTTTTTTATTCGCTCGGCTCTGGAATAGGCGGGTCCTTTGCGTTTTCGACAGATAGGCCGTGTTTGAGCAACATCGGTACATTGGCGACGGCAAAGACCAATGTCAGCGGGATCGCGCCCCAGAGCTTGAAGCCGACCCAGAAATCGGTGCTCGAATTGCGCCATACCGCTTCGTTGAGTACCGCCATGAATAGGAAAAACACCGCCCAGTTGCGCGACAGTAGGTCCCAGCCCTTGTCGGTCAGCCCAGGATAGGCGGTGCCGAGCAGCGCCTTGAGCGTCGGGCGTTTGGTCAGGAGGCCGAAGACGAGGATGCTGGCGATGAAGACATAATAGATCGTCGGTTTGATCTTGATAAAGGTCTCGTTCTGCAGAAGAAGCGTGATCCCGCCGAAGATCAATACCATCACGCCCGAAAACAACAGCATCGGCGATATCTTACCGACCTTGATGAATGAGATCGCCATCGCGAGACCCATCGCCACCATGAAGGCGCCGGTCGCGTAGAAGATGGCGAAACTTCCGCTGGCCAGGAAGTTCACAAGGAAGAAGATTATTACCGGCCCGAAATCGAGCGTCATGCGCATTCCGGCCGACAATTCGGTCTTGGTTTGGCTTTCGCTCACAGTCGTTCCTCATCGAATTCGTCGGCGCCGGTAATGGCGCGGGCCACGGCTTTCGGATCGAAAGGCCGCAAATCGTCAAGCGTCTCGCCGACGCCGATGGCGTGGATAGGCAGGCCGAATTTCTCTGCCGCCGCGACGAGAACGCCGCCACGCGCCGTGCCGTCAAGCTTGGTCATTACCAGACCCGTGACATTGGCGACATCCTTGAATACCTCGATTTGCGACAGCGCATTCTGTCCGGTCGTCGCGTCGAGCACGAGAATGACATTATGCGGCGCCGCCTCGTTGAGCCGCCCGAGCACGCGCCTGATCTTGCCGAGTTCGTCCATCAGATGCGTTTTATTCTGCAAACGCCCGGCGGTATCGACGATCAGCGCGTCGATACCCGTTTCGGTACCCTGTTTGACGCCTTCGAAGACGAGGCTCGCCGCATCGCCGCCTTCCTCGCCCGATATGATCGGCACGCCGAGCCGCTCGGCCCAGATTTTGAGTTGACCGATTGCCGCGGCGCGAAAGGTATCGCCGGCAACCAGCATCACATTGTAGTCGTCTTCGAGCAGCCAATGACCTAGCTTGGCGATCGTCGTCGTCTTGCCCGATCCGTTGACGCCGATAACAAGTATCACCTGCGGCCGCGGAAAGGCATCGATCTTGAGAGGTATGGCGACGGGCGCGAGAATTTTCTCGAGTTCGTCGGCAACGATCTCACGCACATCGAGTTCGGACAAATGACGGTCGAAACGACCACCGGCCAGTCGGTCGCGCACACGCATCGCCACGGCAGGTCCGAGATCGGTCGCGATCAGCGCCTCCTCGATCTCGTCGAGCGTTTCGTCGTCGAGTTTTTCCTTGGTAACGAGTCCTGCGAGATTGCCGCCGAGCCGGTCCGAAGTCCGCCTGAATCCCGAACGCAGCCGGTCGCTCCAGCTTGTTCCGTCGCTCATGCGAGCTCTCCTGCAAGCCGGTTGTCCCGATGCCCGGTGACGGTGACTTCGAATACCTTTCCTACATCGCCGGGATGAGAGAGCACGATCTCGGCAAAATTCTCCGCATGGCCTGTGCCCTCCTCGCGCTCGACAAGAATGCGCTGCCGTGTGCCAATCAGCGTCTCTTCCCATGCCGTCTTTCGCCGCGCTGTCGCCGCGCGCAATTTCGCCGCGCGTTCCTTGCGCGCCGCCATCGGAACCTGTGGCATCTTTGCGGCTGGGGTTCCCGCGCGCGCCGAGTAGGGGAAGATATGGCCGAAAACGATGTCGCACTCATCGACCATGCGCAGCGTATTCTCGGCCATTTCGTCGGTCTCGGTCGGGAAACCCGCGATGATATCGGCGCCGATTGCCGTTTCGGGCCGCTTGGCCTTGATGCGCTCGACAATATCGATGGCTTGGGCGCGGCTGTGCCGTCTTTTCATTCGCTTGAGCACCATATCGTCGCCCGCCTGGAGCGAGAGATGGAGGTGCGGCATAAAGCGTGGCTCGCCGGTAATGATATCGAACAGCCTGTCGTCGATTTCGACCGAGTCGATCGATGACAATCTCAACCGCGGCAGCTCGGGCACCTGCGTCAAAATGCGCTCGACGAGCAGACCAAGGCTTGGATTGCCCGGGAGATCGGGGCCGTAGCTGGTGACATCTACGCCCGTCAGCACGATCTCGGCAAAGCCTTCATCGACCAGTTTCCTGATCCTCTCGACGACCAGCCCGGCCGGTACAGAGCGGCTGTTTCCCCGGCCATAAGGGATGACGCAGAAGGTGCAGCGATGGTCGCAGCCATTTTGTACCTCGACAAAAGCGCGTGCGCGATCGGCGAAACCGCTGACAAGGTGCGGCGCGGTTTCGCGGACGGTCATGATGTCCGACACCAAACTATGTTCCGATGCCCAGCTTTCAGGCATCATCTTTTCGCGATTACCGAGCGTTCGCGAGACTTCGGGCATGGCGGTGAAAGTTTCGGGCTCGATCTGCGCTGCGCAGCCGGTGACGATAATCTCGGCTTCGGGCCGCGCCTTCCTGGCCTTGCGGATTTGCTGGCGTGTCTTGCGGACGGCCTCGGCGGTCACCGCGCAACTGTTGACGATGACGAGATCGTCGCGCTCGCCGGCGAACGCGCGCATCGCCTCGCTCTCGGCGAAGTTGAGCCGGCAGCCGAGCGTGATCATTTCCGGCCCGCTCATGCGAACGCCTCCAGATCGATTTCGCCATCAAAGACATGTGCGGCCGGGCCCGTCATGCGGATCGAAGCGCCCTCGGCCCATTCGATAATCAGATCGCCGCCGGGCAGCGTCACGGTGACCGGACTGGCCACTAGCTTGCGGCGCAGCGCGGCGACGGCGGTCGCGCAAGCCCCGGTTCCGCAGGCGCGCGTCAGTCCCGTCCCGCGTTCCCAGACATGCAGTTTGAGCGCATTTGAGTCCGTTACAGTGGCCACATTGACATTGATCCGTTCCGGAAACAGCGGGTCGGTCTCGATGATCGGGCCGATCGTTTCGAGATCGATCGCATCGCTGTCTGCGACGAAGAAGATAATATGCGGGTTGCCGACATTAACCGCCGCCGGGTGGTCGAGGTCCTCCCAGGCGACCGGCATATCCGCCGTGTCCATCGCATGGTCGAGAGGGATGACATCCCAGCCGAAACGCGGCTCTCCCATGTCGAGCGTCGCGCCTGCGCCGTCGGAGCTGCCCGAAATCAGGCCGGCGTGCGTGTCGATTACCGGCTCGCCGCCAAGTAGCAGTGCGACGCAGCGCGCCGCATTGCCACAAGCCTCGACTTCGCCGCCATCGGCGTTGAAAATCCGCATCGCGGCATCGGCACGGTCGGAACGCTCGACAAGGATCAACTGGTCGCACCCGATGCCTGTCTTCCGGTTGGCGAGCGCGCGGGCGAGCGCCGGCGTCATATCGACCGGATGCGCACGCGCATCGATAACGACGAAGTCGTTGCCGAGGCCGTGCATCTTGTGAAAGGCCATTGTGTGAAGGGCGGGGCGCATGGCGCGCGATTTAGGGACGGGGAAGGCTGCTGTCCACTTGGACGCCTCGGCAAGGTTTAGCCTGCGCGGCGCAGCCTCTGCAGTTCTTCGAGCGCTTTTTCGGCTTGTTCTTCGGGTGAACTCGCCGTCAGCATGTTCTTCTCGGCGAGCAACCGGCGCGTTTGTCCGATCGCCATCGGTTTGCCGATATGCCAGCCCTGTCCGTTCATCGTACCGAGTGTTTTCAACCGGTCGCTGATCAATTCATCCTCGATGCCCTCGGCGGTGATCGGCAGGCCGAGGCTGCCGCTAAGCCGCGTAATCGCATCGACGATCGCCGCGCTCTCGCTATCGTCATTGATCGAGGTGACGAAGCTGCGATCGATCTTGATCCTGTCAAAGGGCAGCGTGCGCAGATGGGCGAGGCTCGAATAGCCGGTGCCGAAGTCATCGAGCGCTATGCGGATACCCTGATTTTTCAGGCTGTTGATGATCGATTGCGCGACTCCGAGATTGTCGAACAACGCTGTTTCGGTGATCTCCACTTCAAGCCGCTCGGCCGGGAAATTGGTCTCGGTCAGCAATTTGATGATTTTTTGCGCGAGCCAGGGATCCTTGAGCTGTACCGGCGAGATGTTGATTGCCAGCGTCAGCGACTGGTTCCAGCCGCGCGCCTCGGTCAACGCCTGCCGAATCACGCATTCGGAAAGTTCGCCGATAAGACCGGTTTCCTCGGCGACGGGAATAAACTCGTCGGGCATGATCGTGCCCTGTTCGGGATGTTCCCAGCGTGCCAGAACTTCGAAGCCGCGCAGCTCGCCGGTCAAAAGATCGATCTGTTGTTCGTAATAGGGCACGAACTGGCCATTCGGAATGCCTTCGCGCAGACCAGCTTCGATCCGGTTCCGGTTTTCAAGAATACGCTCCATGCTGTCGTCGAACCAGACACCGCGGTTCTTGCCCTGCCGCTTGGCCGCATACATCGCGATATCGGCGCGCCGCATCAGTGTATCGATGCCCGAGGAATCATTGTCCGAACGGGCGATGCCGAGCGAAGCGCTGACCTGGATCGTCTGCCCTTCGACGATAAATGGGCATGATATCGAATCGACGAGGTCTTCCGCGATGGCGTCGACGGTCGATGGATGCGTCTCGTCGAACAGGAAGGCGACGGCGAACTCGTCGCCGCCGAGTCGAGCGCCGATCATGTTGCCCGGCATGGCATTTTTGATGCGGTCACTGACCGATTTGAGGAGCGCATCGCCGATATGATGGCCGTTGAGATCGTTGACATGTTTGAATCCGTCGAGATCGATGACGAACATCGCGACGGTCTTGTGACGTTTCCTCGCCCGGTCGAGCATGTCGGCGCCTTCGCGGCGCAGCGCGCGGCGGTTGAGGAAACCGGTCAGTGAATCGCGCGATGCCAGAGCCTTGGCGCGCTGCGTTTCGGCGGTGTGCGTCGCCAGCTGGCGCGATACATCGCTATGGTGGCGCCAACCAAGCAGGATCAGCGCGATATTGAGGATCAGCGCAACCGCGAGGATCGGATCGCGATCGCTGGCGGTGCCGCTGGCGATATTGGCGACGACCTGCGTGCCGATCGTCGCGAACATCGCGATCGACGCCAATGAAATCGCCATCGCGACGAGTGCGCGGGGGGACCGGCCACCGCTCTTGCCGGTTGGCGATGCCCAGTTTTTTCCGGATTTGTTCTCTTGCATAGCGGGTGACGCCTCGCCTTTTTGTCGGTGCATGCTTTTGGCAAATCGAGGTGAAAACAGCGTTAATTCCTTCTTTGCCGTCTTGCGCCTTGCAAAACCGCTATTTTCCGCCTATTCGCGCGCTTCGTTCCGCGAGGAATGCAAGAATTGCGCGCCAAATCGGCGTCCGCTGGCCGGCGAGTTTTCGCCCGCCGGCGTTTTTTGCGTTAATCGCGGGACCGAAAGGATGTGACGATGTTCGACAATCTCAGCGACCGGCTTGGTGGCGTCTTCGACCGACTCAAGGGCTGCGGCGCGCTCAACGAGAGCGATGTCCGTGCTGCCATGCGCGAGGTGCGGATCGCGCTGCTCGAGGCCGATGTCGCGCTGCCCGTTGCGCGTGATTTTGTCGAAGGCGTTACCGAGCAAGCGGTCGGCCAGCGGGTCCTGAAATCCGTCACGCCCGGCCAGCAGGTCGTCAAGATCGTCAATGATGCGCTGGTTGCAATGCTCGGTGCCGAGGCAGCAGAACTCAACATCGACGTATCGCCGCCCGCCGTCGTCATGATGGTCGGCCTTCAGGGTTCGGGCAAGACGACGACGACAGCGAAGATCGCCAAACGCCTCAAGGAAAAATCGAACAAGAAAATCCTGATGGCGTCGCTCGACGTCAATCGCCCGGCGGCGCAGGAGCAGCTTGCCGTTCTCGGCGAGCAGACCGAGATCGCGACCCTGCCGATCGTCGAAGGCCAGCGGCCGGTCGATATCGCAACGCGCGCTTTGCAAGCTGCGAAATTGCAGGGCCATGATGTCGTGATGCTCGATACGGCGGGCCGGCTGCATGTCGATCAGCTACTGATGGACGAGATGAAGGCGGTCGCCGACGTTGCGACGCCGACGGAAATTCTGCTCGTGGTCGACTCGCTGACCGGCCAGGACGCGGTCAACGTCGCGCAGAGTTTTGCTGAGCAGGTGCCGCTGACAGGCGTCGTCCTGACGCGGATGGACGGCGATGCGCGCGGCGGCGCGGCGCTCTCGATGCGCGCTGTAACGGGGCAACCGATCAAATTCGCCGGCACCGGTGAAAAGCTCGACGAGCTCGAGGAATTTCATCCCGAACGCGTCGCCAGCCGTATCCTCGGCATGGGCGATGTCGTCAGCCTGGTCGAAAAGGCCGCCGAAACGGTTGAGCAGGACGAGGCCGAGGCATTCGCCAAGAAGATGGCCAAAGGCCAGTTCGATATGAACGACCTTCGCACGCAGCTCGCGCAGATGCAGCGGATGGGTGGGCTCGGCGCATTGGCGGGCATGCTGCCCGGCATGAAAAAGGCCAAGGCGGCAATGGATCAGAGCGGCATGGACGACAAGGTGCTTGTTCATATGGACGCGATGATCGGGTCGATGACCAAGCAGGAACGCGTCAAGCCCGGTTTGCTCAACGCCAAGCGCAAACGCCGGGTCGCTATGGGATCGGGCACGACGGTGCAGGAGGTCAACAAGCTCCTCAAGATGCACAAGGAAATGTCGACCGCGATGAAGCGCATCAAGAAGATGGGCGGCATCAAGGGTTTGATGAAAATGTTCGGCGGCGGGGCAGGGCCCGACGGAATGCCGCCGGACGGCGCGATGCCGCCCGGCGGTATGCCCGGTCTTCCCGGCATGCCGGGGCAGGGCATCCCGCCCGGTCTCGACAAGATTTTGAAGCGTTAGTTTTTGAATTTTTCAAGTTTAAGCAAAGGAAGAAAATACCATGCCAGTAGCAATCAGACTGTCGCGCGGCGGCGCGAAGAAGCGGCCCTATTACAAGATCGTCGTCGCCGATTCTCGCCGGGCCCGCGACGGCAAGTTCATCGAGCGGATCGGCAGCTACAACCCGCTGCTCGCCAAGGACAATCCCGATCGCGTGAAGCTCGACGAAGAGCGCGCCAAGCACTGGATTTCGGTCGGCGCCAAGCCGTCGGACCGCGTGATGCGCTTCCTAGACGCCGCCGGCATCATGGAACGCCCGGCGCGCAACAACCCGCAAAAGGCCGAACCGGGCGACAAGGCCAAGGAACGCGCCGAAGAGAAAGCCGCAAAGGCAGCTGCTCCTGTCGAGGCAGAGGCTCCGTCCGAAGAGGCACCCGCCGAAGAGGCTGCCGCTGAGGACACTCCTGCTGAAGAAGCCAAGGCCGACGAAGCTCGCGCCGAGGAAGCAAAAGCGGAAGAGGCTCCTCCCGAAGAAGAAAAGGCTGAGGAACCGGCCGCTGAAGAAGCGAAAGCCGACGAACCGGCTGCCGAAGAGGCCAAGGGTGATGAGGCTCCGGCTGACGATGCCGATGACGGCAAGGCTGAAGACGACAAGGCCGAAGAAGAAGCCAAGAGCTAGTCGGGTGACCGGTCATCCCGAATTTGCGCTCGCCCTGAGCCTGTCGAAGGATCGTCACCGGGCTTCGACAAGCTCAGTCTGAGCGCGGACTGGTTATGGCCGCCACCGACAAGCGTATCACTCTCGCCGCCATCGCCGGAGCGCATGGCATTGGCGGCGAGGTGCGCCTAAAGCTCTTCGCCGAAAGCCTCGAAAGTTTCAAACAGCACAAGGTGTTTGATGCGAGCGGGCAGGCGCTGACGCTCAAATCCGTGCGCCAGACCGGCAAGATGCCGATCGCCCGCTTCGCCGAAATCGCCGACCGCAATACCGCCGAGGCGCTGCGTGGCACCGAGCTCACCATCGCGCGATCCGCGCTTCCCCCGCTTGAGGCCGGCGAATATTATTATGCCGACCTCGTCGGCTTGCCTTGCGTTACCGAAGATGGTCAGCAGGTCGGCGAAGTGATCGCCGTCGAAAATTTTGGCGCAGGCGATATTCTCGATGTTCGCCGCAAGGGCGCTGTGGATTTTATGGTCCCGGTTGCTGCGGTGATAATTGAGACCGAAAAGATCATCGTCAGTGAAGACCATTTGCCATGACCTTCGCCGCCACCATCCTTACGCTTTATCCGGAAATGTTTCCCGGACCGCTCGGCCATTCGATTGCCGGACGCGCGTTGGGAGACGGGAAATGGTCGCTCGAAACGCTGCAGATTCGCGATTTCGCGGCCGATAAGCACCACACTGTCGATGATACGCCGGCGGGCGGCGGTGCGGGCATGGTGATGAAGGCCGATGTGCTCGGTGCTGCGGTCGATGCGGCGCTTGAGGCAC
>JABDLY010000054.1 GCA_013001755.1 Sphingomonadaceae bacterium
GCCCATCCCTCCACGCCGCGCTGCTTCCTCGTCAGCACATCGAGGCACGCCATCCGCACCGAAACCCCCATCTCGACCTGCTCGGTGATCGCCGAGCGCTGGAGGTCGTCGGCGATGTCCGAGGCTATTTCTATGCCGCGGTTCATCGGGCCGGGATGCATGACGAGCGCGTCGTCGGCCGCTCGATCGAGCCGTTCGCGAGTCAGCCCGTAAAGCGCGAAATATTCGCGTGCCGAAGGGATGAAACCGCCGCTCATCCGTTCGCGCTGGAGGCGGAGCATCATCACGACATCGGCGCCATCGAGCCCTTGGTCGAAATCGGTGAAGGCGGTGACGCCAAGACGTTCGATCGCGGCGGGCATCAGCGTCGGCGGCGCGACGACGCGGACCTCCGCGCCCAATGCCGTCAACGCGAGGATGTTAGATCGCGCGACGCGGCTGTGGCGGATATCGCCGCAAATCGTCACGCGCTGCTTCTCGATCGCGCCCTTGCGTCGGCGGATCGTCAGCGCGTCCAATAAAGCTTGCGTCGGATGTTCGTGCCAGCCATCGCCGGCGTTGAGCACCGGGCAATCGACCTTGTCGGCGATCAGCTGCACCGCACCCGAACTTTGATGCCGGATCACGATGACATCGGCGCGCATCGCGTTCAATGTGATCGCAGTATCGATCAGCGTCTCGCCCTTTTTCACGCTCGATTGCGCGGCGTGCATATTGACGACGTCCGCACCCAAACGCTTGCCCGCGATCTCGAACGACAGCAAAGTCCGCGTCGATGCTTCGAAAAAGGCGTTGATCTGGGTGAGGCCGGCGAGCCGGTCGTCATGCTTCGAGGCGGCCCGGTTCATTTCGACCCATTGCTCGGCCTCGTCGAGCAAAAAGGTGATCTCCCAGGGCTGGAGCCCGTCGATACCGGTAAGATGCCTGTGCGGAAACGGATGCACGCCCTCGGGTGTGGCGGCAGGATGTGATTCGGCGCTGTGCATTAAAGGGGCGCTTTAGAGTGGTTGGGGGAGGGGGGCAATATCATCGTTATCGTCCCAAACTTGCCTTCCCACCGCAAAAGGCGTTTAATCGGGGCACTGGATGATCCAGGGGAGAGAAAAGATGAAACGCGTTCTTCTTGTTGCTGGCATATTGGCGCTTGGGGCTTGCGCGGAAAGCGCACCCGAAGCGGCGCCCGAGGCCGAGGAAACAGCCGAAGCCACGCCTGCCGATATGACCGAATGGCAGGGCGGCTATACGCTTGCCTATGAAGACGGCACCGAAGCCGTCCTCAATATCGCGCCCGGCGGCACTTACGACGTTACGATGAACGACGAGACGGTGACCGGTATGATCACCATGGGTGACGGCGGCGCGTTCTGCTACACGCCCGAAGGCGGCACCGAAACCGAATGCTGGACCAACGGCGATGCCGCCGAAGACGGCAGCTGGGTATCGACAAGCGACCAAGGGAATTCGGTCACCGTAACGCGGGTCGAAGCTCCCGCCGCTGAGGCCCCGGCCGAGCCTGCGGCCTGATGCGCCGCGCGGTGTGAGCTGCGCTAAAGCCCGACCAGCGCGTCGATCGCGCCCTGCAGGATAAAACCGGCAGCCGCCGCATCGACGCGTTTGGCGCGCTTGCCGCGCGAGACATCGGCATCGATCATCGCGCGCTCGACCGCCTGCGTCGACCAGCGCTCATCCCAGAGCAGAATCGGCAGTTCGAGTTGATCGAGGTTGCGCGCAAAGGCGCGGGTCGATTGGGTTTGCGGACTATCGCTGCCGTCGAGGCTTATCGGCAATCCGACAACCAACCCCCGCACATGCTGCGCGCCGATGATCGTCTTGAGCCTTTCGAGATCTTTGGAAAATTTGCTCCGGGCGAGCGTTTCGGCGGCGCTGGCAAAGGTCCATTCGCTATCGCAGAGCGCCACGCCGATCGTCTTGCTGCCGACATCGAGTCCTGCGAGGCGACCGGCATGGGGGAGGGCGTCGCGAAATTCGGCGGCGGACTCTGTGATCATCCGCGCCCCTCGAACCAGGTCGCAACGCGGCGCCCTACATCGGCGCGCAGGTTCGCCCAGAACAGCATATAATCGAAGACGTGGTAATTATTGCCGGGCAGGACGTAGCGTTCATAGCCATTGGGCGGTGCGCCGATCAGCAGAAGCCCGCGCTCGCCGCAGCGTGCCGGGATAAGCCCGGGCTCAAGCGTCGCATCGTCGATTTCCTCGTTCGGCATCAGCGCGCCGAGATTGGCCTCGGCGCCCGCTTCGCCGCCGATAGTGCCGGTGAGCGGATTGACACAGAGCATATCGGTATCGCGGCGCGGTAGCCCAGAAAGGCCGACGCTATCTTCATAGATGCGTTGCACCTGCCGCGGATCGGCAGGTTCCGCAAAGCTGACGAAACTGAAGATGCAATGCGTCTGCTCGGCCGTTTCGCAGGCGGGGAGCGGAACCGCGGGAAGATCGGCCTCGGCCGAAATCGGCCAGCCGATCAGATAGGCCGCAACCACCCGATCGGCGAGCGCGGGATTGTTGGCCATGCGCTCGTTGAGCAAGGTCAACAGGTGCAGCGAACCCTGGCTATGGCCGACGAGCAGGAAGGGCTGGTCCTCGCCAATCTCGCGGAGAAAATAGTCGAACGCCGTTTCGACGTCGCGGTAGGCGAAGCGCAGCGCGACATCCGAATTGCTCTCGGTGGTCAGGAACGCGCCGAGCACGGCCTGCCGGTAATAGGGCGCCCAGATATCGCCGACGCCGGTAAAGGCGCTGGCCTGGCTCGCCGCGAAACGCTGCTGCCGGAAGCGCGCCTGCGGGTCGTAGATCGGGGCATTCCAGCGATCGCGCTTGAGATAGGTCGTCGGGAGAACGTAAAAGACCGGCAGGCGGGGATATTCGGCGGCTACCGGTGCGAACTGGGCGGGTTCTTCCGGCTCGGCGGGCGCATCACCGAAGCTCTCCTCCTCCGCATCCATCGCTTCGAGCGCATCTACCTCGCCAAAACCCTCGGGCAGCCAGCTGATAGGGCTGGTCTGCTTGTCGGGCCGCGCGAGCCACATACGCGGGTCGGCATATTCCGATTCCTGCACCGCATCGAGAATTTCGACCGGCTCGTTCGGCACCAGCGCATATTCGATGATCTGGTCCTGGAAGACATTCCACAGCACCGCCACCCCGACGAGCAGGAAGATAATTCCGGCGATGACATAGAGAAAGAGACGGGCGGCCATGCATTACTCTCTTAGCATTACGCGCCGCGACATAGGCGAAGCCGCGCGAAAGTCCAGCGGCGCCACGTCTGTTTGGCGCGATTGCCCGCTTGCGGCTTGGCAGAGCCGATGCTAGCCGCGCCGCCATGTCAGTCGATACCGAAACCGTCCTCAAAATCGCCAATCTCTCGCGGATCGCGATCAGCGAGGAAGAGGCCGAGCGCCTCAAGCCCGAACTCAACGCGATCCTTGGCTGGGTCGAGCAACTCGGCGAAGTCGACACCGATGGTGTCGAGCCTATGGCGATGGTGATCGCCAACCGGACGCGGATGCGCGACGATGTCGTCACCGATGGCAGCGATACCGGCGGGAATCGGCGCGACGATATCCTGGCCAACGCGCCGCTCGCCGAGCATGGGTTTTTCGCCGTGCCGAAGGTGATCGAATGATGGGCCTCGCGATTGACACGATCCGTCACCCTGAACTTGTTTCAGGGTCCACTCATCGGTTCGCCAGGACGGTGCGGGATGAGAGGTGGATGCTGAAACAAGTTCAGCATGACGGAGTTTTGCTGTGAGTGGATTGACAGATCTCGGCGTCGCGGACATTCGCGATGGTCTCCGTACGAAGGAGTTTTCCGCCCGCGAAGTCGCCGAGGCGTTCAACGCCGCCGTCGATGGCGCCGACGCGCTCAACGCTTTCATCGTCAAGACGCCCGAAAAGGCGCTCGAAGCCGCCGAGGCTGCCGACAAGGTACTCGCCGATGGCACTGCAGGGCCGCTCGCCGGTGTCCCTCTCGGTATCAAGGATCTGTTCTGTACCAGGGACGTGCCATCGACAGCCTGCAGCGATATACTCACCGATTTCACGCCGCCCTATGAATCGACCGTCACCGCCAATCTCTTCGGTGCGGGGGCGGGGATGCTTGGCAAGCTCAATATGGACCAGTTCGCGATGGGCTCGTCGAACGAGACGAGCGCGCGCGGCAATGTCACTTCGCCGTGGCGGCGCAATGACGGCGGCAACGCGCCGCTTTCGCCGGGTGGTTCCTCGGGCGGTAGCTCGGCGGCGGTTGCGGCGCATCTCTGCCCGGCGGCCACCGGCACCGATACCGGCGGCTCGATCCGCCAGCCCGCGGCCTTCACCGGCATCACGGGCATGAAGCCGACCTATGGCCGATGCTCGCGCTGGGGCATTATCGCCTTTGCCAGCTCGCTCGACCAGGCCGGGCCGATGGCGCGCAGCGTCAAGGATAGCGCGATCCTGCTCGAATCGATGGCGAGCTTCGATCCCAAGGATTCGACCTCGCTCGACGAACCGGTGCCGCATTGGGAAGGCGCGCTCAATGCCGATCTCAAGGGCAAGAAAATCGGCATTCCCAGTGAGTATCGCGTCGACAATATGCCCGGCGAAATCGATACACTCTGGCAGCAGGGCGCGGAGTGGCTCAAGGATGCCGGCGCCGAGATCGTCGATGTCTCGCTGCCGCATACGAAATATGCGCTGCCGGCGTATTACATCATCGCTCCCGCCGAAGCCTCGGCCAATCTCTCGCGCTATGACGGCGTGCGCTACGGCCTGCGCGAGACGCCCGACAATGGCAGCCTCGCCGAGATGTACGCCGCGACGCGCGCCGCCGGTTTTGGCGATGAGGTCAAGAAGCGCATCATGATCGGCACCTACGTCCTCAGCGTCGGCCATTACGACGCTTATTACACGCAGGCGCAAAAGGTCCGGACGCTGATCGCGCAGGATTTCGAGAAGGCCTGGGATCAGTGCGACGTGCTGCTGACGCCGACCGCCCCGAGCGCCGCCTTCGCGCTCGGCGATCTCAGCGACGATCCGCTCGCAATGTATCTGAACGATGTGTTCGCGGTACCGGCCTCGCTGGCGGGCTTGCCGGCGATTGCGGTTCCGGGCGGGTTGGACGGGCAGGGGCTGCCGCTAGGCTTGCAGGTGGTAGGTAAGGCGCTCGACGAGCAGGGCGTGTTTGATGTCGGGCTGGCGCTCGAGGAGCGGTCGGGCTTTACGGCGCGCGCGGAGAAATGGTGGTGATTATGACCAAAGACCACGAAAATTTGGACGCAGATTCGGAAGAGCTAGCTGCATTCGTCTCAAGTACCTTGAGAGCTATCGCCAGTGGTATCCATGAAGTGCAAGATGACGCGAAAATCCGGTCGGCTCACGGAACAGGCGTATTCGGTTTTTCTGCACCGAAAGAAGTCGAGTTTGATATTGCCGTCGAAGCAAAAAAAGCTGGCACAGCCAAGGGCGGTTTCAAAGTTCAGGTGTTTTCCATCGGGGCCAATGCGGGAGGAGAAAAGAGCGCCGAAAGTTCTTCGATGAGCCGAATAGAATTCACGATTCCTACTCACTTTAAAGGAACCCAAGAATCAACCCGCGGTGAAGGCGAAAATTGGAAAACAGTTTGATGACTGACTACCGCGTCCAGGGCGCTACGGGCGATTGGGAGGTTGTTATTGGCCTTGAAGTCCATGCGCAGGTGACGTCGAACGCCAAGCTGTTTTCGGGCGCATCGACCGAATTCGGCAACGAGCCCAATTGCAATGTCAGCCTTATCGACGCGGCGATGCCGGGGATGTTGCCGGTGGTGAATGGCGAGTGCATTCGCCAGGCGGTGCGCACGGGACTCGCGCTCGATGCCGCAATCAACCTCTGGTCGCGCTTCGATCGCAAGAATTATTTCTACGCCGATCTGCCGCAGGGATACCAGATTTCGCAGCTCTACCACCCGATTGTCGGCGAGGGCGAGATCGAGGTAAGCCTCGATGAGAAGGATCCAGACGGCGAAACCAAGACGATCGGCATCGAACGCCTCCATGTCGAGCAGGATGCCGGCAAGCTGATGCACGATCAGCATCCGACGATGAGTTACGTCGATCTCAACCGCACGGGCATCGCGCTGATGGAGATAGTCTCGAAGCCCGATATGCGTTCGCCCGCCGAAGCAGGAGCTTATGTCCGAAAGCTCAGATCGATTCTCCGCTATGTCGGCTCGTGCGACGGCAATATGGAACAAGGCTCGATGCGCGCAGATGTGAATGTATCTGTGCGCAAGGCTGGGGATAAATTGGGGACAAGGACCGAAACCAAGAACGTCAACTCGATCCGCTTCGTCCAGCAGGTTGTCGAACTCGAAGCGCGCCGCCAGGTCGATCTGATCGAGGATGGCGGGACGGTCGTGCAGGAAACGCGGCTGTTCGACCCCGACAGGGGCGAAACGCGCTCGATGCGCTCGAAGGAAGATGCGCATGATTACCGCTATTTCCCCGATCCCGACCTGCTGCCGATCGAGCTGAGCGAGGAATTCGTCGCCGAAGCGCGGCAGAGCCTGCCCGAACTGCCCGACGCCAAGCGTAAGCGCTATGAGAGCGCTCTCGGACTTTCGGCATACGACGCGGCCGTGTTGACCGCCGAGGCGGATACGGCGCGCTACTACGAAGCAAACCTCGCGCTGACCGCCGAAAGGGCGAAAAAACCCGACACCGAAATCGCCAAGCCGCTTGCCAACTGGATCATCACGACGGTGATGGGCGCGGCAAACGCCACCGGAAAGCCGCTCAATTCGGACAATTTTCCGCCGTCGGCCAATGCGGACATCCTTGCGATGACGTTCGATGGTACGCTGTCGGGCAAGCTCGCCAAGGAAGTGTTCGAGATTTACGTCGAGAGCGGCGACGATCCGGCAACCATCGTCGAGGAAAAGGGCCTCAAACAGACCTCGGACACAGGCGCCATCGAAGCAGTAATCGCCGATATTCTCGCCGCGAATGCCGACAAGGTCGAGGAATATAAGGGCGGCAAGGACAAGTTGTTCGGCTTCTTCGTCGGCCAGACGATGAAGGCGATGCAGGGCAAGGCCAATCCGCAGGTGGTCAACGAGCTGCTGCGCAAGGCGCTGGGCTAGCTTAGGCCGTCATTGCGAGAAGCGCAGCGACGAAGCAATCCAGAGCCGCAAGCGCCGACGCCAGTTGCTCTGGATTGCTTCGCTGCGCTCGCAATGACGATGGGAAGCTTCTTTCCTCAAGCGTCTCAAGGGACTAGCCTCTCGCCATGTTTCGCGCCGCTTTTCTGGCCTTCGCGCTCATTCTCTCGGGTTGCACGAGCGTGCGCGGCTATGGGCCGCAGGATTATTTCATCCCGCCCGACCGCGACGTGCGGATCATCGTCATGCGGCCCGATGTCGAGGTCGGCCTGCTCAATGCCGGCGGCGTCATCGAACCGCGCGTCGACTGGACCCGGCAGGCTCGCCAATCCTTGCTTAGCGCGCTCGAAGCCAACCAGCGCGAGCGCGGCAATGCGATATCGCTGCTGCCCGAGCTTGCGGGCGAGCAGGCGCGGCTTGTTGCCGATTATGAGCGGCTGCATTTTTCGGTCGCGCTGTCGATCGTCCAATTCCGCTACGGCGCCGAACGCCTGCCGGCCAAGGGCGAAGAGGGTTTCGACTGGACGCTCGGTCCCGGCGCATCGCAACTTTCGACGCTCGCCGATGGCAATTATGCGCTCTTCATGGCGGCGCGCGACAGCCACTCGTCCGACGAGCGTGTCGCGCTCAACGTGCTGGGGTGGGCGGGCTGCGTCATCGGCC
>JABDLY010000190.1 GCA_013001755.1 Sphingomonadaceae bacterium
TTGCGCGCGACGAGGCTGAGCTGGCTGACGAGATTTTTGAGATCATGCATGATGAAGGCGAAGCGGCGGTTGAATTCGTCGAAACGGCGACCTTCGGCGAGCGCCTCCTGCCCCTGCGCTTCGGCGAGATAGCTCGCTGCCTGGCGCCCGGCGATACGCAGCAGGTCAAGATCCTCCCAATCGAGCGTGCGATCGACGCGCGGCTGCTCGATCAGCACCGCGCCGGTCAACTGACGCTGGTGAATGAGCGGCACGAGCGCCCAGGCGCGGGGCTCGTCTATCATCCAGTCAGGAAGCAATGTCGCGACCCGTTCGGATTTGACCTGCTGGCCGGTCCGTAGCGGCGACAGTTCGACAATTTGCGCGCTCGTGGCCAGCCAGTCTGCCAGCACGGGGTCGGTAGGCACACGCGGCGCATTGGCCGTCGGCCAGTTCCAGCGCGCCGAAGCCATCAGCCGCCCTTCGCCATCCGGCGTCAACAGCAATCCGCCGGGCGCTTCGGTAATCTCGGCAATCGCCCGGATAACGCGTTGCTTGAGCGGTTCGGATTCGTCGGCCGGCCGCGCCAGCGTCCGGTTGAACCGGATCCATTCGGCGCGATAATCGTAGCGATGTTCGAATAGATGTTTGGCGAGTTTGACCTTGAGCCAGCCGCGTACACGCTGCGAAGGCAACAGGACGATCGCTCCGACCGACATCATGAAGACGAGCGCGACCTGTATGAAGGCCGCATAATCGCTGGCGAAAATATCGATCGCCTCGCTCGCCAGGAACATCAGCATGAAGTAACCGCCGATCGCGATTAGCGAGAGCGAGCGGAAAGTGACCTTCCGCGAGAGCTTCATCTTCCAGTCGGCATTGCGCCGCAGCGAGAGCGCGAAGGATGGAACGAGACCGATCATCAGAACACCGCGCAGCGCGAGCAGCTCGACCGGCGCCTCGCCGGTCAGCCAGGCGAAGGTATAGAGGTTGAGGTCGTAGGCCCACATCGCGGCAAGCGCGATCATCGTCAGCCTGATGCCCCAGCGCGCTTCGGGCGCGGCGGCCGCATAGAGCGCGTTGACGAGCAACAGCGCACCGATCGCAAAACTCATCTGGAGGATCGCGGTGGCACCGTAAACGGTGTCGAGGATCGGCGATATCGGGAAGAGCAGGCCGAAGAGCAAATCCGAAGACGCCTGCAGGATGCCGAAAACGAGCAGCGCGATGTAGATCAACCCGACAAAGCGCCGGTTTTCGTCGCGCCGGCCGCGCTGCAGCAGGAAATACATGAAGACGAGAAAGCTAAGATTGCGGATCATTTCGCCGGCGCGCGCGATTATCGTGTCGGCGCCGAGCATCGCCGCCGCGCCCGCCCATATCGCGGTCAGCCCGAACGCGATGCCGAGCGCGATCATCGACCGGCGTCGGTCGCGCTTGACTATCTGCCATCCCGCCAGCGCCGCGAAGAGCAGCGCAGCGATGACATGGCTCCACTGGCCGACCGCCGCGATCATCGCACGCCTTCCGGCCAGAGCACGACGCGGACCGTCTGCAACAGGATCAGCAGATCGAGAAACGGCGTATAATTCTTGGCGTAATAGAGATCATATTCGAGCTTTGCGCGCGAATCCTCGAGGCTTGCGCCATAGGGATAGTTGACCTGCGCCCAGCCGGTGATGCCCGGCTTCACCATGTGCCGCTCGGCATAATAAGGCATCTTGGTCGTGAGATCGTCGACGAACTGTTTGCGCTCGGGGCGCGGACCGACAAAGCTCATCTCGCCCTTGAGCACGGTCCAGGCCTGGGGCAGTTCGTCGATGCGCAGCTTGCGGATAATCCTGCCGACACGGGTGATGCGCGGATCGTTTTCCTGCGCCCAGACGGCCTCGCCATCTTTCTCGGCATCGTCGGTCATCGACCGCAATTTGATGACCTCGAATTCCTGGCCGTAGAGCCCGACGCGCGTTTGCCTGTAGAAAGCCGGACCCTTGCTTTCGAGCTTCACTGCAATCGCGGTCAGCGCGATGATCGGCAGGGCCAGCGTCAGGACGATTGCGCTCGCCAGCAGATCGAACAGCCGCTTCGCCGCGCTCGAGAGCCTTCGCCCGCTTGAGAAGCCGTCGGAAAAAATCAGCCAGCTCGGATTGACGCTGTCGAGATCGACGCGTCCGGTTTCGCGTTCGAGGAATGTCGACAGGTCGTTGACATGGACGCCGGTCGTCTTGATCCGGATGAGATCGTCGAGCGGCAGCGCGTTGCGCCGCTCCTCGAGCGCCAGCACCACCTCGCTCGCGTTGAGCAGCACGACATGATCGGCGAGATTGTAGATCGCGTCGCGGTTGATCGCTTCGGGGATTTCCTGCGGCCCGTCGTTCATCGCGATATAGCCGACAACGACAAAGCCCGAGCCCGCATCCTTGGCGAGCTCCTTGATCCGCTGCGCACGGCCGCCCGCACCCAGCACGACAAGCCGCCGCCGGAATGCCGCGCCGCCCAGCGTCTTGCCGAGCAGGATGCGCATGCCGAACAGCACGGCGATCGAAATGAACATCGAATAAAAAAGGTTCGAACGCCACAATGTCAGCTCGGGCACGAGGAAGAACAGTGCCGAGAGAAACAGGATACCGAGCGAGACTGCGACGAGCAGCCGGGCAAAGGCGAAGCGCAGCGAATTGAGCGCGTCGGTCCCGTATACGCCCACCGCGACCATCGCGACCTGGAGCGCGGCGGCGAAAGTCAGCAATTCGGGGAGCCGCGTCGTCACCGGTTCGGGAATGCTGCCGATCTGGCTCAACCGGTAGATCCAGCCAAGCTCCGCCGACAGCAGCAGCAGCGCGAAATCCATGATGCCGAGCAGCAGCACCGCATGCGGCACATAATGTTTAAAGAGCCTGATCACGTCTCAACGCCCGTTTTTCCAATCCGGGGGAGAGGTTTAAGGCGAAATCGTAAAGATTTCCGACACAATGGCAGTGTGTCGGGCGATCTTACGCACGCTGTGTAAAGCGCCGAGCACGCGGTGCGTTATTTTCCTTTGAAATCAGGGGCCCGCTTCTCGAGGATCGCGTCGATCCCTTCGATATGATCGTCGGTGACGTGCATCAACGCCTGGCTCGCTGCCGACATTTCCATGATCGTATCGAAATCGCTCGTCGCGCCGCGCCGCATCAGCTGTTTGGCCAATCGCAGCGCTTGCGGCGGCTGGCCGGCGATTTTTTCGGCCAGTTCCATCGCATTCTCCAGCAGCTGGTCGCCCGGGACGACGCGCGAGACGAGACCCCAGTCGAGCGCGGTTTCGGCATCGATGACATCGCCGGTATAGAGCAATTCCGCCGCCCGGGCATGGCCGACAATGCGCGGCAACAGCCAAGCCCCGCCATCGCCCGGGATCAGCGCCAGCTTGAGGAAGGTGACACCGAATTTCGCCCTGTCCGAAGCTATCCGGAGATCGGCCATGCAGGCGACATCGCAGCCGAGGCCGATCGCCGGGCCGTTGACGGCGGCGATCAGCGGCAATTCGAAATGATAAAGCGCGCCGACCAGCTTGTGGATGCCGCCGCGATAGCTGCGCCGGATATCGTCGGGCGATCCGCCGAATGCGCCGTCGCGTTTCTTCATCGCCTTGATATCGCCGCCGGCCGAAAAAGCGCGGCCTGCTCCGGTCAGGATCGCAGCACGGATATCGGGATCGGCGGTAACTTCATCGCACGCCGCGGCAATCTCCGCACCGTCGGGGCCGTTGCTCAGCGCGTTCATCGAATCGGGCCGGTTGAGCGTCAGCATCGCGACTGCGCCGCACTTTTCGATGGTGAGAAGGCTCATGGACGATCCTGTTCGCGAGATTTGGAGTGACTCAGGCGGATGTCTTATCAAGAACCCGCTTCGGATGCATCCCGTCGACATAGCCCATGAACGGCGGGTGGATCGAATAGCCGATCAGTTCGCGCGCACGTTCGGGGAGCGCAGCGGCCTGTTCCACCGTCATCGTCATCGCCATATTTTCAAGCTGCCGCGCCCAGCCCGGGCAATATTGCGGGGTCACGATAAGGCGGGGTTTGTCCGAACGGTTCGCACCGCCGCGATGCCAGAGCGTGCCCTTTGTCACCATCAGCGATCCGGCGGGCATGACAGCCTTGATCGCATCGCCGCGCGGCGCGGGATCGTCATCGACATCGCGGATTTTGATATTGGCGAAATCCGCCGCGCGGTTCGCGCCCTCGATGCTGTTCGTTTCCCAAAGATGGCTCCCCGGCAGGATCTCGGTCGCGCCGTTATCCTCGGTCATCGGATCGATCGCCCAGAAGGTGCTGACGCCGAAGGAGGGACGTGGCCGGGGAACGCGCAGATGATTGTCGTCAAAATGCCAGGGCTGAACGGTTTCGCCGGGATGGAGATTGATCGCAAGGCAGGCCGAGAGCAGGCAACTGCGCCCGAGATCGGCTTCGGCAAAGGTTAGCGGCAGCGGATGGGTGACGAGGTCGGCGAACTCGCGCCACTTGGCGAGCATCGCGTAAACGCGGTTCGATTTCAGCCCCTCGAAATCATTGCGCCCGGCGACATCGGCATCGAGGAAAGGCCGCAGCGCGGCGCGAACGCGTTGCACTTTCTCCGCCGGCAAGACATTCTCGAAGATCAGGTAACCGTCGGAATCGAAATCGGCGCGCGCTTCGGCAAAGCTTCGCCCGCCGAGCCAGGGCAAAATCTGTTCTTCGGGAACCGAAAGCCCGTCCACCGGGTCAGGACGCAATCGCAACCGGCTCGTCGGACCGCACCGCCTTGCGCAGCATCGCGCGATAACCCTGTGTCGTGCAGTCATAGCCGTCATAATAGCCGCGATCGCGGAGCATCCGGTGGAGCTTCGGCAGGTTGTACGGCGGCACCGCCGCGAAATGATGATGTTCGCAATGATAGTTGACGAAATTGGGCGCCAGGAATAGCCGCTCGATCGGGTTGGCAAGCGTCGAATGGGTGTTTTCGCGCGGATCGCTGCTGAGCCGATTGGCCGCGACCCCATGCTCACCGACATTGCGGATTCGCGTAATCGCGGGATAGAGGAACAGCTCGGC
>JABDLY010000212.1 GCA_013001755.1 Sphingomonadaceae bacterium
GTTCAGTTTACCCTTTGGGAGGCCGGGAGGCGGAGCGGGCCGGTGCCGCCGCAAACGGAAGTTTGAACAAGATGTCACGCTTCAATCCGCAAGCGGCCGATGCCCGCTGGCAGAAAATCTGGGAAGAGGCGGGTACGTTCCACGCAGACACGTCGGCTTCCAGGCCCAAATGCTATGTCCTCGAGATGTTCCCCTACCCATCGGGGCGCATCCATATGGGGCATGTCCGCAATTACACGATGGGCGACGTGCTCGCGCGCTACCGGCGAATGACCGGACATGAAGTGCTCCACCCGATGGGCTGGGATGCCTTTGGAATGCCGGCCGAAAACGCCGCGATGGAGAGGAAGGTCCACCCCGGCGAATGGACGCGCGCCAATATTGCCGCGATGCGCGACCAGTTGAAACGGCTCGGCTTCGCGCTCGACTGGAGCCGCGAGCTGGCGACGTGCGAGCCCGATTATTATGGCCACGAACAGGCGCTCTTCCTCGATTTCTTCGAAGCGGGCCTCGTCTATCGCAAGCAATCGGCGGTGAACTGGGATCCCGTCGATATGACCGTGCTCGCCAATGAACAGGTGATCGACGGCAAGGGCTGGCGTTCGGGCGCGACGGTCGAACGGCGCAAGCTTAGCCAGTGGTTCCTCAAGATCACCGATTTCGCCGACGATCTGCTCGCGGGGCTCGAAGAGCTCGATGGCTGGCCCGACAAGGTCAAGCTGATGCAGGAAAACTGGATCGGCAAGAGTCAGGGGCTGCGCTTCCGCTTCAAGCTCAACCGGTCGATTGCCGGCCAGAGCACGCTAACCGTCTTCACGACACGCCCCGACACGATCTTCGGTGCGAGCTTCGTTGCGGTCGCCGCCGATCATCCACTCGCCGCCGCGGTTGCCGAGAAAAACCCCGAAGCCGCCAAGTTTGTTGCCGAATGCCAGGCGGGCGGGACCTCGGCCGCCGATATCGAAAGCGCCGAGAAAAAGGGCTTCGATACGGGGATGACGGCGATCCATCCGTTCGAGGAGGGCTGGGAGCTGCCGCTCTATATCGCCAATTTCGTGCTGATGGATTATGGCACCGGCGCGATTTTCGGCGTTCCCGCGCACGACCAGCGCGATCTCGATTTCGCGCGCAAATACAGCCTTCCCGTGCGCCGCGTGATCGCCGATGGCGATGAAAGGGCGGCGGAATTCGAGGGCGATGAAGCGTTTTCGGGCGACGGCAGTCTCGTAAATTCGCGCTTCCTCGACGGCATGGAGGTCGAGGAAGCGAAATCGGCGGTTATCGAACGTGCCGAAGACGGGGGCTGGGGCGAGGGCACGACCGAATGGCGGCTGCGCGACTGGGGCGTCTCGCGCCAGCGCTATTGGGGCACGCCGATCCCGATCATCCATTGCGAGACCTGCGGCCCGGTCGGCGTGCCGCGCGATCAGCTGCCCGTCGTCCTGCCCGAAGACGTCGATTTCGAGACGCCGGGCAATCCGCTCGACCGCCATCCCAGCTGGAAAGACGCGCATTGCCCGAAATGCGGCGAAGCGGCGAGGCGCGAGACCGACACGTTGGATACGTTCGCGAATTCAAGCTGGTATTTCATCCGCTTCGCCAGCCAGCCCGAGGACAAGCCCTTCGACAAGAGCGAAGCCGAGGCCTGGCTTCCCGTCGGCCAGTATATCGGCGGCGTCGAACATGCGATCCTGCATCTGCTCTACGCGCGCTTCTGGACGCGCGCGCTCAACCGGCTCGGCAAGCTCGACGTCAAAGAGCCGATTTCGGGGCTTTTTACGCAGGGCATGGTGACCCACGAGACATACCTCTTGAATCGGCCGCCGACTGCAGACGAGCGCCATGCGCTTGGTTGGGATGATGAGGCGGCGCATGAATCCATTTCGGAGTGGCTAACCCCTGATGATGTCGAGCGTCGGGCCGGGAAAATTTTCGATCAGCGCTCCGGCCTCGAAGTAAGCGTCGGCCGCATCGAGAAGATGTCGAAATCGAAGAAGAACACCGTCGATCCCGATCCGATCGTCGATCAATATGGCGCCGACGCGGTGCGCTGGTTCATGTTGTCGGATAGCCCGCCCGAACGCGATCTCGAATGGAGCGAAGCGGGAATCGAAGGATCATGGCGTTTCGTCCAGCGGCTCTGGCGGCTGATCGACGGCAATGAAGCGGCCGACGGCGAAGACGCGGATCTCGATCGCAAGCTGCATCGGACGATCGCCGGCGTCGGCGCGGATATCGAAGCGCTGTCGTTCAACAAGGCCGTCGCCAAAATCCACGAGCTTTCCAACGCGATCGAAAAGGCCGCGCCGAGCGCCAGCCGCGATACGGCGATCCGTACGATGGTGCGCCTCGTCGCCCCGATGGCCCCGCACCTCGCCGAGGAAGCGTGGCAGGCAATGGGCGGCGAAGGCCTGATCGCCGATGCGGAATGGCCCGAAGCCGATGCCGCGCTGCTTGTCGAAGACGAGGTCACGATTGCCGTGCAGGTCAACGGCAAATTGCGCGATACGCTAGCCGCAGCGAAGGGCGCGCCGAAGATCGAGCTTGAGGAAATGGCGCTGGCATCGGACAAGGTCGCCAAACAGCTTGATGGGCAAGAGCCCAAGAAAGTGATCGTCGTGCCCGATCGATTGGTGAATATCGTTATATGATGCACCCGCTTTCCCCCTCAACCGTCTGGGCTGAGCTTGTCGAAGCCTCGTCCTTTCTCTTTCAACGGAGAATAGTAAGGACAGCCCTTCGACAGGCTCAGGGCAATCGGAAGAGGGTTGTTGCAACGCTCGTTTTTCTGATGTTGGCCTCCCCTCTCCTGTCCGCCTGCGGCCTGCGGCCTCTCTATGGCAGCGCCGACAGCCCGGCGGTGCAGGCGCTCGGAGCGGTCGAAATCGGCGATATTCCGGGCCGGGCAGGCTATCTGATGCGCGGCGCGCTTGAGGAGCGGCTTGGCGCTGTCGGCGCCCAGACGCCGCGCTATCGCCTCGAGATTCAGCTCGACGACCAGATCACGGGCTTTGGCGTGCGCGCCGACAATGCCGTGACGCGCGAGCGGCGCACGCTGCGCGCGCGCTACCAGCTGGTGACCATCGATCGCGGCACGGTGCTGCTCGATGCGACGGCCGGGTCCGATGCCGGCATCGATGTCGTCTCATCCGAATATGCAACGATTGCCGCCGAAAATAGCGCGCTCGAGCGGCTGGCCGAACTGGTTGCCGACCAGATTGTCGCGCGCATCGCCATTTATGGCCAACGCCGCGCGACGCAGCGCGAGGCCGAGCTTGAAGGCGAAGTCGGCCAATGAGTATCGGGCAATGAAGGCGCGGCGCGGCGATATCGAACGCGCGCTCGCCAGCCCGTCCGACGATATTCGCCTGTTCTTCCTCTACGGGCCCGATCGCGCCGGCTCCGAAGGGCTGGCCACGAAATTATACACGGCGATGGGCGACGAGGCCGAACGCATCGATCTGGCGGGAAGCGACCTCAAGACCGATCCTGCGCTTCTCGCCGATGAAGCCGCCTCGATCTCGCTGTTCGGCGAGAAGCGCTACATTCGCATCGATCCGGCGGGCGACGAGATTTTCGCGGCCGTTCAGGCGCTCGACGAAGCCGAACAGGCGGGCAATCCGGCGATCGCCATCGCCGGCGGCCTTCGCGGCACCAACAAGCTTGTGAAATTCGCGCTGGCGAGCAAGTCAATCATGGCTTTCGCAAGCTATCTTCCCGAGGGCCGCGACGCCGATCGCATGGTGATCGAGGCGGCGCAGCAAGCCGGTGTGCAGGTGTCGCCCGATGTCGCGCGGCGGCTCGCGAGCGCCTGCGGAGGCGACCGCGCCATCCTCGCTTCGGAAATTGCCAAATTCGCCAATTATCTCGATGCCGCACCAGATCGGCCGCGCCCGCTCGATCATGATGCGCTCGATGCGCTTAGTGCCGCCAGCGAGGATGGCGATATGGCGCGCCTGGCCGATCTCGTGCTTTCGGGCGATGTCGTCGCGCTCGATCATGAACTCGTGCGGCTGAAGAGCGAAGGGCTGGAAGGCGTTCCGCTGATCCGCGCGCTGCTTCGGCGTTTGCAACTCTTGTCGCGACTGCGCGCCGACGTTGAACGCGGCGGGAGCCCGCAGGCGGCGGTAGAGAAGGCCGGGCGCGCCATCTTCTGGAAAGAGAAGGCGGGCGTTACCCAGCAGGTCGCCAAATGGCGCGCCGATACGCTGGCGGTTGCGACGCAGCGCGCGCTCGCCGCCGAACGCGCGCTCAAATCGAGCGGCGGCGCGGGGATTTTATCGGCGAACGAGGAATTGTTCGCGATCGCGCGCAAGGCGCGCTCGCTGCGCTAGGCGCGCATCGTACATGAATCTTGTGGGGCGCTCAAAAATTCCGATGTGGCTGAGCTTGTCGAAGCCCTGCCCTTTCTTCTAGGCTGGGCAAAGAGAAGGACAGCCCTTCGACAAGCTCAGGGGCACGGAAACCTATCCGACCCAACTTTTTGTTGATCGAAACTAGAACGAACTGCCGCTCAATCGCAGGCAAATCATGTCGAGCTGGTCGAGCGTCGCATAATCGAGCCTTACCGAGCCGCCCCGCCCCTTGTGGTCGATCCGCACCGGCACGCCGAGCGCCTCGCCGAGCCGCCGTTCGAGCGCGAGAATATCGGCGTCTCGTTCGGGCGCCGGGCTGCGCTTCGCGGACGGCTTGGCGTCACGCGCCAGCGCTTCGGCGGCGCGCACCGACAGGCCTTCATCGACGATTTTTTGCGCCAGGCTGCCCGGATCGGGCGCCGAGATAATTGCGCGAGCATGGCCCATGTCGATTATCCCCTCGACGACCATTGTCCGCACGCTTTCGGGGAGCTCGAGCAAACGCAGCAGGTTGGCGACATGGCTGCGCGATTTGTGAACGAGACGGGCGAGCGCCGCCTGGCTGTGGCCGAAATCGTCGATCAGCCGTTTATAGGCTTCGGCCTCTTCGATCGCGTTGAGATCCTCGCGCTGGATATTCTCGACGAGCGCGATTTCCAGCGTCTCGGCATCGTCGAAATCGCGAACGATCACCGGAATTTGGTGGAGCCGCGCCTTCTGTGCCGCGCGCCAGCGCCGCTCGCCGGCTACGAGTTCGTAGCCATCGCCCTTGGGCCGCACGACGAGCGGCTGGATAACGCCGCGCGCCTCGATCGACTTGGCAAGCTCACCGAGCGCGTCCTCGTCGAAATGACGGCGCGGCTGATCGGGATGCGGCGCAATCGCGGTGACCGCGAGCATCTGGACCGCGCCGTCATCGGGCGCGGGCCCTGCAACAGGCTTTTCCTTCTCGACTTCGCCGAGCAGCGAGGAGAGGCCGCGGCCGAGCCCCGACGGTTTTTTGCGCGCGGGCGTTTTCTTTTTTGCTGGCGCCTTGGTCATGCCGCCTTCGCCTCTTTGGGCATCCGCGCGATCACTTCGCGGGCGAGCGCGATATAGGCCTCCGAGCCCGGGCAGCGATAATCGTAGATCAGTGCCGGCAAGCCATGGCTCGGCGCCTCGGAAAGCCGCACATTACGGGGGATTACGGTCTTGAAGACAAGCTTGCCGAGCACGGCGCGGACATCGTCGGCGACCTGGCCCGACAAGTTATTGCGGCGATCATACATCGTCAGCACGACGCCGAAGATCGAAATATCGGGGTTAAACCGCTCACGGATGCGATCGACGGTGTTGAGCAACTGGCTCAGCCCCTCAAGCGCGAAAAACTCGCATTGCAGCGGCACGAGCAGCGACGGCGCGGCGACGAGAGCGTTCACAGTCAACAGGCCGAGAGACGGCGGGCAATCGATCAGGCAAACATCCCAGCGGCCCGCAGACGCTTCGGCCAGCGCAAGATCGAGCCGGTGCGTCCGTTCCTCGAAATCGACCAGCTCGATCTCCGCCCCCGACAGATCGACGGTCGCCGCCACAAGATCGAGCCGCGGCACCCGCGTCGCGATAACGGCTTCCTCCACAGTGGCGTCGCCACGCAGAACATCATAGCTCGAAAGCGCGCGTTCGCCATGCCCGATACCGAGCCCCGTCGAGGCATTGCCTTGCGGATCGAGGTCGATAAGCAATACCCGCGAACCGCTGGCTGCAAGCGCGGTTGCGAGATTTATCGCGGTAGTGGTCTTGCCTACGCCGCCCTTCTGATTGGCAACCGCAATGCGGATCATCTAGCGCCTCCTGGGCCGGACCTTCCGCGCGCAGATTATGGAAGATCGCGGGTCGGTCAGGCTTTGCACAGTGTCAAATTCACCTTGCCACAGGGGGCGGACGGCTTCCAGTTCGTCGTCCACAGTTTGGCCCTTGGGCAGGAGCCACAAAGTTTCGCGGCGAGAAAAACGATGCGCGAGATCGAAGAGTTTCGGCAGCGGCGCAAAAGCGCGCGCCGTGATGATATCGAACGGTCTGGTTTCGATGCGCTCCAATCGGCGGGCCTCTACTGTAACATGCCCGGAAAGCGCCAGTTCTTCGACCGCGCGAAACAGGAAGCCGGCGCGGCGCGCGCGCGATTCAACCAGCGTGATCGGGCGAGTGTTTAGCAAGGCAATAACGATGCCGGGCAATCCCGGGCCCGATCCCAAATCGAGCCAGCTTCCTTGAGCCCCTAGGTCGCGCGCGAAACCGAGCAACTGCGCGCTGTCCCGGATGTGGCGGTCCCAGACGATCGGTAGGGTCGAGCTTGCGATCAGATTTTGGCGCTCGGCCTCGGCCAGCAACAGCTCCACATAGCGGTCGAGCTTTTCGAGTGTTTCACGTGAAACATCGAACGTGTCGGCCAGCCAAGGTCGGACATCGGCATCGTCCATGCAATTACGCTGCGCGTTTGCGCGAATGCACCAGGATCGCGGCAAGCGCGGCCGGCGTGACCCCGGCGATCCGCGACGCCTCAGCCAGCGTCGCCGGCCGCGCCGCACCGAGCCGTTCGACCATCTCATTGGAAAGGCCGGGAATTGTGGCGAAGTCGATATCGGCCGGAATGCGAATTTTTTGGTCGGCACGCAGCTTCCGAACGTCTTCGTCCTGCCGTTCGAGATACGGCGCATAGCGCACGTCTTCGACGGCCTCCTCGACCAATTCCGATGGCATCGTCGCGAGTTCCGGGGCCGCCCTGCAAAGCGCATCGACCGTTCCGCCGGGCAATCGCAGCCAATCCTTCAGCGCTCGAGCGCCGCGATGCTCGCCGACCGATATACCCGCCATTTGCGCCGCTTCCGCCGATACGGCGGTCGTCAGCGTGGCGCGGATGTCGGAGAGCGTCTCGTTTCGGCGTTCCACGAGCCACCGTCGTTCAACCGACAAGCAGCTCCACTTGCCGGCCGTTTCCGAAAGCCGCGTGACGGCATTATCAGCGCGCAAACGAAGGCGGTATTCGGCGCGCGCGGTCAGCATGCGATAGGGTTCGCTGACGCCCTGCAAGACGAGGTCGTCGATCATCACGCCAATATAGCTGATGTCGCGCTCAAGCCCTACCGGCTCTGCGTTTCCGGCAAAGCGGGCGGCATTGATGCCGGCAATGAGGCCCTGCGCCGCGGCTTCTTCATATCCCGTCGTGCCATTGATCTGACCCGCCAGATAGAGACCGGGCATCGTCCGCACGCCGAGATCATGGCCGAGAATGCGCGGATCGACATAATCATACTCGACGGCATAACCGGGCGCCGCAATCTCCACTTTCTCGAGACCATCGATGGCCCGCAGGAACGACAGCTGGACATCCTCGGGCAGCGAGGTCGAAATACCGTTGGGATAGACGAGCGGGTCGTCGAGCCCTTCAGGCTCGAGAAATATCTGATGGCCGTCGCGATCGCCGAAGCGCTGGATCTTGTCTTCGATCGACGGGCAGTAGCGCGGCCCCTCCCCCTGGATCACCCCGGCGAACAGCGGCGACCTGTGGAGCGCGGCGCGAATGATGTCGTGTGCGCGCGCATTGGTGCGTGTGAGGGCACAGAAAAGCGCCGGATTCTCGCGGTTTTCACGTGAAACAGACATCGTCCAGCCATCGTTGTCCGAAGGCTGGCGCTCGAGCGCGGCCCAGTCGATCGTGCGGCCGTCGAGCCGCGGCGGTGTGCCGGTCTTAAGGCGCGCCATTGGAAGTTGGGCCGCATAAAGCTGCTTTGCCAGTGCCGTCGCCGCCCGCTCGCCGGCACGGCCGCCCGCACGGTTCTCCATGCCGAAATGCAGCTTTGCCCCGAGGAAGGTGCCGGTTGCCAATATGACAGCCGGCCCTTTGATCGTTCGAGCGCCGCCATCGAGAACAAGCCCCCGTACCGTCACGTCATCGTCGGCAAGATCGAGCTCGGTCGCTTCTCCCTCGACAATATCGAGATTTTCCTGCTCATCGAGCATCCGGTGGATCGCCGTCTTGTAGAGCCTCCGGTCGGCCTGGATCCGCGGCCCGCGCACCGCCGCGCCTTTGCTGCGATTGAGCATCCGGTAATGGATCGCCGCGTCGTCGGACGCCTTCGCGATCAGCCCGTCGAACGCATCGACCTCGCGTATCAGATGCCCCTTGCCGAGCCCGCCCATCGCCGGGTTGCACGACATCGCGCCGATCATGTCGCGCCGCATCGAGACGAGCGCCGTTTTCGCGCCGACACGCGCGGCGGCGGCGGCCGCTTCGCACCCCGCATGTCCGCCGCCGACGACGATCACATCATAACGATTTTCCGGCATGCCGCGCCTTTACCAGCGGCGCGGCAAAAGCGAAAGCGTTCCACGTGGAACGGTTCATTTGCCGATGCAGAACTTCCCGAATAGCGCGTCGAGCATATCCTCGACGCCGCCGCGCCCCGAAAGCCGGTCGAGTTCGGCACGCGACGCGCGGAGCGTCTCGGACAGCAAAACCCAATCGCCGCACTCGGCCGCCGAAAGCCGACCGGCAGCCGTCTGCAGTGCGGTTCGCTGACGGGCGTTAAGCGCCAGCTGGTCGTCGCGCGGCACAAGCTTTCGCGCCATCGCGAGGATTTCCGAGCGCAACGACGCCATGCCGTCGCCCGATACGGCGGACACCGCCAACCGGCCAACGCCGGCGTCTTCGAGGAGATCGCACTTCGCCGCCAGTCGAAGGACCTTGTCGCCGGCCGGCGCATCGCCCGCCTCTCCGAGCCACAGCACGATATCGGCGTTTTCCGAAACCGACCTGGCGCGCCGGACCCCCTCATCCTCGATCGCATCGACGCTGTCGCGCAGCCCCGCGGTATCGCTGAAGACGAACGGCAACCCGTCGATCTCGACCGGCGCCTCGATAATGTCGCGCGTCGTGCCGGCGATCGGAGAGACTATCGCCGCCTCGCGCGCGATGAGCGCATTGAACAGCGTCGATTTCCCGGCATTGGGCGGCCCCGCCAGCGCCACGCGGATTCCGTCGCGCAAACGCTCGGCCGGCGGCGCGGCCAGCGCGCTTTCGATTTCATTGTGCACATCGCGCGCGACATCGAGAGCGAACGCCTCGTCGCCCTCGTCGACATCGCCTTCGTCGGAGAAATTGAGCACCGCTTCGAGCCGCGCCTCGGCGGCGAGCAGTTTTTCGCGCCATCTCGCGATCTCACCGGCCAAACCGCCCTCCGCCATCGCCAGCGCATGGCGGCGTTGCGCCTCGGATTCCGCCGCCAGAAGGTCGCCAAGACCCTCGGCTTCGGACAGATCCATCCGGCCATTGAAAAAGGCGCGGCGGGTGAACTCCCCTGCCTCGGCGGCCCGCAATCCGGGCAATTGTCCCAAAACTTCGAGCATTCGCGCGGCAACGGCGCGGCTGCCGTGAATATGAAACTCGGCCATATCCTCGCCGGTGACCGTGCCCGGACCGGGAAGCCAGAAGATAATCGCGCGATCGATCGGATCGCCATCGCTATCCTTCAAAAGCGAGAGCACGGCCCGGCGTGGCTCCGGCACCGTCCCGGCAAGCGCCAGGACCGCCTTTTCGCTCGCCGGCCCGCTGGTACGGATAATTGCGATCGCGCTCGGCAGGCCCGCCGTCGATAGCGCGAATATCGTGTCGCCCTCCGCGACCGCCTTTTCCATCGGCCCGGCGATCTAGTCTTTCTTCTTCTTGCGCGACGTAGAGGAAGCGCCGCCGCCAATCTGGTCGAGGAAGCCCTTCATCATATTCATCCCGACATCGCCCATCGGCGCCCAGCTGCGGATCATCCGCTCGATCGCCTCGGGACCGATGCCTTCATCCATCGCCGTCTTGATCTTGTCGAGATAGATATCGTGAACCGGGTCCATATCGGGAAGGCCGAGAAAACTGCGCGCCTCCTGCGGTGTGCAATCGACATCGACGGTGACTTTCATGGCGCGGCTCCTCAAAATGCTGGCCTTTCCTTACGCAATGCGCGAAACCACGTCCATGACCTGCTACAGCATGGCGAGCCCGATTGGCACGATTTCGATTTCGGCGAGCGAAGATGCGCTCGAATCGATCGACTGGCTGGGCCGCGCCGCCGACCACGATCCTGCGCCCGCCCACCCCTTGCTTGTCGAGGCCGCCGCACAGCTGAACGCCTATTTCGGCGGCAGGCTTGCCGATTTCGATCTGCCGCTGGCGCCGAAATCCACCAAGCGCGGCAATGAGTTACGCGATGCTATCATTGCGATCCCCTATGGCGAGGTGGCGAGTTACGGCGAGGTTGCGCGCCGTGCCGATTCGGGGCCGCGCGCCATCGGACAGGCCTGCCAGCGCAATCCGCTGCCGATCATAGTGCCGTGTCACCGGGTGATCGCAGCGCGCGGCAAGATCGGCTATTATTCGGGCGGCGAGGGCGTCTCGACGAAATGCCTGCTGCTCAACCATGAATTGCAAAACACATCCGAGGAGGACCGCGACCTATGGGCGGCATGATCGATATTCCCACATTGAGCAGCGGCGACAGTTTCAGCGGCTATCGCGCCGCACCCGAAGGCGGAGCCAAGGCGGCGATCATCGTCATCCAGGAGATTTTCGGCGTCAATGCCGGTATCCGGCGCAAATGCGACAAATGGGCCGAGGCCGGATATCTGGCGATCGCTCCCGATCTCTTCTGGCGGCTCAAGCCCGGCGTCGAGCTCGATCCCGATATCCCGGACCAATTCCAGACCGCGCTCGATCTGATGGGCCAATTCGACCAGGATCAGGGCGTCCGCGACATCGAGGCGACGATCCATGCCGCGCGCGCGGAAATCGGCGGAGACAGCCGCGCCAAGGCCGGCTGCGTCGGCTATTGCCTCGGCGGCCGCCTCGCCTTCATGACCGCCGCGCGCACCGATATCGACGCCAGCGTCGGCTATTACGGCGTCGGCATCGACGGGCTGCTTGGCGAGAAACACGCTATCCCGCATCCGGTCATGCTCCACATCCCGACCGCCGATCATTTTGTCGATTCCGAAGCACAGGCTGCGATGCACGCCGGTCTCGACGATCATCCCAAGGTGACACTGCACGATTATGAGGGGCTCGATCACGGCTTCGCGACCGAATTCGGGGACCGCCGCGACGAGAACGGCGCGCAGCTCGCCGATCGGCGGACGATGGAATTCTTCGCCGAGCATCTCGCATGAGCACCAATCCCCTGCTCAATCGCTGGCTCGCCTATATGGAGGGCGATCGCGCGCCCGACGATCTGCGCGCATTGCTCGCCGAAAATGCGACCTTCCATTCGCCCGTCGTCCATACGCCGCAGGAGGGCCGCGAAAAGACCTTCGCCTATCTCCATGCCGCCGACAGCGTCTTTGCCGACAGCCGGTTCGAATATGTCCGGCAAATGGTCGATGGCGACAATGCGCTGCTCGAATTCACGGCAGAGATCGACGGAATCCATGTCAACGGCGTCGATATTATCCATTGGGACGCCGAGGGTCTGATCGACGATTTCAAGGTCATGGTCCGCCCGATGAAGGCGATGAACAAGCTCTGGGAAATGATGGCCGCGCAGCTCGAGAAACAGACGGCCTAAGGCCTGGCGCTAGCAGGTTGAAGCATCGTCATTGCGAGCGCAGCGAAGCAATCCAGAGCCCAGGGGGTGGCTCTTGCAGCTCTGGATTGCCGCGTCGCCTTCGGCTCCTCGCAATGACGGTTCACGCACCGGCGGTCACGTTCTATTGCGTTCAACACAAGTTCACCGCCCGAACGGCAATCCTCAAGCCATGTTGTCCCGTATCACCCTGTTTCTTGCGCTGCTCTGTGCAGCGATCGCCGCGCCGGCGCAGCGCTCGTCGGTCTTGCCGCTCGAACGGCCGTGGCTTGGCCTGCCGCAGACCGGAGTCATTCTCAACGGCCATGTTGCCGCGCGGATGATCATCGATACCGCGGCGAGTGAGACGATGCTGAGCGATGCGACAGTCGCGCGGCTCGGGCTCGAGAGCCGCGGGCGCCCGGCGACGGTGAACGGTGCGACCGGCAGCAACAGCGTCGAGTATTATCGGCTGCGCAGCCTGCAGGTCGGCGAACATCTCTATCGCAGGATCGGCGCCTATGGATTTCCTCAGCTCGCCGCCCCCGTCGAAGCCGATGGGTTGCTCGGCGCCGATATCCTCCGCCGGCATGTCGTCGAATTCGATATGCCACGGGGCAGCCTGATACTGCACAACCCGCGCACCGATATTCGCGCGCTCGGCGATATCGACTGGCACGTTATCCCGACATCGCGGCGCGCCGACGGGCTGATGCTCGTACGCGCGCGGATCGGCAATGTGACGATGCCGGCGCTCATAGACACGGGCGCGGTGCAGAGCTTCATCAACCGTGAGGCCGCGCGCCGTCTCGGCCTTCGCTTCGTTCCCGAAAGCGCATCTATCGCACCGATCACCGGCGTCTCGGGCCATGTCCAGGAAATGAACCAGATGGAAATCAGCCGGTTCAGCATCGGCGATGTCGAATTCGGCGCTTCGCGAATGGGGGTTGGCGATCTTTCGATCTTCGATGCGCTCGAGATCGGCGACGGTCCGGCCATGATGCTCAGCGCCGACGTCCTCGGCGACCGCCGCTTCGTAATCGATTATCCGCGGGGCAGGCTGCTGATCGAGCAGCGTTAGTTTGTCAGACTCGACCTGACGGTCGCGCCCCGAACCGGCGACATTGCGCTAGCGATGTTCCAGCAAAAGACTCCGGCGCGGCAACCGAGGCAAAGCCGAAGGGCTGACTAACAAGCCCTCAACCGAAGAGCGTGCTCACGCCGAGCTGCGGATCGACATAGCCTTCGTACATCATCCGCACGGAGACCCAGAGGATGACGAGGAGCCCAATATAGGCGATCCATTTGAAGCGCTCCATATAGCGCGCGATGATATTGGCCGCGAGGCCCATCAGCGCCACCGACAATAACAGCCCGATGACGAGAATGCCGGGATGGTCGCGCGCCGCGCCGGCAACGCCGAGCACATTGTCGAGGCTCATCGAGACATCGGCGGCGGTCACGCCCCATACCGCGCCCCAGAAGCTCCTTCCGGCCTTGAGGCCCGAATGTTCGTCGCCCGAGATTTCCGCCGATCCGGGCGATTCTTCGACATGCCGCAGTTCGCGCCAGAAGCGCCATGCGACCCAGAGGAGGAGTACGCCGCCGGCAAAGATCAGCCCGACTATCTGAAGCAGCTGGACGACGGCGAGCGCGAAGATGATGCGCAGGACAAGCGCCGCGCCGATGCCGATCAGGATAACCTTGCGCCGCTGTTCGGCGGGTAGCCCGCCCGCCAGCGCGCCCACGACGATCGCATTGTCGGCGGCGAAGACGAGGTCGATCAACACGACCTGAATGAAGGCCGACCAGGCGGCGGGCGAACCGAGATTGCTGAAATCGGTAACGATCGCCGCCCAGATCTCGGCGGGCGAACCGAGCCCTGCGGGCACGGCGTGAATCATCGGCAGAAAGAAATCGAACATCGCAGTGGCCTCTAACAGCTACTGGTTCATCGAGTCGAAGAAATCTTCGTTGGTCTTTGAATC
>JABDLY010000215.1 GCA_013001755.1 Sphingomonadaceae bacterium
GGCCGTATCGACGTGCCGCCGGATCGGCGTGCCTATGCAAAAATTCCTGAAGATTTCGGCCGGCGCTATCTGGTCTTCGTCGATACCGAAGAGGAATTCGACTGGGAAAAACCCATCTCGCGCGAAAATGTCGCTGTCACCGCAGTTGAAGACCTTCCGGCGGCGCAACGCTTCTTCCGTGAGGCGGGCGCGAAACCGGCTTATATGGTCGATTATCCGATCGTCGATAACGAACGATCGGCGGCGATCATCGCCGAGATGCGTCAGCGCGATGGCTGCGAGATCGGAACGCAGCTCCACCCCTGGGTGAATCCGCCTTTCGATGAAGATGTATCGATTCCGAACAGTTTCACCGGAAACCTCCCGCGTGAGCTCCAGAAGGCGAAGCTCGAGGCATTGACCGAGAAGATCGCGGAGCGCGTTGGCCAGCGCCCCACAATCTATCGTGCCGGCCGTTACGGCATTGGCGAACATAGCGCGACGCTTCTGGAAGAGGCTGGCTATCGGATGGATGCGTCGGTGCGCGCGCTGTTCAACTATGCCGACGAGACCGGCCCCGATTTTTCGCGCTTCGAAACACAGGCCTTCTGGGCGGGGAGCCGGCGCGAACTGCTCGAATTGCCGCTGACAACGACCTTTGTCGGGCGACTGCGCAGATACGGCAAGCGGTTGTTTCCGCTCGGCAATAAAATCCCGCTAATGCTCGGAGTCCTGGCGCGGACGGGAATGGTCCGGCGGGTGTCGCTGACGCCTGAGGATTATCCGCTCGATCTCGCCCTGGAAGCGATCCAGGCGCTGCTCGACGATGGCCACAACATCTTCAGCCTGTCCTATCATTCGCCTTCAATCGTGCCCGGACATACGCCCTATGTACGTGACGAGGCCGATCTCAAGGCTTTTTATCAATGGTGGGACGGGGTATTCGAGCTGTTTGCCAAACATGGCGTGGAGGCGGCGCGGGCGGACGACGTTATCGCGGCGGCCGACGCGGCGCGCTAATCGCTTGCCAAGCAGCGGGTGCTTTGGCAGGGCGGCGCCGCTGAAACGGTGGGGCCTGTAGCTCAATGGTAGAGCCGGCCGCTCATAACGGCTTGGTTGCAGGTTCGAGTCCTGCCGGGCCCACCAGTTTTCCGGAAAGAGAGAATGTCCGGGGACATTCACCCGGAAAAATCCCTAGCGATAGCGAAGGGTGTGTTGCGGTCGCAGGGCTATGCCCCTAAAGGCCCGTGGCCGGATGGTTTGCCGACAATGTCGGGGAGTGGCGCAGCCTGGTAGCGCATCTGTTTTGGGAACAGAGGGTCGCAGGTTCGAATCCTGTCTCCCCGACCATTTTTCGTAAATGGAGATCATCCGGCGGATGATCTCCCGAGAACCTCCGAGCGAAAGCGCTGAAGGTGCAGCAATGATTTTTCCTGGTCGATGGCGCACCGTTGAACGCAAGCGTTGCCAATACGGCGGGCTTTCACCCCTATCTACCCAGAACGAAAAAGGGCGCCCCGATCGGGACGCCCTTTAACTTCGTCCGGTTCTTGCGAACCGGCAAAGTGAAATGCTTATTCAGCCGGAGCTTCTTCCATCATTTCTTCGCCTTCAGCCATCGCGTCTTCAGCGGCGGCTTCGGTGTCAGCCATGGCGTCTTCAGCCATCGCTTCGGTGTCTTCCATAGCGTCTTCAGCCACAGCTTCGGTGTCTTCAACGGCTTCTTCAGTCGTCTCGGCACCTTCGTCGGTGGCGGTTTCGGCGCAGGCGCCCAGCGCCAGAAGGCTGGCCGAAGCCAGCGCAAAAGTAATCTTCTTCATCATATGCTCCTGAATTCCCGATTTCGGGGACCGGATCGAATTTACTCGACCGTCATGTCCTCGTCTTCGTTCATCTCTTCCTGCATGTCAGCTTGGGCTTCCAGCTGATCGACTTCCCCTTCCAGGGCAGCTTCCTGCTCATGGGTGTCGGCGTCTTCAGCCATATCTTCGACGCCTTCAGCTTCAGCTTCGATCTCTTCTACAGCGGCTTCTTCGGCTTCGCTGGTATCCGCTTCGGCGCAAGCGCCAAGAGCGAGCAGGCTGGCAGAGGCCAGCGCAAACGTAATCTTCTTCATTAAAATGCTCCCATAGCACTATTGGATAGCGGGATGGCGCGGAGCCAAACCCAGCGCGCTCCATTAGCGTCCTGTATACGTGCGTCAATACGAATCTGCATCGAAGCCGTTAGACGATTGGTTAATCCGCAGGGGAGCAAACAGGCAATTATCGGCTGTTTTCCGCGTCCAGAAACTCGCTATTGGCCATAACGGCGAGCATCGTGACCCAGACGGCAACATTTTGCCGCACCTGCTCCGGATCGATTTTATCGAATGTATCGTCGGGCGTGTGGTGGAGGTCGAAATATCGGGTACCGTCCTGTTGCAAATCGATCGCCGAAACGCCGTTGCGCACCAGGGGGCTTGTATCGGCGCCCCCAGTAGCAGTCTGCGTGCCGCGCGGGATACCGAGCGGCTCGAGCAATCGCATCAGCCGACCGGCGTCTGCGTTCGCCGCCTCGGGGATATTGAATTCAACGCGCCAGATACGGTCGGCACCGAAATCCGATTCGGCGGCAAGCGCGTGGCGTTCGGTCCCGTGCTGCTCGAAATAGTCGAGCGCGCCATAGATACCGACTTCCTCCGCGCCGGCCCAGAACAGCCGGATCGTACGGAGCGGTTGGACGCCGCTGCGGCGGATCAGGTTCGCCGCCCCCGTGATGATGCCGCAGCCCGCGGCGTCGTCGAACGCGCCGGGCGAAAGATCCCAGCTATCGATATGGCAGGCGATGAGGATCATGCCGGCTTCGGGATCGCGGCCGGGTAATTCGGCGATAACATTGCCCGATTCTTGATCGCCGAGCCAGCGCGGCGTCAGCACAAGCCGCATCGTCACGGGCCCGAGGCGCGTCATCCGCTCGAGATTGTCGGCATCGGGGTTGGAGAGCGCGCCGGCCGGGATCCGCTCGACGCCCTCCGCCCAGTTCGTACCACCGGTATGCGGATTGCGATGCCAGTCGGTCCCCACCGAACGGATGACGATCGCGACCGCGCCGCGTTCCGCCGCCAGCGAGGGCGCGTTCCAGCGCGTCGGGCCGGCATGACCGTAGCCCGAGCCGTCCTGCGCGCGCTGCATATTATGACTGACATAGGCGATCCTGCCGGCAAGGCTGCCGACGGGCGCCGCGCGGAGCGCTGCGACGCTGTCAAAGGCGACTATCTCGGCGGTGATCCCGTCCTCGGACGTCGCCGCGCTGCGTCCCAATGCGGTGATAACCATTTCCTGCGGGAACGGATCGACGATATGCGCGCTTTCCGCGCCGCGCACCCAGGTCGGCATCTGATAGGTTTCCTCACGGACGTTTGAAAATCCGATATCGGTCAGTGTGTTGACCGCCCAGCGCCGCGCATGTGCCTCCGATTCGGTGCCGGCCATCCGCGGACCCATTACGGTGAGCGCCTCGGTGATCGTCATCGCCGTCGTGTCGGTCTGCAGCGCCACTTCGCGTAAACGCTCGATGTCGGCGTCATTGTACTGGGCGAGAGCAGGGGAGGCGAAGGTAGCGGCGAGAAGGAGGACAAGCTTTTTCATCGCGTTCGCTTAGCCGTGCGATTGACGTTTGCCAACTCGGCATTGGCTACCTACATCGCCCACAAATCCAAGCATTCAAACGGAGCATAGACCAGCCATGGCTGCGCAATATTCATTTGTGATGAAGGGGATGACCAAAGGCTTCCCCGGAACCCGCAAACCGATCCTCGATAATATCCATCTGCAATTCTATCCCGACGCCAAGATCGGCATTGTCGGGCCGAACGGCAGCGGCAAATCGACACTGATGAAGATCATGGCGGGCATTGACACCGAATTTCAGGGCGAGGCTTGGCCGGGCGAGGGGATTACGGTCGGCTATCTGCCGCAGGAACCGCAGCTCGATCCGGGCAAAACGGTCAAGGAAAATGTCATGGAAGCGGCCGGCGAGACCAAGGCGCTGGTCGACCGGTTCAACGAGATTTCGGGGTTGATGGCCGATCCGCCCGAAGACGCCGATTTCGACGCGTTGATGGAAGAAATGGGGACGCTTCAGGAGAAGATCGACGCGGTCGATGGCTGGACTCTCGACAACCAGCTCGAAATCGCGATGGACGCGCTGCGCTGTCCGCCCGGCGATAGCGGTGTGGAAAATCTCTCGGGCGGCGAAAAGCGTCGCGTGGCGCTCTGTCGCTTACTGCTCGAAAAGCCGAACATCCTGCTGCTCGACGAACCGCCCAACCACCTCGATGCCGAGAGCGTCGCCTGGCTCGAAAAGCATCTTGTCGATTATCCGGGCAACGTCATCCTCGTCACCCATGACCGCTATTTCCTCGACAATGTCGTCAACTGGATTCTCGAGCTCGATCGCGGGCGCTATTATACCTATGAGAGCAACTATTCGGGCTATCTCGATAAAAAGGCCAAGCGGCTCGAACAGGAAGAGCGCGAGGATGCCGGCAAGCAAAAGGCGATCCGCGAAGAACTCGACTGGATTCGGCAATCGCCCAAGGCCCGCCAGACCAAATCCAAGGCGCGTATTAGTGCGTTCGACGAACTCGTCGAGGCGCAGGATAACCGTACGCCGGGCAAGGCGCAGATTCTTATTCAGACGCCGCAACGGCTCGGCGGCAAGGTGATTGAGGCCAACGGATTGACCAAGGGCTATGGCGATAAATTGCTGTTCGACGACCTGACCTTCAGCCTGCCTCCCGGCGGCATCGTCGGCGTCATCGGCCCGAACGGTGCGGGTAAGACGACGCTGTTTCGCCTCATCACCGGCAAGGAGGAGCCCGATAACGGGAAGATCGAAATCGGTGAAACGGTCAAGCTCGGCTATGTCGATCAGAGCCGGGACGATCTCGATGCGCAAAAAAATGTCTGGGAAGAGGTCTCGGACGGACTCGATATTTTTACCTTCGGCAAGCACGAGGTCCAGACTCGCGCCTATGTCGGCGCGTTCAATTTCAAGGGCCCCAACCAGCAGAAAAAGGTTGGCCAGTTATCGGGCGGCGAACGCAATCGCGTCCATCTGGCGAAAATGCTCAAGGAAGGCGGCAACGTTCTCCTTTTGGACGAACCGACCAACGATCTCGATGTTGAAACGCTCCGCGCCCTCGAGGACGCCCTCGAAAATTTCGCCGGCTGCGCCGTGGTCATCTCGCATGACCGCTTCTTCCTCGACCGCCTGGCAACACATATCCTCGCCTTCGAAGGCGACAGCCATGTCGAATGGTTCGAAGGCAATTTCGAGAGTTACGAGGAAGATAAGAGGCGGCGGCTTGGCGACGAAGCCGATCGGCCGCATCGTATGAGTTACAAGAAACTAACGCGCTAGGCAGACCGTAGCGGAAAGAAAAAAGGACGGCAGCCCTTCGGCGCCGCCCTTTTGTTCGTTCAGCGAAGGCCTTGGCCTATTTGAAAGTGCCCTTGCTGTTCATTTCCTGCAACTCGCCGAGGATGCGGAACATGACGAGCATGATCTCGCAATAGACGCGCCAAAAGATCAGCATCAGCGGGAGGCCTATGAGAAGCGTTAGTATCGCCACACCGGGCGCGTAGCTTAGACTGCCCGCGAACGACAATAACGTCATAATGACGATGCCAGCGACGCCCAGCCAGAAAATGACCTGGATGAAGGTCGGCGTGATAAACTTCTTGAATGACAGATATTCGTTCATGATATTCCCCCTCGTGAAGATTGATAAACTCGTATCGCGACTCTCCTTAGCCTAAGTTAGAGTTTCGATACGATCAAGCGCGTGATTGTCGTCGCTTGGGCGTTGTTTCGCCCGGTCTCAGTGCACCCGCTTGACGAATATCTGCCCATTCTCGCGCCGTTCGGTTGTGAAATTCGGCACAGTTTCGAACATTTCCGAGAGGCTTGAAAAACCGAAATTGCGCACATCGAAGCTCGAACGGTTGCCCGCGCGCTGGCCGACGGCCGAAAGACTCGCAAAGCCGCGCTCGTCGCGCTTGCTGGCCGAATAGGCATCGGCGAGCAATGTCATCAGCTCTTCGTCGACGTCGCCGCTCTCATCGGTGCCGCCGCTCTCGCCACCGGATCGCTCTTCTTTCTCAGCCTTGATCAGCGCATCGACATCGATGAAGCGCGTGCAGGCCTGTTTGAAGGCTTCGGGCGTCTTGGCGCTGCCAAAACCGTAAACGGGCAGGCCATCCTGACGGATGCGCATCGCGAGCGGCATGAAATCGCTGTCCGACGACATTATCCCGAAGCCGTGAACGTTACCGCGAAAGAGCAGGTCGAGCGCGTCGATCGTCATCTTCATATCGGTCGCGTTCTTGCCTTTGGTGATATCGAATTGCTGTTGCGGCTCGATGCCATAGCGATGGACCTTGTCGGCCCAGCCCTTGAGCGACTGTTTGCGCCAATTGCCATAAGCGCGGCGGATATTGACGGTGCCGAGCTCGGCAAGCGCGGTCAGCACCGGATCGATACCCAGATGCGTCGCATTGTCCGAATCGATCAAGAGCGCGATATTGGCCGTGCGGCCATGATTATATTCGTCTGCCATGACGCTCCTATAGCGCGGCGCGCGCTTTTGCGAAGGTGTCGGTGATGCTCGTCGCGGGTGCTCTGTCGGCTAGGCTGACAAGGATGGCGGTTATGCCGCAGGCGAGGAAGCCGGGGACGATCTCGTAGAGGATAGTGCTCAGCGCCGCGCCGTTCGCCAGCACCGGCGCGTAGATCCAGAACAGCACGACGGCCGCCCCGGCGACGATACCCGCGAGCGCACCGTTGCGCGTCATCCGGCGCCAGGTGAGGCTGAGGATGACGATCGGGCCGAAGGCGGCGCCGAAGCCTGCCCAGGCGTTGGAGACGAGGCCGAGCACATTGTTGTCGGGATCATAGGCGAGCGCGATCGCGACAAGGCTGACGGCAACAACCGATAGCCGTCCGACGAAGACAAGCTCGCGCTGGCTTGCGTCGCGGCGCAAAAAGATGCCGTAAAAATCCTCGGTCAGCGAACTCGACGAAACGAGCAGCTGCGAAGATATCGTCGACATGATCGCGGCAAGGATCGCGGCGAGCAGGAAGCCTGCGATGAGCGGGTGGAAGAGGATCTGCGAGAGCAGGATGAAGATCGTTTCGGGATCGTCGACGGTAAGGCCGTTCTCGGTGGCATAGGCAAGACCTATCAGACCGGTGGCGAGTGCGCCGATCAGCGTCACGCCCATCCAGCTCATGCCGATATTGCGCGCCCGCGGAACGTCGCGGACGCTGCGGATAGCCATGAAGCGCACGATGATATGCGGCTGTCCGAAATATCCGAGTCCCCAGGCAAGCGCCGAGACGATACCGATGGCGGTGATCCCGCCGAACAAGTTGGTGAGGTTAGGGTCGATCCCGTTGAGCGTCGTTCCAAGCGCGCCGATACTGCCGACATCGATCAGCGCGACAACCGGAACGAGAACGAGCGCGACGAACATGATGCAGCCTTGAACGAAATCGGTCATCGAGACCGCCATGAAACCGCCGAACAAAGTATAGGCGACGACGACCCCGGCGGTGATCCACAGCCCGAACGCATAATCCGCGCCGAACGCGCTCTCGAACAATTTGCCGCCGGCGACCACGCCGCTCGATGTGTAGAGCGTGAAGAATATGATGATGACGACCGAGGAAATAACGCGCAGCATGTGCGAGCGATCCTCGAAGCGTTTCTCGAAATAATCGGGGATGGTGATCGCGTCGTCCGCGGTCTCGGTGTAGACGCGGAGCCGCGGCGCGACGACGATCCAGTTGGCGAGCGCGCCGATAAACAGCCCGATTGCGATCCAGCTGGCGCTCATCCCCGAAACGAACATCGCGCCGGGAAGCCCGAGCAGCATCCAGCCCGACATGTCCGAAGCGCCGGCCGAGAGCGAAGCGACGGCGGGCCCTAATTGCCGCCCGCCGAGCATATAGCCCGAAACGTCATCGGTAGATTTGCGATAGGCGTAGACGCCGATGCCGAGCATCGCTGCGAAATAGAGCGCGAGTGAAATTATCTGTCCGGTTTGCATGCGCGCGGTTTTAGGGAGCAGCCCGCGGCTTGGCCACCCGCTCCGGGGTGCTCGGTGGGTTGTTGTCTAGCCCTTGTCGACGCTCCACGGACCGGGGCCCGCTGAGGCGATGTAGAGAAAGATAAAGCAGAAAAGGATCGCCGGCTCGCCGTGATTGACCGAGGGATAGAAGCTGTTCGGGGCATGGACGAGCCAATAGGCGACCGCCATCATGCCGCTCATCAGGAACGCCGAAACGCGCGTGAACAGGCCGATCAGGATCAGCGTACCGAAGACAAGTTCGAAGATGCCTGCGATACCCGGCATCGAGAGGATCGCCGGAGGCCCGCCTTCATTGGGCGGGATGCCGAAATATTTGTTCGTGCCGTGCGCAATGAACAGCAACGCCGTGACGATACGCAGGAGGCTCAGCAGAGGTCCCGACCAGCTTTCGGGTATGATTTTCCATTTCATGATTCGCGCTCCCTCATCCAGCTTTTTCGCACTCTAGGCCAATTCGGCCTTCGTTTCCAATTTTCAGGCGGCGTTGAATTCTCCGGTCGCATTGTCGAGCAGATGAAGGACGCCGGTGCGGATGGCGAACCAGGCGCCGCGCAGCGTCAGCGTGCCTGCCTGTTCGCGCTCGACAACAAAGGGAAATGTGCGCAGATTGGCGAGACTGACCCTGATCGCGGCATGCTCCATCGCATGAAGCGCGTCCTCGCCCTCGCCATGTTTCGCGATCACGCCGTCGCGCGCCTCGTCGAGCAGGCCGACCCAATGGCTGATAAAGCCGCCTTCGCCGGGTACCGCACCGTCGAACGCACTGTGCAGCGCGGCCTGGCAGCCGCCGCATTCTCCGTGACCCATCACAACAATTTCCTCGACCTTCAATTGGGTCACCGCGAATTCGAGAGCAGCCGATACGCCATGATAGCCGGGCGCGGTTTCGAAGGGGGGCACGAGCGCGGCGACATTGCGCACAGCGAAGATTTCGCCGGGCGACGTGTCGAAAATCTGCGCTGGATCGACACGGCTGTCGGAACAGCCGATGATCATGACCTTGGGGCTTTGGGCGTGTGACAATTGCTTCCAGCGTTCGCGTTGATCGACCCAGCAGGTTTCGCGAAACCGGCGATAGCCATCGATCAAATCGTTAAAGAGTGTCATGCCGTTCTGCTTACAGCGCGTAGCGGGGGTAGCAAGTCCGGCTCTGGGTCGCTATTTCCCGGCTATGAACGAAGCGACCGCCATCGATACGAAATCGGCCAAGCCGACGCGCCGGCGCAAACCCGACTGGATTCGGGTGAAGGCACCGGTCGGCGAGGCGTTCAACGAAACGCGGCGTCTGATGCGCGAGCTCAACCTTAACACCGTGTGCGAAGAGGCGGCGTGCCCGAATATTGGCGAGTGCTGGTCGAAAAAACACGCGACGGTGATGATCCTAGGCGATGTCTGCACGCGCGCCTGCGCCTTCTGCAATGTGAAAACAGGCATGCCGATGGCGGTCGATGCAGACGAACCGCAGCATACCGCTGATGCAGCGGCCAAGCTTGGCCTTGAGCATATCGTCGTTACCTCGGTCGATCGCGACGACCTGCCCGATGGTGGTGCGAGCCAGTTTGTAAAGGTGATCGAGGCATTGCGCGCGACGACGCCGGACACCACGATTGAGATCCTGACGCCCGATTTCCGCAACAAGGCGGAGGCGGCTGTCGAGGCGATCGTCGCTGCGCGGCCCGATGTCTACAATCATAATCTGGAGACGGTGCCGCGGCTCTATCCGACGATCCGGCCCGGCGCGCGCTATTATGCGTCGCTGCGGCTGCTCGAGCAGGTCAAAAAGCACGATCCGTCGATCTTTACCAAATCGGGCGTCATGCTCGGGCTCGGGGAGCAGCGGATGGAGGTTCATCAGGTGATGGACGATATGCGATCGGCCGATGTCGATTTCCTGACGATGGGCCAATATCTTCAGCCGACGCCGCGCCATGCCAAGGTCGAGGACTTCGTCAGCCCCGAAGGCTTCGACGCCTTTGCCGCGATAGCGCGCGCCAAGGGCTTCCTGCTCGTCGCTTCGAGCCCGCTGACGCGTTCGAGCTACCATGCCGGCGAGGATTTCGAAAAGCTGCGCGCCGCGCGCGAGGCGCATCTGGCACGGGCCTGACTTCGCCATGCCGCGTCATACCGAAACCCGGCAGCTTTCCTATACGCCCGAACAGATGTTCGATCTTGTCGCCGATGTCGGAAGCTATGAAGAATTCTTGCCCTGGGTGGTTGCGACGCGCGTCCGTTCGGATAGCGAGACCGAAATGATCGCCGATCTCGTGGTCGGGTTCAAATCGCTTCGCGAGACCTTCACCTCAAAGGTCATCAAGCGGAATCCGGCGAGCATCAAGGTCGACTATATCGATGGTCCGCTCAAATTTCTGCACAACGAATGGAGCTTCGAGCCCGACGGGAAGGGCGGTTGCAGGCTCGGTTTTTCGGTCGATTTCGCGTTTCGCAACCGCGTGTTCGAACGACTGGCGGGACAGGTGTTCGACAAGGCGCTGAGGAAGATGACCGACGCTTTCGAGGCGCGCGCCGCCGCGATTTATGGCCCGGGCGAAACCTCGCCATCGGGCATCAGCAGTTCGAGCGCCCATAGCGCGGCCTGAAGCCGGACGCCGCCGCGTCCATTGTCGGTGAAAAGCTGTTGATCCGCGCTGACGGTGGAAGGATCGTCGCCGCGCCGTGCTTTGGCGAAAACGACGGTTCCGACGGGTTTCTTTTCGCTTGCGCCGCCGGGACCAGCGACACCGGTGACCGAAACGGCGACATCGGCGCCGCTACGCTCTACAGCACCTGTCGCCATTGCCCAGGCGACGGCAGGCGATACGGCGCCGAATGTCTCGATCAGATCGGGATGGACGTCGAGCAGCCTGGTTTTGGCTTCGTTCGAATAGGTGGCAAAGCTGGCGTCGAACACGTCGGACGAACCGGGTATTTCGGTCAGCGCTGCGCCGACAAGTCCGCCAGTGCAGCTTTCGGCCATGGCGATGTGCAACCCCGCTTCGCGATTGGCCTCGATGACGCGGCGTGCGGCCTTGACGACCTTGTCGGGCAAAATCGTATCGATGCGATAATCGGTCATCCTGCCGCCGCGTCACACAAACGGAAGGGTACGCCTTGTCCGGGCTCGTCATCGCGCATGCCGATTTCCATCAGCAGGACGGTTAGGCCGGCAACATTCGCAGCCGGGAGCGGCTCCAATATGCCATAAAAACGGTCGGCCGTTGCACAGGCATCTTCATCGAGCGAACCAGCCAGTGCGCCGGTGGCCGCGACCTCGAATACGTCGAGGACCGTCGCTTCGCTGATATCTTCAAGCTGCTCGCTCTCGCTATTGGTGATGATGCGATAGGCAATGCGTGCTGCCTCGGATCGCGAATTAATCGTCGTAGAACTGTATTGCGCCGCGAGATCGAGGCCGCGAGACCGCAGCGCTGCCTCGGGCGCGAGATAGGGGCTGCATTGCCGATGCATCGCTTCGAGTACGCTCGGCAGCATGGCGGTGACGACGGTCTCGGCTTCGTCGTTGGACAGGCAGTTTGCCTGTGCGAGCGCGGCACCGGGCGTCGAGATTATGGCCGCCAGCGCGGCGAGCTTTCGCAAGATCTTCATATCAGGCCCTTTCCAGCACCAATGTCACGACCGCCTGGGCGGCAATTCCTTCGCGGCGGCCGGTAAAACCGAGCCGCTCTGTCGTCGTCGCCTTTATGCTGACAGAATTTTCGGAGAGCGCAAGAATCTCGGCAATTCGCGCGCGCATGGCGTCGCGGCGAGGGCCGATTTTCGGTGCCTCGCAGATGATCGTCACATCGAGATTACCGATGGCGTATCCGGCCTGTCCGGCGAGTTTCGCCGCATGTTCGAGGAACAGTTGCGAGGGCGCGCCTTTCCATTGCCGGTCGCTCGGCGGGAAATGGCTGCCGATATCGCCTTCGCCGAGCGCACCAAGAATCGCGTCTGTCAGCGCGTGGAGCGCGACATCGGCATCCGAATGCCCGGCAAGGCTGCGGTCATGATCGATGCGGACGCCGCCAAGCCAGAGATGATCGCCTTGGGCAAAGGCATGGACGTCATAGCCGAAGCCCGTGCGGACCGGGACAGGGGAGGGGGCAGCCTCGCCGAAATCCTCGGCGAAGGTGAGTTTTTTGAGCGCCGGGTCACCATCGACCAATGAAACGTCCATGCCGGCCGCCCGGGCGATCTCGGCATCATCGGTCGCGATCCGATCGCCCGGCCATGCGCGATGCGCCGCCAGGATAGCGTCAAAGGCGAAGGCTTGCGGCGTCTGTACGCTGGCATAATCTTCGCGGCGAACTGTCCCCGAGTTTCGATGCACCAGACTGTCGATAACCTGCAGCACCGGGATCGCGCCCCCGTGGTCGCTGGATGCCGCAACCAGCCGATCGATAACCTCTGCTGGGACGAAAGGCCGCGCCGCATCGTGGATCAGGACGATATCGGCGGCGCCATCGCGCTCAATCGTTTCAAGCCCGTAGCGGACCGATTGCTGGCGCTCGGCGCCGCCAATGATCGGAACGCCGGCCTCGCGACCGGCCATAGCCTCAGCAAACAGTGGCTCCTGGCCTTCGGCGATAACGAAGCGCACGGCGGCAATCGCGGGGTGTTCGGCAAGGCTGTCGAAAGCATGAGCGACCAGCGCCTTGCCCTCGATGATGCGATATTGTTTGGGCAGGTCGCCGCCCGCGCGGTTGCCCGATCCGGCGGCGACTATGAGTGCGACGATTTTCGGTTGGGCTACCATATCCGCCGCTTAGCCGAGCCGCGGCTTGCCCGCCAATGGCTTTGTTCCTAGATGCGCGCCAGCAATGACAAAGCTCAGCCCCATAAAGATCGGCCCGATCACCATTGAGAGCCCGGTCGTCCTCGCGCCGATGACGGGCGTCACCGACCGGCCGTTCCGGCGGCTCGTGCGGCGCTATGGCTCCGGCCTCAACGTCACCGAGATGATCGCCAGCCAAGCGATGATCCGCGAAACGCGTCAGTCGTTGCAGAAGGCGGCTTGGGATCCGATCGAGGAGCCGGTATCGATGCAGCTGGCCGGCTGCGAACCCGACGTCATGGCCGAGGCGGCCAAGCTCAATGCCGATCGCGGTGCAGCGATTATCGACATCAATATGGGCTGCCCGGTCAAAAAGGTCGTCAATGGCGACGCGGGTTCGGCGCTGATGCGCGATCTCAAACTGGCGGGCGCGTTGATCGAGGGGACGGTCAAAGCGGTAGATGTGCCGGTCACAGTCAAAATGCGCACGGGCTGGGACCATGACAGCCGCAATGCCGCCGAACTGGCGCGGATAGCCGAAGATCTTGGCGCGCAGTTGATTACCGTTCACGGGCGCACCCGCTGCCAGATGTATAAGGGCCATGCCGATTGGGGTTTCGTGTCAAAGGTAAAACAGGCGGTATCGCTGCCGGTGATCGTCAATGGCGATATCTGCTCGATCGGGGATGCCGAGGAGGCGCTCGCGCTTTCAGGCGCGGACGGGGTGATGGTAGGACGCGGCGCCTATGGCAAACCCTGGCTGATCAGTCAGATGATGCACTGGTTCGCCACTGGCGAAACACGATCCGATCCCTCGCTCGATGAACAATATCGCGTTTTGTCCGCGCATTATCGCGACATGCTGGATCATTATGGCGAGGATGTTGGCGTCAAGGTCGCACGCAAACATATTGGCTGGTACACAAAGGGTCTGCCGGGTTCGGCAGAATTTCGCAATCTGGCCAACCAGGAACCCGATCCAGAAGTGGTCCTGCAATTGATCGACGATTTTTACGGCCAGTGGATGGATCGCGCCGCAGCCTGATTAGCACCAAAGTGCGGTGAAACGCGTGTCTCGCGCGCCATATTGTTGCACAATGGCCGCAAGGCTGTGTTTTCCGGACAACAAAACCGTGGTAACCGTGCAACGATGGCATCGAAAGCGGCTTCAGAACAATCGGACGACGGTGTCTTGCGCTCTTTGCGAGAGAAGCCGTGGTTCATGCCGTCGATCGAAGTCGGCACCACGGCCGTGCTCGCCGCGATCTGCGTAGCCGCCTATTTTATTCTCACAAGCTCGGACGCGTCCGATTTCCTGCTGACACCGCTGTTGACCGCGGCTTTGCTCATCGCAATTTTGGTGCCTGCGATGTTCCTTATGGTGCTGATTGCGCGGCGGATAGCGCAGGGGAGGGCCGCGCGTTCTCCAATTGGCGGCAAGGGCCGGTTGCATGTCCGGCTGGTCGCCTTGTTCTCCGGTCTGGCGGCGGTCCCGACGCTGTTGGTCGTGATTTTCGCGTCGATCCTCTTTCAATATGGCGTCGAATTCTGGTTCTCCGAACGCGCGCGGGCGACGATCGAAAATGCCGGCGAGCTTGCTCAAGGCTTTTATGAAGAGAGCATTCAGGATGTAGAGGACAACGCGCTCTACATGGCAGGGGATTTGTTGCCGCTGCTTGAATTTTTCGACTATGATGATCCGCGATTTTACGAGGCTTTTGCCTTGCAAGTCTATCAACGTGGCTTGACCGATGGCGCACTGTTTACAGTCACCGACGATGGAGAGATCCGGACACTACTTTTGGCAAATCCGGAAGACCGGACTCTAAACGAGAGGCTTCAGGCGGCCTCGAATTTTGTCCGGCTCGACGACGACGCGCTATCGGCTTCGAATGACGCTGGCGGTCGCTTCGAGGCGGTTACGCGCTTTGCCGACGAGACCAATCTTTTCATTTATGTGTCGCGCGTTTCGGATCCGCAAATGCTAGTGCAAACCCAGCGAGCGCAAGCAATTTTAGCCGATTATGACGAATTGCTCAGCCGCGGTCGGGCGATGCAATTGCGGTTCAATGCTGCATTGCTCGTCATTTCGCTGCTGATTGTCGGAGCGGCAATCTGGATCGCACTCAATGTGGCTGACCGGCTCGTCCGGCCGGTTGGGGCGCTTGTCGATGCTGCCCGCAAGGTTGCGGCCGGCGATCTTTCGACGCGCGTCCCCGATTTCAATCGACAGGACGAAATCGACACGCTGGCGAACACGTTCAACAGCATGACCGGCACGCTCGAAGAGCAGACCGGCGCCTTGGTAAACGCCAATAACCAGCTCGATAGCAGGCGCGCCTTTACCGAAGCGGTGCTTTCGAGCGTTACCGCCGGTGTTGTGTCGGTCGACGGCGAACGGCGCGTGCGGCTCGTTAATCGGTCGGCGGCCGAATTGATGAAGCGGGACCATGCGGCGTTGATGGATCAACGACTGGCGGATATCGCGCCGGAGCTCGACCAATTGCTCGACGGCTATCAGGGAGAGGCTGTCGTCCAGATGACTGCGGGCGGCGATCCACGTACGCTCGCCGTGACGATCGTCGAAGACCAGGGCGGTCATGTGCTGACATTCGACGATATCACGCAGCAATTGCTAGATCAGCGGCGTGCGGCCTGGTCAGATGTCGCGCGGCGTATCGCGCATGAAATCAAGAACCCGCTAACCCCCATCCAGCTTGCCGCCGAACGCTTGCAGCGCCGCTTTGGCGAAACGGCAGATCCCGATGGCGGCACGTTTGAAAAACTGACCGGGACGATCATCCGTCAGGTCGGCGATTTGCGGCGCATGGTCGATGAGTTTTCGTCCTTCGCACGGATGCCGAAACCGGTTTTTCGCGAGGAATCGGCCGTCGATATTATCCGTCAGGCCATTTTCCTGCATGAGGTCGCGCATCCCGAGATCGAATTCGAACTGGCGACGTCCGATGACCTGCCGCCTTTGGTATGCGACCGGCGTCAGCTCGGTCAGGCGCTAACCAATGTCGTCAAGAACGCGGTCGAAGCCGTGACGCAGAGACATGGCGAGGGCGAACCCGGCGGCAAGGTGAAGGCCAGCGCGGCGATGGAGGACGGCCGCCTGATGCTTCAGGTTTCGGACAACGGCGTCGGCCTGCCCGATGAACGCGAGCGGCTGACCGAACCTTATATGACGACACGCGCCAGCGGCACAGGTCTCGGGCTCGCTATCGTCAAAAAGATCATCGAAGAACATTTCGGGACGATCAGCTTTTCGGACCGACCCGGCGGCGGCGCGAATGTGCGGATCGCGCTCGATATCGAAACGCTGGCGCCGCTGGTCGATATGACGGTGGATGAAGATGAGGCGGAATCACGCCTTTCCCAACTTACACGTAGCGAGACGGAGGCGGAGTAGAGCCCATGTCACTCGATATTTTGGTTGTCGACGACGAACAGGACATTTGCGAATTGGTTGCGGGAGTCCTCGAAGACGAAGGCTATGAGGCGCGCACCGCTTCGAATAGCGATGAAGCCTTGGCGGCGCTCGACGAACGTCGTCCGTCGCTGGTGCTGCTCGATGTCTGGCTGCAGGGCTCGAAGCTCGACGGTCTCGACCTGCTCGACGAAGTCAAACAACGCGATCCGACGCTGCCGGTGCTGATGATCTCGGGCCATGGCAATATCGATACCGCCGTTGCCGCGATCCGGCGCGGTGCGGTCGATTTCATCGAAAAACCTTTCGAGGCGGCGCGGTTGCTCCATCTCGTTGCGCGCGCGACCGAGACCGATCGGCTGCGGCGCGAGAATGAGTCGCTGAGGGCGCGGATTGGCTATGAGGACGAACTCAACGGAAACAGCAGCGCGATAAATAGTGTGCGCGCTACGCTGAAACGCGTCGCGGGTACCGGGAGCCGCGTGATGATCACCGGCCCGGCGGGCGTCGGCAAGGAAGTCGCCGCGCGATTGCTTCATGGCTGGAGCAACCGTTCGGACGCACCCTTTATCGTTGTTGCGGCCGCGCGGATGACGCCCGACCGTGTCGAGGATGAGCTGTTCGGCACCGAAGGCGAGGATGGCCCGCGCCCCGGCCTACTCGAACAGGCGCATGGCGGCACGCTGTTCCTCGATGAGATCGGCGATATGCCGCTGACGACTCAGGGCCGCATATTGCGCGTCCTGACCGATCAGCGTTTCACGCGCGTCGGCGGCCAGCGGATGGTCAATGTCGATGTCCGCGTCGTTTCGGCGACTGCGCGCAATCTCGAGCAGGAAATCGAGGAAGGCCGCTTCCGGGAGGATCTGTTCTACCGCCTCAACGTCGTTCCGGTGCACCTCGCGCCGCTTGCCGAGCGCCGTGAGGATATTCCCGCGCTGATCGAGCATTTTGCCGCACGATATGCTTCCGAACGGCGCGTGCCCAACCCCGAGATTTCGGATGAAGCCTATGCCGCGATGCAGGCTTATGAATGGCCGGGCAATGTCCGCCAGCTGCGCAATATCGTCGAGCGCACGATCATCCTTGCTCCCGGCGACCGGATCGGCCGAATCGAAGTCGATATGCTGCCGCCTGAAATCGTCAGCGATCAGATGCCGATGGTGTCAGACGGCAATGCCGCCTCGATCATGGGAACGCCGCTGCGCGAGGCGCGCGAAACCTTCGAACGCGAATATCTTCGCATCCAGATCCGCCGTTTCTCGGGCAATATCTCGCGCACCGCGACCTTTATCGGCATGGAGCGCTCGGCGCTTCATCGCAAACTCAAGACGCTGGGTCTCAACGAGAACAAGAAAAACAGCAACTGATTGAACTGGCTGGCCCGGTCTCTTAAATAGTGAGCAAGGCGGCTCGCACCCGTCCTGTCGCAAAGACGTCGATCAACGATGCCACGCGGGCCGCGACCCGCCAAGAACCGGAGGCCGATTGTGGCTGAAAAGGTCAATATTCTTCAGGATCTGTTTCTCAACTCGCTTCGCAAGACCAAAACGCCGGTGACGATGTTCCTCGTCAAGGGCGTCAAGCTGCAGGGCGTGATCACCTGGTTCGACAATTTTTCGGTGTTGCTGCGCCGCGATGGCCAGTCGCAGCTCGTCTACAAACATGCGATTTCGACGATCATGCCGGGCGGTGCGTTCGATATCTCGGAGATCGAAGCGGCGTTCGAGGGCGAGAAAAAGGCGACGTTGTTGCAGGAAATCTTCCTCAATGCCGTGAAGCGCGAGAACGATCCGGTAACGATGTTCCTCGTCAACGGCGTGATGCTGCAGGGCGAGGTTGCGGCCTATGACCTGTTCTGCCTGTTGCTCAAACGCGACGGCCAGTCACAGCTTGTCTACAAACACGCGATTTCGACGATCCAGCCTTCGCAGCCGATCGATCTCGGCAGTGCCGATCCAGATGCTGAAGGCGATAATTGAGCGTTTTTTCACGCGATGACGGAGACGGTTTTGCGCGCGGCGCGCGTGCGATCGTCATCTTTCCCGATCTTGGAACGGTGGAACTGCGCGATCCCGAAGCCAGGATGGCGGAAGCCGCCGGACTCGCTGAAGCCATCGGTATTAAAGTCGTCGAGAGTCATGCCGTCCGTGTGCGGCAAATCCGTCCGGCAACGCTGATCGGCAAAGGACAAATCGAAAGGCTGGCGTCCCAGGCGCGTGCCGCCGACGCCGAGCTCGTCATCGTCGACGCCGAAATCACGCCGGTTCAGCAAAAATCGCTGGAAGACGCGTTCGGCGCCAAGGTGATCGACCGAACGGGGCTGATACTCGAAATTTTCGGTGAACGCGCGGCGACCGCCGAAGGGCGTCTGCAGGTCGAACTGGCGCATCTCGACTATCAAGCCAGCCGGCTGGTGCGGAGCTGGACCCATCTTGAGCGGCAGCGCGGCGGTTTCGGCTTTCTCGGCGGTCCCGGTGAAACGCAGATCGAGGCCGATCGCCGGCAAATCCGCGACCGGATCGCCAAATTGCGCCGCGAACTCGAACAAGTCCGCCAGACGCGCACGCTCCACCGCGCACGCCGGCAAAAGGCGCCGTGGCCGGTGATCGCGCTGGTCGGCTATACCAACGCCGGAAAATCCACCCTTTTCAATAAGATGACGGGGAGTGACGTCATGGCGGAGGATTTGCTCTTCGCGACGCTCGACCCGACGATGCGCGAGACATCGCTGCCCGACATCGACAAGGCGATCCTCTCGGATACCGTGGGTTTTGTCTCCGATCTGCCGACCCAGCTCGTGGCGGCCTTCCGCGCGACGCTTGAAGAGGTCAACGCCGCCGATCTGATCGTTCATGTCCGCGATATTTCGCATGGTGATGCCGATGCGCAATGCGTCGATGTCGAAGCAGTGCTCGAAGAGATTGGCGCGTTGGGCGGGGAAGGGGCCGCGCCGCTGATTGAGGCTTGGAACAAGATTGATCTGCTCGATGCCGAGGCGCTGGCGCACACAAGCAATGCGGCCTCGCGGCGCAGCGATGTCGTGCTGACATCGGCGCAGACGGGCGAGGGCGTCGAGGAACTGCGGGTCGCGATGGCTGCCGCGCTCGAAAAGGGATCGGTCGTCCGCGACGTCGAGCTCGATATCGCCGACGGTGAGGGGCTGGCATGGCTCCATCGCCACGGGAATGTGCTCGGCGAAGCTGTGGACGGCGGAAAAATGCGGATTTCGGTGAAGCTGTCGGCGGTCGATTGGGATAGGTTCGACAGCCGGACGGTCTAATTTCCCCGTTTTTTGGCGGCCTGCCAGAGATCTTCCATCGCATCGAGGTCGAGATTGGCGAAATTATCGCCGGCGCTGTCCTCCATCGTCCGAATCCGGCGTTCGAACTTACGATTGGCCTCGCGCAGCGCCATTTCGGCATCAACGCCGAGATGGCGTGCCAGGTTGACGACAGCGAAAAGAAGATCGCCAACTTCTTCAATCTGTTGCGCGGCGTTGCTTGCACGGTCGACCTCTTCGAGCTCCTCGATGATCTTTGCACGCGGACCGGCGTTATCTGGCCAGTCGAAGCCCGTGCGAGCGGCGCGTTTCTGGAGTTTTTCGGCGCGGAGCAGGGCTGGAAGGGCGTTCGCCACGCCGTCGAGCGCGCTCGCCTTGCCATCGGAGGCTCTTTCGGCGGCCTTGATTTCCTCCCAGCCCGGGGTTTCGCTATCGCCGAAGACATGCGGATGCCGGCGCACCATCTTGTCCGAAATGCCGCGAACGACATCGGTTAGATCGAATTCGCCGCTTTCCTCGGCCATCCGCGCGTGAAAGACGATCTGGAGCTGGAGATCGCCGAGCTCGTCCTTGAGCGCGGCGATATCGTCACGTTCGATCGCATCGGCAACCTCATAGGCTTCCTCGATCGTATATGGCGCAATCGTCGAAAAATCCTGTGCAACGTCCCACGGACAGCCGGTTTCGGGATCGCGAAGTTTCGCCATGATACCGGCCAGATGGCTGATAGCCTCCGAAAGCTCGGCATTTTTGCGAGGAGGCGGCTCGCCCCCATTCGATCCTGCACTCACCCTATTATCCCGATAATATATATTATGTTAAATTATGTACGGTGTTGAGGCAAAGCCCCCTCATGGCCGCAATATCAGCCAGTCGCCTTCTACGCTCCAGCTCGACAAGGATGACAGGAAGTTCATGCCGAGCACATTGGTGCCGCCAAATTCTTCGGCGATAACGACCCCCATGTCGTTGCGCCGGATCGTGCCGACAACCAGCGTGTCGACTGTCGCGCGATCGGCATCGATCGCGCCATTGGCCGTGTTGATAATCATCGGATAGCCGAAACCTGCTTCGACGCCCGACCGCTGCGCTGCGCCAACCGAAAGCCCAGTGATCGACGCGCCGCTATCGACAAGAAACCGCTCGCTATTGCCGTTTATCGAGACATCCACCCAAAAATGCCCGTCGGACGATTTGCGGATCCGCATCGTATCGCCCTCGGATATGGCTTCGGGCGGACTGATTTCGGACCAGACACGTGCACCCATCATCTTGAATTCATTGCGGTAGGCATAGATCGTCAGCCCCACGGCAAAAATTGCGATCCAGGCGAGCGCCATCTTCGCGGCCTGGCCAATCGGAATACGCCGCGACAGCAAGGCGCTGCCGACGATGACGAGCATCACAACGCCCCAGATCAGGTCCATCGCCTGGAATTCGCTCAAATCTCGATCTCCATCCCGTCAAATCCCGGCTCGACGCCATCGGGCAGCTCGCCGCAAAGCGTATCATAATCCATCGACTGATCCATATGCGTCAATATCGCGCGTTTGGGCTTGGCTTCGGCAATCAGATCGAGCGACAGCGCGAGATGCGGGTGCGTTGGATGCTCGCGCCGCCGCAGCGCATCGACGACCCAGATATCGCAACCGGCTACGCATTCCTTGGCTTTGGCCGGTAAAGCTGTGAAATCCGTTGTATAGGCGATACTCTTGCCACCATTTTCGAAGCGCAGGGCGGCCGAAGTGATAAATCCGTGCGGCATATCGGCGACGGTAACGTTGACGCTGCCGAGTTGCGATTTCGCGGGGAGCTCAAAAGCCTGCGCATAGGCTGGATAGGGGCCCTTCCCCTCGAAGGCGAACGGAAAGCGCTGGCGGATTTCCTTGAGCGCGGCGGGTCTTGCATGACACGGAATCGGGCCGCCCAACTGGAAAAAAAGCTGCCGCAAATCGTCGATGCCATGGCAATGATCGGCATGTTCATGCGTCCAGACGACATGATCGATGCGCCCGATATCGGCATCGAGCAACTGCTGGCGCAGATCGGGGCCGGTATCGACGAGGATATGCGTCCCCCCGGCCTTGATCACGATCGCCGAGCGTGTACGACGGTTTTTCGGGTTTTTCGGATCGCACCGCCCCCAATCATTGCCGATGCGCGGGACGCCCGACGATGTGCCGCAGCCGAGAACGTGCAGTTTCACGCTGTCGTCTTGTCGAACAGCGTGTGAAAGTTGCGCGTCGTGTAGTCCGCCAAATCCTCGATGCTTTCGCCTCGTAGATCGGCGAGAAACTCTGCCGTATCGGCGACAAAGGCGGGCTCGCAGGTTTTCCCGCGATGCGGCTCGGGCGCGAGGAAAGGCGAGTCGGTTTCGATCAGCAGCCGGTCTCGCGGCAGTTGTGCGGCGGTCGCTTGCAGATCCTTCGCGTTCTTGAACGTCACGATGCCCGAGATTGAGATATACAAACCGAGATCGAGCGCTGCATCGGCGAATTCCTGACTCGCCGTGAAACAATGGATGACACCGCGAAACGCGCCCTTCCCCATTTCATCGGTCAGGATTTCGGCAGTATCCTTCTCTGCATCGCGCGTGTGGACGATCAGCGGCAGGCCGGTATCGCGAGACGCGGCAATATGGCTGCGGAAGCTGGTTTTCTGCTGCTCGCGGTCCGAATGTTCGTAATAATAATCGAGGCCAGTCTCGCCAATCGCGACGACCCTGGGGTGATCCGCGCGCGCGACGAGTTTTGCCGTGTCGATATCGGGATGGGCATCGGCCTCGTGCGGATGGATGCCGATCGAGGCCCAGACATCGCCTTCGCGCTCCGCCGTGCCGACAATATCGTCCCATTCGCGTTCGCGCGTCGAGATGTTGAGCATCGTCGAAACGCCGCGCGACCGCGCGCTTTCGAGCACCTCATCCTGGCGCTCGGCAAGTCCTTCGTAATTCAGATGGCAATGGCTATCGACAAACATGGGGTCGAGATAGGGTTTGCCGCCTTAACTGTCACCCTCGCCTTCGGGAAGTTCGAGGCGCGGAAAGACGCCTTGGGGCTTGGGCAGCGCAATACCCGGTTCGAGCGGCGTGGCGAGCGCATCGAAGTCACGCGCGCCTGCGTCCTGAGCCAGCTGATCGAGCAGCTTGTCGGCGGATTCAGGAATGGCCCAGCGTGCAAGGATAGCCAATTGCCGTACCGCTTCGGCGCAGCGATAGAGAACGGCATCGGCGCGCGCGGGATCGGTCTTGCGGAGCGACCATGGCTGTTCCTCCGAAATATAGAGGTTGGCTTGCCCCGCGCCATGCCAGATCGCCTCAAGCGCGCTGTGGATCGCAAATTCCTCCATCGCTTCGGCGGCCTTTGAAGGAATGGCCGCCAGCGTATCGGCCAGCGCCGCATCGGCTTTCGTCGCCACGCCCGGCTCGGGCAGTTTCCCATCGCAGTTCTTGGCGATCATCGACAGCGTGCGCTGCGCCAGGTTACCAAGGTCGTTGGCGAGATCGGCATTGCAGCGATTGACGATCGCCTCGGGTGAATAGCTGCCGTCGCTGCCAAAAGCGATTTCGCGGAGCAGGAAATAGCGCACCGGATCGACGCCGAACGCTTCGACCAGATCGCTCGGATCGGTAACATTGCCGAGAGATTTCGACATTTTCTCGCCCTTGTTGAGGACGAAACCATGGCCGAAAACGCGGGTCGGCAACGGCAGGCCGGCGCTCATCAGAAAGGCCGGCCAGTAGATCGTGTGGAACCGGACGATGTCCTTGCCGATAATATGAACGGCTTCGGCGCCCTCGCCCCAGTAACGCCGGTAAAGCTCGGCATCTTCGTCGGGATAGCCGAGGCCCGTGATATAATTGGTCAGCGCGTCGACCCAGACATACATGACGTGATCGTCATGGCCGGGCACCTTGACGCCCCAATCGAAGCTGGTGCGTGAGACCGAAAGATCGCGCAGCCCGCCTTCGACAAAGCGGATCATCTCGTTGCGGCGGCTCTCAGGCTGGAGGAAGTCCGGATTATCGCGAAACAAGGCGAGCAATTTGTCGCCATAGGCCGAGAGCCGGAAAAACCAGGTCTCTTCTTCGGTCCATTCGACGGGCGTGCCCTGGGGTGAGAGTTTTTCGTCGCCCTCCCCTTCGACCAGCTCGCTTTCGTCATAATAGGCTTCGTCGCGGATCGAATACCAACCCTTGTAGCTATCTAGATAGAGATCGCCCTTGGCCTCCATTGCGCGCCAGATTTCCCGGCTTGCCTCGTGATGAGCCGGTTCGGTCGTGCGGAAATAGCGATCATGTGAAATATCAAGAACGTCTGTCATCTCTATGAAATAAGATGTCATTTCATCGGCAAGCTCGGCAGTATTACGGCCCTGTTCGCGCGCCGTTTGCGCCATTTTCAGGCCATGCTCGTCGACACCCGTCTGGAAACGCACTTCGCGGCCCGAAAGCCTGTAAAAGCGCGCAATCGCGTCGGTGGCGACGGCTTCATAGGCATGGCCGATATGCGGACGGCCGTTGGGATAGTTTATCGCGGTCGTGATGTAGAGCGGGCGCGTGTCAGCCATGCCGCGGCTCATGCAGCGATGCGAGCATCCCGGCAAGCGTGAAAACCGTGCTTTGCGGGTCGAGCGACAGCGGCAAAGCGCCCGAGGCAAGCGAACGCGCTTCTTCCCATTTGGCGATCGCGTCGGCCATAGGGCGGCCGTGAAGCCGCTTGGCATGATCGGCGATCGCCTGCGGTGCGCGCCGCAAAAAGACTTCGTAGCGTTTCGCTTCCTTTTTGAGCGCCAGGCTTTGCGCCAGTTCGCTGCGCCGCGCATTGGACGGATCGCCTTCGCCGATCAGCGCAGAAATCGCCGCATCGAGCCCGGCGACATCGAGCCCCGCATAAGCGAGCGCCTGGCCCGGCGCGCCCTGCCCCGCGGCGATCAGCGCCGCGATCTCGCTATCCGAAAGCTCCGGTTCCGCGGCCTTCAAGGCTGACGTCATGGCGTCATCGTCGAGCGGCGCGAATTTGAGCATGCGACAGCGCGAGCGGATGGTGGGCAGGATGCGGCCGGGATTGTGACAGATCAGCAGGAAAACGCTTTTCGGCGGCGGTTCTTCAAGATTTTTGAGCAGCGCATTGGCGCCAGAACGCTCGAGATCGTCGATCGCGTCAATGATCACGGCGCGGCGATCCGAAAGCGAAGGCGTGTTGCCGAACAATGCATCGAGCGAGCGGACCAGTTCGATCGGGATATTGCGCGCGAGCTCGGCGTCGGGATTGCGTTCGTCGAGCGGTTTCCTGCGTTCTGTCTTGTCCTTGGGCGGGCGGGTCAGCACGCGGAAATCGGGGTGGCTATGCGCGGCGATCAATTTCGCGGTCGGATGATCGGGTTCGACGTTCAGATCGCCGGTCGCTGGCGCTGGCCCCGCGGCCACGGCAAGCAGCCGCAACGCCGCCATATCCGCGAAGCTGCGCTTGCCGATACCGCGCGGTCCGCTGAGCAACCAAGCATGGTGCAGCTTGCCGCTATCCATCGCGCGCCGGAATTCGGCGATTTGACCGTCATGGCCGAAAAGCGTCATGATAGCCGATCCTGAATCGCGGACCGGATCGCCGCGGCAACCGTATCGATATCGGCGCCGGCGTCGATAACCGCGAACCGATCGGGTTCGGCCGCCGCGAGATCGTCAAACGCGTTCGCGACGGCTTCGTGGAATTCCGTATCGCGCGCGCTGAAGCGGTCGGCCGCTTCGCCGTCGCGCGCCGTTGCGCGCTCCGCACCGATGCCGACGCCGGTGCGCAGCAATAATGTGAGATCGGGCCAGCATTGGCCGACGGCGTTCTCGTTAAGTGTGCGCACTTCCGCCATCCCGAGACCACCCGCCGCGCCCTGATAGGCGAGCGATGAATCGACAAAGCGGTCGCAAATCACCCATTTTCCTGCGGCAATGGCCGGAGCGATGCACTGCTCGACATGATCGGCGCGCGCCGCAGCGAAGAGATAGGCTTCGGCAAGCGGCGTCAGCGCCACGTCTTTCGACAACAGCAACGCCCGGATCGCATCGGCGCCAGGCGTGCCGCCAGGTTCGCGCGTTTCAATGGCGTCATGGCCTTGATCGCGCAGCCAGTGCGCAAGCAATTTCGCCTGAGTCGATTTGCCGGCCCCTTCCCCGCCTTCAAGCGTGATGAAGCGCCCGCTCATGCGAAATCACACAAAAAGCGATTTGAAGCCGGCCCAGAGGCGTCCGAAAAAACGGCGCTCGCCGACTGACGTTTCGGCGGCAAGCGGTAAACGCTGCGTCGGCAGGCCGGGCGATCGCACGACAAGATGCGCGACGATCTGGCCTTCTGCGATAGGTGCACGGATCGGGCCTTCATAGACGATCGAATAGCGCCGATTGCCGTCCGACGCACGTGGCACCGAAATGGCGAGGTTGCGCGGAGCGACAAGATTGACTTCGCTGGCGCCGCCGAGCTGCACCTGCGCGGTCCCGATACGCGCGCCCTGGGCCAGCAATTGCTCAAGTTCCCACGCGTTAAAGCCCCATTCGACAAAGCGCCGCGATTCGGCGGTCCGGCCCTCGTAAGAGTCGAGCCCGGCGACGACCATGACGAGCCGGCGGCCGTCGCGCTCTGCCGATCCGGTAAAGCAAAAGCCCGCTTCTTCGGTATGGCCGGTCTTGAGACCGTCGGCACCGCGAATCTGGCCGAGCAGCGGGTTACGATTTGACTGGGTGATCGGCTGCCCGCTGTTCGTTTCGCCCCAGGTAAACTCACGGCGGCCATAGAATTGCGCGTACATCTCCGGGTAGCGGCGGATTGTCGATACGGCGAGCCGGGCGAGATCGCGCGCCGTGGTGTATGTCCGCCCTTCATCGGGCCAGCCGGTCGAGTTGCCGAAATTACTGTCATTGAGGCCGAGATCTTCGGCCTTGCGATTCATCAGCGCGGCAAATGCGGCTTCGGTGCCCGAAATACACTCGGCGAGAACAACGCTGGCGTCGTTACCCGACACGGTGACGATGCCGTAAAGCAGGTCTTCGACGCTTACGCGCTCGCCGGCGCTCAGAAACATCGTCGAGCCGCCGCCGGGCCCCGACCAGCGC
>JABDLY010000033.1 GCA_013001755.1 Sphingomonadaceae bacterium
AGGTCAGCAGCAAGGTGCGGATATGCGATCCGTCAACGTCGGCGTCGGTCATGATGACGATCTTGTGATAGCGCAGCTTTTCGATGTTGAAATCGTCGCGGCCGATGCCGGTGCCCATCGCCTGAATCAGCGTGCCGACTTCCTTCGAGCCGAGCATCCGGTCGAATCGCGCGCGCTCGACATTGAGGATCTTGCCCTTCAAGGGCAGGATCGCTTGATAATGGCGGTCGCGGCCCTGTTTCGCCGAGCCGCCGGCCGAATCGCCCTCGACGAGGAACAGCTCGGATTTCGCCGGATCCTTTTCCTGGCAATCGGCGAGCTTGCCGGGCAGCGAGGCGACCTGCATCGCGCCTTTGCGCGTCATCTCGCGCGCCTTTTTGGCGGCCTCGCGCGCGGCAGCGGCATCGATCACCTTCTGGATGACATCGCCCGCATATTGCGGGTTCTCTTCAAGCCATTCGGCGAGCTTGTCGGCGATCAGGCTTTCGAGCGGCTGGCGGACTTCGGAGGACACCAGCTTGTCCTTGGTCTGCGAGCTGAACTTGGGATCGGGCAATTTAACCGAGACGATAGCGGTCAGCCCTTCGCGCATATCGTCGCCGGTCAGCTTGACCTTCTCCTTCTTGAGCGCGCCCGAATTCTCGGCATAATTGTTGAGCGTCCGCGTCAGGGCCGAGCGGAAGGCGGCGAGATGCGTACCGCCGTCGCGCTGCGGAATGTTGTTGGTGAAGCACAGGACATTCTCGTGATAGCTGTCATTCCATTCGAGCGCGACATCGATGCCGATATCGTCGCGTTCGCCGGTGATTGCGATCGGATCGCCGATAATCGCCGCCTTGTGGCGATCGAGATACTGCACAAACGCCGCTGAGCCGCCCTCATAATAGAGTTCGACCTCCTGGCGGTCGGCATGGCGGGCATCGGCGATAAACAGCCGCACACCCGAATTGAGGAACGCCAGCTCGCGATAGCGATGTTCGAGCTTCTCGAAATCATATTCGGTGATCTTGAAGGTCTCGGCGGACGGCATGAAGGTGACCTGCGTCCCCTTTCTGCCCTCGGCTTCGCCAGTGACTTCTAGCGGGGCGACGGCGACGCCGTTCTCGAAGCGGACGAAATGCTCCTTGCCGTCGCGCCAGACGCGCAGCTCGAGCCAATCGGAGAGCGCGTTGACGACGCTGACGCCGACGCCGTGGAGACCGCCTGAAACCTTGTAGGCATTGTCGTCGGAGGCGTTCTCGAACTTACCGCCGGCATGGAGCTGCGTCATGATGACCTCGGCCGCCGACACGCCCTCTTCCTTGTGGATGTCGACCGGAATGCCGCGGCCATTATCTTCGACCGTCACCGAGCCATCGGCGTTGAGCTGGATCAGGATCCGGTCGCAATGGCCGGCGAGCGATTCGTCGATCGCGTTATCCGAAACCTCGAACACCATGTGGTGGAGTCCCGATCCGTCATCGGTATCGCCGATATACATGCCGGGCCTTTTGCGTACCGCGTCGAGGCCCTTGAGAACCTTGATAGAATCGGCACCATAATCGCCCATCTGCACGACTTTTTCGGGAGTGTTTTCCGGAGTTTCGCTCATCTGTCGTATATAGGCTTTTTCGGGCCAAAACCCAAGCAAATCGGCGGTGTTTCTGGGGATGCGTCAGACGGGCAGAATGCGCCCCCGGTCGATGTTGAAATGGTGCGCCCCCGACTCGATTCCGGCAAACAGATCAGGCTCGGTTCCCGTCATCCAGACCTGTCCTCCGCCAAGTGCCAGCCGCTCGAACAGCGCCGCGCGACGGGCGGGATCGAGGTGCGCGGCGACCTCGTCGAGCAGCAGGATCGGGCGGCGGCCGAGACGGCTTGCGACAAGATCGGCATGGGCGAGAACGACCGACAGCAGCAGCGCCTTTTGCTCGCCGGTCGAGGAGCCCGATGCGGGGCGATGTTTGCCGAGATGCGTGACGGCGAGATCGCTGCGATGCGGGCCGATGAGCGAGCGGCCGGCGGCGCGATCACGCGAGCGGCCATCCGCCAGCGCCTTGCCGAGATCGCGGCCGGCCTGCCAACCCTCCAGCGCCAGTCCCGCCCGCGCAAAGGGGCTCTCGGGCGCATCGGCCAAAACCGCGTTGAGCGCCGTCAGCGTTCGCTGGCGAGACTCTGCCAGCGCTGCGCCATGTTCGGCCATCCGCGTTTCGAGCGCCGCGCACCAACCCTCGTCGAGCGGCGCTTCGTCGGCGAGCAGCCGGTTGCGCGCGCGCATCGCCGCTTCGTAACGCGAAGCATGGCGCGCATGGCCGGGGTCGAGCGCGAACACGAGCCGGTCGAGAAAGCGCCGCCGCGCGCCCGGCGTATCGGCGAAAAGCCGGTCCATCGCCGGGGTCAGCCACAGCACCGATAGCCATTCGCCGAGCGCGGTCGCCGAAGCCGAAGCACCGTTGATACGCACCTGGCGACGATCGGGGGCCGAAGGAGACGTACCGGTGCCTATCTGAATGTCCCCCTCCCGCTCGCGGGAGGGGCCAGGGGTGGGAGAGTCCGAGGCAGCTGCCACGCTCGCTTCCGCTCGCTCTGCACCCACC
>JABDLY010000039.1 GCA_013001755.1 Sphingomonadaceae bacterium
GCTCAGCCCAATCGGTTTTTTTGTGGGAGTTGCCCTCACTGCAGCCTCGCAATCGCCGATGTTGCGCGGCCCAGCGCGGCTCGGAATTCGGCCGGGCGATAGGCATTGGGCTCGCTCACCGCGGCATAGGCGGCGTTGATGTCCGAGCGGATGCCGCCGACCGATCCCTCGCTGACCGCGCCTTGGCTGACCAGCGCGTTGAGCAGGGTATCGGTCGCCATCACCGCCTGAACGCTGCCCTCATAATCGGTGTAGCGCGGCGCGATCGCGCCCGAGGATACGGCATCGATAATCGCAAAGCTCTGCTGCCGGCTGAAGCTTGCGCTGGCGAACGCATTGGCCAGCGCCCGCGCGCTTTCGCGCAGCCGCCCTGCCGCCTCGACACCAGCGCTTCGGCCCTGCGCCAAAGCCGCATGGAAACCCCGGCTGTCGCGGTCGAACCGCTCGGCAAGGCCAGGCGCGATGACCCGCGCCGCCGCCCACAGCATGATCATATTTTCGTCCTGATAGGACGGAAAGCCGTTGGGAATCGGCCGCCCCGGATTGGCGACGCCGGTCGGCCGCGCATTGGGATTATCGTAAATCCGGCGATGACAGGTGTGACAATCGAAGAAATAGAATTCGGGGAAGATGCCTTCGGTGCCGAGGCGCTGATTGGTGAACAGCGTCAGCGAACGATCGAGCGCTGTCGCCTGGCCGATCGCCCAGAGCTGGACATGGTTGGTTCGCCCCTTGCGGCGTGCATAGTCGGCATCCTCGTCGTGGTGCTGTTGCAGCGTCGAGAAGAGATCGAGCTCGAAGACGATCCGCGGATGGCCCGCCGCCATGATCCGGTGATTGACGAACTGGCCTTCGCCGGTGCCGCCGAAATGACAGTCTAGGCAGCGCGAGGCGCGTGCGCGCGGGTTGTCCAGCGGATAGAGGCCGCGCGAGACATTGGCGCTGTGCGAATTGCCGACCGCATAATGGCTTGCGAGCCAGCCCGTGCTGCGCCCGCCTGCGCCGCCATGACAGGCTTCGCAGCCGACACCGTCGGAGAGCTGGAAGCGCGGGCCGCGCTGCGTTGCCGGGACATAATCGGCATGGCAACCAAGGCACATCGCTGCGCTCGCCGGATTGCCGATGCCGAGCTCGCGCGCGATATGCTGCGAGCGCGCCTGGGTGAGGACAGAATAGGCGCGGCTATGCGCGCCGGTTGCGCTCGAGGGTTCCTGCCAGCGCATGATTTCGTCCTGACGGACGATCTCGCCATCGGCTTCCTGCCGGCCGTGGCAGGTCGTGCCGCCGCAGCTCGCAACGCCGACATGGGTGCGCGACGAGGATTGCGCGGCAGCGGCGGTCGCGTCTGACGATCCCCCCGTGCCGAACAGGAAACCGGCAAGCGCCGCAAGCAACGCCAGCCCGATCATCCAGTTCGTTTTTCCCGACATAATCCTCCCCCGGCAAACACCCGGTCTGGGGTCTTTTGCCCCGAATTATGCGACCCCTGTTATTGATTTTCTTATGTTCTGTCGCGCGCGGGCTGGCAAGGGAGAAGGCGCATTTCTGCGGTAAATTGCCCTGATCGGTGCAGAATTGCGATCCGGCGTGTCTAGATGTCCAATTTCGCGCTCAGTTCCTTGATCTCGTGATTGAGGATGCGGTCGTTATCCGAATAGTCGACCGGGCAATCGATCAGATGGACGCCTTCGCTGTTCAGGCAGGTTTCGAGTATCTCTGTAAGGTTCGCGGCACTTTCGGCGCGGTGGCCGTGCGCGCCATAGCTTTCCGCGTATTTGACGAAATCGGGGTTGCCGAAGGTCAGGCCGTAATCGTCAAACCCCATATTCGCCTGTTTCCAGCGGATCATGCCGTAAGCATCGTCGCGCATGATCAGCACTGAGATGTTGAGGCCGAGCCGGACCGCGGTTTCCATCTCCTGGCTGTTCATCATGAAGCCGCCATCGCCGCATATCGCGAGGACCTTGCGGTCGGGATAAACCATCGCCGATCCCATTGCCGAGGGCAGGCCCGCGCCCATCGTCGCCAATGCATTGTCGAGCAGCACGGTATTGGGTTGATGCGCGTTGTAGTTGCGCGCGAACCAGATTTTGTAGACGCCGTTGTCGAGCGCAATGATCCCGTCGGCCGGCATGACGTCGCGGACGGCTTTGACGAGATGCGGCGGATAGACCGGGAAACGCATATCGGTGTCGAGCGTCGCGGTGTGATGTTCCTCGGCCTTGCGCGCCTTGAACATCCCCTCGAAATCCCAATGCGCTTGCGGCAGGATATCCTCCTTGATCTGCCAGATGGCGTTGGCGATATCGCCGACCACCTCGATCTGAGGAAAATAGACCGGATCGACTTCGGCTGAATTGCAGCTGATATGGATCACTTCGGCGCCGCCGCGTTCCATGAAAAAGGGCGGCTTTTCGATCACGTCATGACCGATATTGACGATCAGGTCGGCCGATTGAATCGCGTGGTGGACGAAATCGCCCGCCGATAGCGCCGCGCAGCCGAGATATTTGTCGTTGGTTTCGTCTATCACGCCCTTGCCGAGCTGCGTCGTTACAAAGGGTATTCCGGTCTTCTCGACGAACTGCGTCAGCATCCGGCTCGTCATCGTGCGGTTGGCGCCGCCGCCGATAACCAGCACCGGCGATTTCGCGGCCTCGATTTTCTTGCGCGCTCCGTGAGTCGCCTTTTGCTCGGCGATCGGGCGGCGCGAAAGGCTGGCCGGGATCGGTGTCGAATCGCTGTCTTCCTCGGCGATATCCTCGGGCAGTTCGAGATGAACGGCGCCGGGTTTTTCTTCGGTTGCGAGGCGGAAAGCTTCGCGAACGCGGCTGGGGATGTTGTCCGCGGAGGCGAGCTGATGCGTGAATTTGGTCACCGGCCCCATCATGTCGACGACATCGAGGATCTGGAACCGCCCCTGTTTGGAGCTCTTGATCGGCTTTTGTCCGGTAATCATCAGGATCGGCATGCCGCCGAGATTGGCGTAAGCGGCGGCGGTGACGAAATTGGTCGCGCCGGGGCCCAGCGTTGCGAGGCAGACGCCAACCTTGCCGGTATGGCGGCCATAGGTCGCGGCCATGAAGCCCGCGCCCTGTTCGTGGCGCGTCAGGATGAGCTTGATGTCGGAACGCGCAAGGCTGTCGAGAAAATCGAGATTTTCCTCGCCGGGAACGCCGAACACATATTCGACGCCTTCCTCTTCAAGACATTGGATGAAGAGATCGGAAGCCTTTGTCATCGCATTTCCCCCTGTGTGGCCGGGCACTAAGCAACAACCGCCCCCCAATATCGAGCATCGTACATGAACGATTTGGCCGCGTCATCACTATCGTCATTCCAGCGAAGGCTGGAATCTATCCCAGATATCCGTCTTGCGGCTGCGGGACTGGGATAGACCCCAGCCTGCGCTGGGGTGACGCGTGAAACTAGTATCCCAATTTCAGATCGACGACCGCGACCATCTCCTCGCCCGACTGATAGCGTTTGAGATTGTCGATGAAGCGCCTGGCGGCGCGTTCGAACATCCGCGATGTCGAATTGCCCGACAAATGCGAGGTGATCATCACATTCGGCGCGTTCCAGAGCGAATCGTCTTCGGGAAGCGGTTCGGGCGTCACCGTATCGAGCACCGCGCCGGCGATGGACTTGCTCTCTAGCGCTTCGACCAACGCGGCCTGATCGACGAGCGAGCCGCGCGCGACATTCACCAGCCAGCCGCTGGTCTTCATCGCGGCGAGCTCATCGGTGCCGATCATATGCTGCGTTTCGCCGGTCGCCGGGGCTGCGAGGATGACCCAGTCGAATTCACCGAGCCGCGCGGGCCATTGATCGGGCGTGATAATGTTCGGGTCATCGACCGGTGTGCGGCGGACGGCGGTGATATCGGCGTTGAACCCCGACAGCGTCTTTGCAACCTGCTGGCCGATCGCGCCATAGCCGATGATCAGGATCTTGCTTTCGAACAGCTCGCCCGAACCCGGCGGACCGCTCAGCCATTCGTTGCGGCCCTGCGCAGCGAGAATTGTGTCGAGCCGCTTTGCTGCGGCAAGCATCCCCATGACGACGAACTCGGCGATCGGAATCGCGTTGATGCCGGCGCCGTTGGTGACGATAGTGCCGCGCTCCTTTAGCGCGTCGACCGGAAAATGCTCGATGCCCGCATAGATCGAGTTGAGCCATTTGAGGTTGGTCGCCGCGGCAATGATCTCGGCCATTTTCGGCTTGTCGTACATGTCGAACCAGCCGATCTCGACGTTGGCGGCAATCTCCATCGCCTGTTCCGCATTTTCGAACCAGGTCACGTCGAGGCCGTCTATATGCGGCTCGACAAGCGGGCGCATCAGCGCAGCGATCGCGGCACGCGGTTGTTCGTTCATATGGCTTCTCCCCGAAACCGGCACTCGCCGTCATTGCGAGCGCAGCGAAGCAATCCAGAGCCGCATATATTTCGCTCGCAGCTCTGGATTGCCGCGTCGCCTTCGGCTCCTCGCAATGACGAATTTTGCTGACAGATCATGATTTTCGATTGAGCCCGATATGTAGATTTGATACGTCGATCTTCCATTCCCAGCGCAGTTCGTCGCCGTCCATAATCTCGACCCCGGCGGCGGTGAGATCGTCGCGGATAGCATCGGCGGCGGCGAAATTCTTGTCGCGCCGCGCCCGTTCGCGAAGCTCGAGTTGCTTCTCGATTTCGGTTTCGCTGATAGTGGCGTTTGCAGGCGCAACGCGAAGCGAGGAGCGGGCGAGCCGATTGAGATCCAGCCCGAGTACTTCGTCCATCCTGAACATCGCCATCAGGCGATGGCCCGCCCAGATATCCTTCTGCATAGCCAGTTCGTCAAAGACCGTCAGCGCCTTGGGGGTGTTGAGATCGTCCGAAATCGCTTCATCGAAACGATCGAGGAAAGCTTCCGCCTCGGGCGGAATTTCGGAGCGATTGTCGGGCGAGTGGCCATGCGCGCCGTCATTCAGCTGTTCTTTTGTCATCACGATACGCTTCAACCGGGTCAGCGCCGCCATGAGATTATCGAACGTAAACTCCAGCTCGCTGCGGTAATG
>JABDLY010000045.1 GCA_013001755.1 Sphingomonadaceae bacterium
GAGTAGGAACGATGGCGGAAAAGAAGGAACAGACGATCAAACTCACCCAGACGGGTTCGCCGATCCGCCGCAAGGCGGTGCAGCGGGCAACGCTCGTCGGGCTTGGGCTCAACAAGATGCACAAGACCGTCGAACTGGAAGACACGCCCGCTGTGCGCGGCATGATCCGCAAGGTCAGCCATATGGTGGAGGTTGTCGAGTAGAACCAGCTCCTCTCCCGCTTGCGGGAGAGGAAAAGGCGGCGCGCAGCGTCGCCAAGGAGAGGGTGCAGAGCGAGCGGAAGCGAGCGTGGACGCGAAACGACACACCCTCACCGACTTCGACTAGGGAGCAAGCTCTCAAGTCTCCGTAGTCCTCTCCCTTGAAAGGGAGAGGGAATTTGGATTCAGCGCGAAACAAGCGAAAGCGAGTGCAGATAATGAAACTCAACGAAATCAAGGACAATGAAGGCGCCCGCAAGGGTCGCATACGTGTCGGCCGGGGCATCGGCTCGGGCAAGGGCAAGACCGGCGGTCGCGGCATGAAGGGCCAGAAGAGCCGTTCGGGCGTTGCGATCAAGGGTTTCGAGGGCGGCCAGATGCCGCTCCACATGCGGCTGCCGAAGCGCGGCTTCAACAATCCGTTCGGCAAGGATTATGCCGAGGTGAATATCGGCGCCGTGCAAAAGGCGATCGACGAGAAGAAGCTCGATGCCAAGAAAACCGTTGACCATGACGCGCTGAAAGCCGCGGGTCTTGCGCGCGGCGGCAAGGACGGCGTTCGCCTGCTCGGCAAGGGCGAGATTTCGGCCAAGGTCAATTTCGTGGTTGCCGGTGTTTCCAAAGGCGCCGCCGCGGCGGTCGAAAAGGCCGGCGGCAAGGTCGATATCGCCGTCAAGGTTGCGCCGAAGGCGGACAAGAAATCTGAGAAGAAAGAGGCCGCGGAGTAAGGCAGAAACACCCGATTGCCCTGAGCTTGTCGAAGGGCGGTCCTTCACTTTTCACAGCTGGAAAGTAAGGACGAGGCTTCGACAGGCTCAGCCCGATCGGATTTTGTTGGGCGGACGGACTGGGGGCTTGTGCCCTCAATATGCCGCCCCGATATAGCGGTCTTGTGTAACCGGGGGACTGAGAGAACAGCATGGCAAGCAACGCCAATGTCGGAGCCGGACTGAATCTGGGCAAGTTCGCCCAGGCAACCGAGCTGCGTCAGCGCATCTGGTTTACCCTCGGCGCGCTCATCATCTTTCGGCTGCTGAGTTTTGTGCCGCTGCCCGGTATCGATCCGGTCACGCTGCAGCAGGTCATCGGTACGATGGAGGACAGCACCGGCGGCGGCGGTATCCTCAACGTCTTCAATACTTTCTCGGGCGGTTCGCTCGAGCGGATGAGCATCATCGCGCTCGGCGTCATGCCCTATATCACGGCATCGATCGTCGTGCAGATGGCCGCTGCGCTCTCGCCGACGCTCAACGCGATCAAGAAAGAGGGCGAGAGCGGGCGCAAGAAGCTCAATCAATATACCCGCTACGGGACCGTCGGCCTGACCGCGGTACAGGGCTATTTCCTCGCCGTCGGCCTCGAAACAATGGCTGGCGCGCAGGGGCAAACCGTCATTGTCAGCGACAATATCATGCTGTTCCGCATCGGTGCGGTGGTCAGCCTTGTCGGCGGCACCATGTTCCTGATGTGGCTCGGCGAACAGATCACGGCGCGCGGCGTCGGCAACGGCGTTTCGCTGATCATCATGGCCGGCATCGTCGCGCAGATGCCGACCGAGCTGATCCAGCTCTTCGCGTCGGGCCAGACCGGCGCGATCCCGACCGGTTATGTCGTCGGCTTCCTGATCCTCTTCGTCGGCCTGATCTTCGCGATCTGCTTCATGGAAAGGGCGCAGCGACGGGTGCTGATCCAATATCCCAAACGCGCGCAGCAGCGCGGCGGCATGACGCAGGAAAAATCGCATCTGCCGCTCAAGATCAACACCGCCGGCGTGATCCCACCGATCTTCGCCAGCTCGCTGCTGCTGATGCCGATCACGGTCGCGCAGTTCCTGTCGGGCGGCGTCACCGATACGGCGGGCACGGGCAACGAGATCCTGCTGACGATCACCAACGCGCTGCAACGCGGCGGCTGGCTCTATCTGTCGCTCTATGGCGGGCTGATCATCTTCTTCTGCTTCTTTTACACCGCCGTCGTCTTCAATCCTGAAGAAACCTCGGACAATCTGAAGCGCCATGGTGGCTTCGTCCCGGGCATCCGCCCCGGCAAGCGCACCGCCGACTATCTCGATTACGTCCTGACGCGGATCACCGTGGTTGGCGCGGCCTATCTGACGCTGATCTGCCTGCTCCCGGAAATCGTATGGACGCAGGCGGGCATCCAGGCGTTCGTCCTCGGCGGCACCAGCCTGCTCATCGTCGTCAATGTGACGATCGACACCGTGAGCCAGATTCAAAGCCACTTGCTCGCGCACCAATATGGTGATCTGATCAAGAAGGCGAAATTGAAGGGCGGGGGACAGCGTCGGTGAATATCATCCTGATCGGCCCGCCAGGGGCCGGTAAAGGCACCCAGGCGGGCAAGCTCGAAGACGAGCGAGGGATGGTCCAATTGTCGACCGGCGACATGCTTCGCGCGGCGGTCGCCGCCGAAACGCCAGTCGGGCTCCAGGCAAAGGCGGTGATGGAACGCGGCGATCTCGTCTCCGACGATATCGTCACCGGCATCCTCTCCGATCGTCTCGACGAGGACGATGTGAAGGGCGGCTTCATCCTCGACGGCTATCCGCGCACCGAGGCGCAGGCGCATTCATTGGACGCCCTGCTCGCCGAAAAGGGCATGACGCTCGACCATGTGATCGAGCTCGAGGTCGACGAGGCGGCTCTGGTCGAGCGTATCACCGGCCGCTTCACCTGCGCGCATTGCGGCGAGGGCTTTCACGACACATTCAAGCGCCCGGCCGTCGAAGGCGTCTGCGATGTCTGCGGCAGCAAGGAATTCAAGCGCCGCCCCGACGACAATGCCGAAACCGTCAAACAACGGCTCGAAGAATATCGCAAGAAGACCGCGCCGATCGTGCCGCATTACGAACCCAAGGGCATCGTCCGCCGCGTCGATGGCATGGCGGATATCGAAACCGTCAGCGACTCAATCGCCGCGATCCTCGACGGGGAATAGGATCCTCTTGCCTCCGTCATTCCAGCGAAAGCTGGAATCTCCCTCCGATGCCGGTCCGCTTTGTTGATCGAGATCCCGGCTTTCGCCGGCATGACGCTTTGTAATC
>JABDLY010000231.1 GCA_013001755.1 Sphingomonadaceae bacterium
ATGCAGGACATTCTCGATGATCTCGAAGCGCGCCGCGAACAGGCGCGGCTTGGCGGTGGGCAGAAACGCATCGATGCGCAGCACGCCAAGGGCAAGCTGACCGCGCGCGAGCGGATCGAAGTGCTGCTCGATGAAGGGTCGTTTGAGGAATATGACATGTTCGTCGAGCATAATTGCATCGATTTCGGCATGGAGGAGCAGATCGTTCCCGGCGACGGCGTCGTCACCGGATCGGGCACGGTCAACGGCCGGCTGATCTATGTCTTCAGCCAGGATTTCACCGTCTTCGGCGGATCGTTGTCCGAACGCCATGCCGAGAAGATCTGCAAGGTCATGGACATGGCGATGAAGGTCGGCGCGCCGGTGATCGGGCTCAACGACAGTGGCGGCGCGCGTATCCAGGAGGGCGTGGCGAGCCTTGGCGGTTATGCCGAGGTGTTTCAAAGGAACGTGCTGGCGAGCGGCGTCGTGCCGCAGCTCAGCCTGATCATGGGGCCTTGCGCGGGCGGCGCGGTGTACAGCCCCGCGATGACCGACTTTATCTTCATGGTGAAGGATTCGAGCTACATGTTCGTCACCGGTCCCGATGTCGTGAAGACGGTCACCAACGAAGTCGTAACGCAGGAGGAGCTAGGCGGCGCGGTGACGCACACCACCAAATCGGGCGTCGCCGATGTCGCGTTCGAGAACGATATCGAGGCACTGATGGCGGCGCGCGATTTCATCGACTTCCTCCCCGCTTCGAACCGCGAAGAGGTTCCCGAACGCCCGACCGCCGATCCCTGGGACCGCCACGAACCCAGCCTCGACCAGCTGATCCCGGCATCGTCGAACCAGCCCTATGACATGCACGAGCTGATCTGCAAAACGGTCGACGAGGGACATTTCTTCGAACTCCAGCCCGCCCATGCCGCCAATATCATCATCGGCTTCGGCAGGATCGAAGGCCGCACTGTCGGCATCGTCGCCAACCAGCCGATGGTCCTCGCCGGCTGTCTCGATATCAATTCGTCGAAGAAAGGCGCGCGGTTCGTGCGCTTCTGCGACGCCTTCGAGATTCCGATCGTGACCTTTGTCGACGTGCCCGGCTTTCTGCCCGGCGTCGGGCAGGAGCATTCGGGGATCATCAAGCACGGCGCGAAATTGCTCTTCGCCTATGCCGAGGCAACGGTGCCCAAGATCACGGTAATCACGCGCAAGGCCTATGGCGGCGCATACGACGTGATGGCCTCGAAACATCTGCGCGGCGATTTGAATTATGCCTGGCCGACCGCCGAAATCGCGGTGATGGGCGCCAAAGGCGCGGTCGAGATCATCTTCCGCAAGGATGCCGGCGACCCCGACAAGATCGCCGAAAAAACCAGGGAATATGAAGACCGCTTCGCCAATCCATTCGTGGCGGCGGCCAAGGGCTTTATCGACGAAGTCATCATGCCGCATTCGACACGGCGGCGGGTCGCGCTGGGGCTACGCAAGCTGCGCAACAAGGCGTTGGAGAATCCGTGGAAGAAGCATGACAATGTTCCCTTGTAGAAGCGACTAATTGATGAACATGGAAGTTGTTGGCGCTGCGATTGCAATCAGCATGCTGCTAGTTGGCTGGTTTTTGGCGCGCTGGCGGGAGAATGAAAAAGACCGAAATTCGAGGCAACTCGAAGCTTACGCTAATTTTATCGAAGCGTGGGCGATGTCAGAGCGGTGGGACAGTATGTCGGTCCTGCATAAATTACTTTCAGGTCAGATACTAAACGACCAAGAGGCGAATATATTGCATGTTTTGAAAGAGCGGCTTGATAGTGCTCATGCCCGACTAATGATTTACGGTTCGTCCAAAGTCGTGCGCGCCCTAAGTGACTTGTACAAAATCGAAGACGCCGATTTTTCCGATCGCAAAAAAGCGGCCTACGTTAAACTTTTGGAAGCTATGCGAAAAGACGCATCTGCAGGGCGGCACAAAGAGTTAGCTACAGATATAGACAACATTATGCTTAGTGGCCCTCTGGAGCGTCGTCAGAGGGCATTTAAGGCGTTGACGCAACCGACTAAGTCCGACCCAAACACAGTGTGAATAACCCATGCCCTCAGGACTAGTAGCCCTTCTCGACGATGTTGCGGCCATCGCCAAAGTCGCCGCCGCGTCGGTCGATGATATCGGCGCTGCCGCGGCGCGGGCGGGGACGAAGACCGCCGGAGTCGTGATCGACGATGCCGCGGTTACGCCGCGCTACGTCACCGGATTTTCGCCGGCGCGCGAGCTGCCGATGATCGCGAAGATCGCGCGCGGGTCGATCAAGAACAAGCTGCTGATCCTGCTTCCCGCTGCCGTGCTGCTCGGCCAGTTCGCGCCGTTCCTGATCCCCTATATCCTGATTATCGGCGGGTTGTTCCTCTGTTACGAAGCGGCGGAGAAGATACTCGAAGTGCTGCACGTCGACGAAACGAACGTGCATGAGGAGCCGGCGATAATCGCGCCCGGCGAGGAGCAGGAAAACCAGATGGTGTCGGGCGCGATCCGCACCGATCTGATCCTGTCGGCCGAGATCATGGCGATTGCGCTGTCCGAAGTCGCCGATGAAGTCTGGTGGCAGCAGGCGCTCGTCCTTGCGGTGATCGGTATCGTGATTACCGTCGTCGTCTATGGCGCTGTCGCGCTGATCGTGAAGATGGACGATGTCGGGCTGCATCTCGCCCAGGACGAGCAGAACCCCTGGGCCGGTTTCGGCCGCGGGCTGGTGGGTTTCATGCCCAGGCTGCTAACGACGATTTCGATCATCGGCACGCTGGCGATGGCCTGGGTCGGCGGCGGGCTGCTGGTGCACAATATCGCGGCGATCGGCTGGCACGGGCCCGAATATCTGATCGAGGCGGTTTCGCACCCGCTAGTCGAGCTTGCGCCGCAGAATTTGAGCGGCTTTCTCGGTTGGCTGGTCTTCGCCGTGTTATCCGGCCTGTTGGGCGTTATCGTGGGTGCGGTGCTCGCGCCGGTCGTTCACAGGATAATGCCGCATGGCGAAGCGCATTGACCTGTTGGAGTGGCTTTTATGAAATTCCCGATATTCGGCTGTCTTGCCCTTCCGGCGCTCCTGCTTGCCGCCTGCGACAGGGCTGAGCCCGAGGTACAGCCGCACGATACCGTCGGGCAAGAGACGCGCGACCAGCAACCCGAACTGCCGCCACTGGCGAATGCGGAGGCTTTCGAGCTGGCCTTTGGACGAGGCGCAGCTGCAACCCGCACCGTCGGCAACCGCGAACTCACCTATCGTCCCGCCCGCATCGTCGACCTTGGGAATCGCAAGGCGCTGATCAGTCTCGGCGAGATGGAAGATGGCTGTCATGGCTGCTCGGGCAGTATCGGCGTCCATTATCTGGCAAGCGATGGCGGCCCGTGGGAAGTCGATGGCGAATGGCTCGATGCCGGCGGGGGATCGAGCTGGGGGGCGCCTGCCACCGACTGGTCGGTGTCGCGCGATTTCCTGTCCGTCCCGGTGATATTCACGACCGGCGGCGGCACATGGCAGGGCTATACCTGCAGCCAAGCCGAGTTGATCGCGCTGCTGCCCTCCGGGCCGGCGCAGGTTGCGGTGTTTCCGATCGGCTATTCCGACGGCGGGACGATCGACGGCGACACGACGATCGACGGCGAGATCGGCGCGGTTGAATTGGGGCGCAATTTCACCGTGAACTATGCCGGCGAACGCGACGGGGCTGCCGTGCAATTTCGCGAGACCTATCGCTGGTCGGGCCGGCGCTATGACCTGGCCACCGCGCCCGATGATATGGAGAGCTGTTGAGATGAAACTCGGACCCTTGAACCATGTCGGCGTTGCGACGCCGTCGATCGACGATTCAATTGCCTTTTGGCGCGATGTCATGGGCGCGACGGTGATCCGCGAACCCTTCGACATGCCCGAACAGGGCGTGAAAGTGTGCTTCGTCGATACGCCGAACAGCCAGATCGAGCTGATCGAACCGCTCGGCGAGGATTCGCCGATTCACGGCTTCCTCAAACACAATCCGCTCGGCGGACAACACCATCTGTGCTTCGAAGTGCCCGATATTCATGCTGCCAAGGCCGAGTTCGAAGCGCAGGGCAAGCGCGTCCTCGGCGAACCGCGCATCGGCGCGCATGGCACGCCGATTTTCTTCATCCACCCCAAGGATATGGGCGGCGTGCTGACGGAAATCATGGAAACACCCAAGGACGCGCATTGATTTCATGCCATGGATTTGACTCGCCGAGCGCGGCATGGTTTACGTTAACGTAAACCAACAGCATTCCCCGGGAGAGATACGACC
>JABDLY010000103.1 GCA_013001755.1 Sphingomonadaceae bacterium
CCTATGAGGTGCTGCTCGAGGATTGCCGCGTTCCCGGCTGGAAATTGCTCGGCACCAAAGGGCAGGGCTTCGGCCCGATGCAGGTTCGCCTCGGCACACGGCGGATGGAAATGAGCGCCTGGTGCATCGGCGCCGCCAGCCGTGCGCTCGACATGATGACGGAATATGCGCCGCAACGCGAAGTTTTCGGTCAGCCGCTATCGGCGCGTCAGGCGATCCAATGGTGGGTCGCCGACGCCGCAACGAAGATCCACGCCGCCCGACTGATGGCCTATGACTGCGCCTGGAAGCTCGACCAGGGCCGCGACGTGCGGACCGAGATCTCGATGCTCAAAATCCACGCCACCGAAATGGCGCAGGAAATCATCGATCACGCGATGCAGACGCACGGCGCGATGGGCATGACGAAAGAAATCCCGCTCCAGCTACTGGCCGGCAAGGTCCGCAACATGCGGATCTATGACGGCCCGAGTGAAGTCCACCGGATGGTCGTCGCGCGCAATCTGATGGATGTGCCGCGCTAGTCTCAGCTGCAGGTGAACTGGAGGTTCGAGCCGTCAGTGCCCGGCTTCGGCTGGATCTGCCGTGGCCAGCCATAAACTTGCCAGGCGCGAACGAGGCCGATATCTTCGGCCAGCTGCGGGAAATCGGGATGGGTGCGGATGCGGCGCGACTCTTCGCCCGGTTCCCAGATATGCGTGAGCGTGCCGGCGAAATAGGCGATCGGCTTGGTTCGGATCAGCTGCAGGTAGAGGCCTGGATTGCCGGTATAGCGGCATAGCCCGAACAATGGAGAGAAGGACTGGGCAGCGCTGTTCATCCATCGATGCCGGAAAACCATTGCGATCAGGATCTGCGCCCAGCGGCGCTTGTCGATACATGCGCGTTCGACCAGCAGGCGATTGAACGGAAAGTCGAGGACGCGCAAAACCTGCTCGCCGAAATCGTCGAAATGATCGCGCATATAGCGCCGGGCGGCCTCCACCCGGCCGTCATCCATCATCGCCCATGCGGCCTGGAAAGCCGCCGGTCTGTACCCCATTGCGAAGGCGCGGCGATAGGCAGCTTCGGCGGCCTTGGCGTCGCCGAGCGCCAAATGGTTATGGCCGATCACGGTCACGCCGCTGGCGGCGATCGGTTCCTCGCGTTCGGCGTTTTCGAGGTGTCTCAGACTCTGTTCGGAAAGGCCGATCGCGGCGAGCGCGACGCTGTGAAAATATTCGGCGCGCGGAATCCTTGGGCTGTCGTCGAAACAACGCTGGGTCACTTCGATATAGCGGTCGATACGACGGTCCACGGCCGCTGCGTAAATTCGTGGCACCTGGACGGCCGGATTGTCGGGCGCTAGCCTTTGTGCCCTTTCCGCCGCGCGGCGCGCGGCGGAGTGATGGTCGCGCCAGTTCGGGGTTATGCGATGCTCGGGCGTATAGAAATGCGCCATGCTCAAGAACGCGCAGGCTTCCGCGAATTCAGGATCGATCGCGACCGCGCGTTCGAGCCAGTCGATGGCGTGCGGCAGCGTTTCAGGTCCATCTTGCAAATAGGTCGCGCTACGACCGCGCAGAAAATATTCATAAGCTTCGCGGTTTGCCGTCAGCCTTTCCGCCAGCTGCGCCGAACCATCCAGTTCGAGCAGGATTTCCAGTTCCGCGACGATCGACCGGGCGATATCGTCCTGCAATTGGAAGATATCGGCAAGCGAGCCCTTGAATGTCTCCGACCAGCGGTGATAGCCGTCATCCGCCGCTATCAGCTGCCCGGTAATCCGGATATGATCGCCCTGCGCTCGCACCGAGCCTTCGAGAACGTGCGCGACGTTCAGAGATCGCCCGATTTCGCGCAGATCCTTGTCCTCGCCGCGAAACACGAAGCTCGATGTCCGGCTTGCCACTTTGAGCTGCGTCACCTTGGTCAACGCGTTGATGATCTCCTCGGCGATGCCGTCGCCGAGATATTGCTGGTTTCCCCCGCTGCTCATATCGACAAAGGGAAGCACGGCAATCGATCGGGCGGGAAGGCCGACCTGGGGTTCGACGGTGCCGGAAGCGTCCCGCTCGACGCGAGCAACGAGGCGATAGCCCTGTTTCGGGATCGTCTCGATATGCGCGTGTTTTCCGCGATCGTCGCCGAGCGCGCGGCGAAGCAGCGAGATCGCGCGCGACAGCCGTTCGTCGCCGCCATATTTGGCGTCCCAGACGTCCTCGATCAGCTCGTCGCGGGTCACGACCTCGCCGGCCTTGTCGACCAGCGAGCGCAGAACCTCAATCACCTTGGGCTCGACGGCATGGCGACCGGTCGCGCTTTCGACGACATGTCCGTCGAAATCGACCTTCGCCTCGCCAATCCGAGTAAGACCCATTTTTGCGCCCGTTGCCCCCGGCCATCCGGCTGTTTCCTCCACTGTACACCATAGAGCAGAAATCGGCATGGATCGGAAGGCGAGGTGGCAATCGAAGCAAAAAACAGCGATATCAGAAAGACTTGCGCAACCTAAGAAATCCCTAAACATTCCGGCAGGACTTTTGGCCCGCATTCCCGAAGGATCACCGCCAGCGAACCGAACACGACGTTCGCCAAGCATAGCGATTCTGAGAGAGGGGAAAGACCATGAAGTTGAGCAAATCGATCCAACAGGTGATGGTAGCCACATCAGCCATCGGGCTGGGCACCGTTGTCGCCGCGCCCGCAAGCGCCCAAGGGGCCGAGGAGGCCCGGACCACCTACCAGGTTTCCTTCCTCGAGTTCGAGGACGGCGCCGACGAGCGCTGGAACGAGATCATGACCGACCATTACATACCCGCCTACCGGTCGGCGGGTCTGCCGGTGCCGGTCATCCACTGGGTCATGGACGGGTCGTGGAATATCATGATCGTTCGCGAGATGCCCGACGGCATGGCAACGCTCGATAGTCACAACTCGCGCTCGCGGACTGCATGGCGAGCCGCACTGGTGGCGCAGCTCGGTTCTGAGGAAGCGTTCGAAACACTGATCGAAGAGGTCGGCGGACTTATCGAGGACGGCGCGCGCTACTTCACCCACACTCACCCCTGACGCTCGCGAGCCGACGCCTGCCCGATAGCCCGGCCCGCCGTCGGCGCAACCCGGTTACGCGATACGAATAGGAGAATGCCATGAACAAATTTGTCGCCATGGCTGCGCTTGGCGCAGCTATTTTTGCAACCCAGCCAGTCGCTGCCCAGAGCGGCGATGGCGAACTGATCGTAACAACCTACCAAGCGGTACCCGATTCCTATGTCGCGCTGCTGGAATGGTTCGATCGTATCGATCGGGTACGTGCCGAGGCAGGCCTGGAGCCAATTCGACACTATTCGCATCGGAACGGCGCCAGCTGGGATTTTCTGCGTATCGCTCCGCAGGCGGTCGACGGCCAAAGCGAGCGCATGCGCGCTGCGACTGAGCGGTTAGGCTTGCCGCGTCCGCGCCCCGGCCAGTTCCGCGCGCTCGTTCAAAGTCGTGAGGACACCATCGTCGCCGGGCCCACTACCGCCGCAGCGATCCTCGCGGAGATTGCCGAGAACCAGTAGGTGCCGTTGCGTGCTAACCGGGACCGGTTCCAACCGGCCGGCCCCGGCTTTGCCTCGAATCAATTCTCGATCTGGATTTTTTCCGGCGTTTTTAAATGCAGGTCGCGTTGCGGGAACGGAATCTCGATTTCGTATTTTTCGAGCGCCGAATGGAGCTCCCAATAGGCATCGGCGTTGACCTTGGCGGGCCGCTTGGTCGCCTCGTCGGTCAGCCAGACGACGAGTTCGAAGTCGAGGCTCGAATCGCCGAAGCCGGTGAGCCAGACCTGCGGCGCGCGCTGGCCGCCATCGTCATGGATCCAGTCGAGCTTCGACGCGGCTTCGAGCCCGGCCTTTTTCACCAGCTCCTTGTCGGTGCCATAGGCGACGCCGAAGGGAATGCGCAGCCGCCGTTTGGCTTCGCTCAGCGTCCAGTTGGTCACCTGCGCCTTGATGAATTCCTCATTGGGGACGAGGATATCGACATTGTCGTTGGTCGTGACCTTGGTCGAACGGATGCTGATTTCGGTGACGAGGCCGGTGACGCCCGATTCAAGCTCGATGAAATCGCCGACTTTGACCGATTTTTCGAACAGGATGATGATGCCCGAGATGAAGTTGGAGAAGATCGCCTGGAGTCCGAAGCCGATGCCGACGCCGATCGCGCCCGACAGCACCGTCAGCGCGGTCAGGTTGATGCCCGCCGCCGACAGCGCGACGAGCACCGCGATCACCATGAAGGCGATCTTGGCGAGCTGGCCGAGCAGGCCGGCGAGCGAAGGGGTGAGCCGCTTCGAGACGCGCAACCGCGCCTGCGCCGCATCGCCGGCGAGCCGCGCGACCCAGAAGGCGATAACGATAACGAGCAACGTCGTCAGGATGCGCAGCAGCGAAAGCCGGAAGCCCGATATTTCGATCGCGGCCGATTCGAGCGCCTCGGTTACCGGATCGAGCCAACCCAGAATATAGAGTGCTGCGACCGCCCAGGCGAGAACCTGGAAGACGCGGCGCCACGGCCCGCTGCCCATTAACGTAGCGAGGACGCGGACGACGATCAGCGCGTTGAGCAGGCTGGCGGTGATGCGCAGCCCGTAGCTGGGCTGGTCGAAGGCGTCGAAAACGCCCGCCGCAATCCACAGCAAGACCAGTATCGCCACCGGCCAGCATATCCGCGCGAGCACGCGGTAAAGCTGGTAGAGTACGCCGCCCTCGTCCTGTTGCTCGTCGCGTAGCCGATCGAAATAGCGAACCGGCCGGCGCGAGAGCAGATAGCCGAGCGCGACGGCGGCAAGCAGCGCGAGCAATTGCTGGAGCGCCGCGATCGACCAAATCTGGTCGATCGCGATGGCAATCGAGCGCTGCGCCGAAGCGAGAAATTCTCCGCCGCCCGTCAAGACGCTTCCCGCCGATTGAGGTGCCGATTCTGTGGTCATCTGCGTTTCGCGGATATCATGAGAGGCGCGTCATCGACAGCCGGTATCGCGCCTGCGCGCCTACTCATCGTCTTGCGGCGCGCTGTCGGAGATTTCGCCGGCGGCAATCGCGGCGGCATGGTGCTGGCGCCAGCTCTGCGCCTCGATGAAGATACGGCTGACCTGCGGAAAGGCCGATTTTATCCGGATTTCGAAATCGGTGATCGCCTGCTCGACGCGGTCGGCGGTAATGCTGTCGTCGAAATCGACGCTTGCCGCGAGCAAAATGTCTTGCGGCCCCATATGCATCGTCAATATCTCGTTGACGCCGGTTATCCGGTCATCGTCCGAAACCACCTTCCGGATGCCCTCGACGACCTCGGGCGCGGCGCCTTCGCCGACGAGCAGCCCCTTGCTCTCGATCGCGAGCAGGATCGCGACGACGGCAAGCACGATGCCGATGCCGATCGAGGCGACGCCGTCGAGCACCGGCATATCGAATATCTGCGCGCATGCGATCCCGATCAGCGCGACCAGCAGCCCGAGCATCGCCGCGCTGTCTTCGAACAGGATCGTGAACACGGTCGGGTCTTTCGATCGGCGGACCGCGGTCAGGATCGGCTGGTTGCCGCGCGTCTTCTCGAACTCGCGCCAGGCGATCCATCAGGCGACGCCCTCGATCACCAGCGCCAGACTGA
>JABDLY010000115.1 GCA_013001755.1 Sphingomonadaceae bacterium
CGAAGGCTTCGCGCAGCGTTATCTCGCCGCGATAGGTGCCGCCGGCATTGGAAGGGCGGTATTCGCCGGTTTCGATCGGGCTGTCGTCGACGATGCTGTCGGGCGTCAATCCGCTGCGCAGCGCCGCGAGATAGACGATCAGCTTGAACGTTGAGCCCGGTTGGCGCGACGCCTGGGTCGCGCGGTTGAAGGCGGATTCGGAATAATCGCGGCCGCCGACCATCGCGACGACCTCTCCATCTGTCCGCATCGCGACGAGCGCGACCTGGGCATTGCCCGGCGTGCCGCTCCGCGTGACGCGCTCGGCCAGGCGTTGCAGGTCGCTGTCGAGTGTGGTCGGCACCTCTATCGTTTCATAGCCGGGCGGGAAGGCGTCGCGCGCCTGCTGGATCGCCCAGTCGGCGAAATAGCCGCCGCTCGGCATTTCGGGCGGCGGGCGGTGATCGACTTCGGCAAGCGGGATCGCCTCGGCCTCGAGCGCATCGAGATAGCCCGCATCGACCATCGCGGCGATGACGACGCGCTGGCGTTCGCGCGCGCCTTCGAGATTGGTCGTCGGGGCGTATCGAGAGGGCGCGCGGACGAGCCCTGCCAGCATCGTCGCCTGGCTCAGCGTCAGATTTTCGGGATGGCGATAGAAATAGTGAAGCGACGCGGCGCGCAGCCCGTAGACATTATCGCCGAAATAGACGTTCGACAGATAGCGTTCGAGAATCTGGTCCTTCGACAGCCAGATTTCGAGCCAGAGCGCTATCGGCACTTCCTGCGCCTTGCGAAACAGCGTCTGATCGGAATTGAGATAGGTCAGCTTGACGAGCTGTTGGGTAATCGTGCTGCCGCCGTGCCGCGTGCCCGATGTCGCATTGGTCCAGAGCGCGCGGGCGATGCCGCGCGGATCGACGCCCCAGTGATCGTCGAAGCGGCGGTCTTCGATCGCGAGGAATGCCTGACGGACATAGGGTGGCAGTTCGTCCATGACGACCGGACGCCCCATCACCGGCCCCATCCGCGCTATCGGCGTGCCGTCCGACGCCTGCAACACGATCGGCGGGGGAACGAGCGGTTCGGCGGTGCGCGAAACCGGTGCGAAAATCGCCAGCCAGGCGAGCAGCAGAACGAAGAAGAAGATGAAGAGCTTGAGGCCCCATTTGAATATACGCCACCGCCTGCGCTGGCGCGGGGGAGGGGGTTCGCCGTCCTCGTCCCATTCTTCATACGGCTCATGCGGATGATGAAGCGGTGGCGGAGGAGGATCGTCGGCCGGCGGAAACTCTACCCGTTCCCAATCGTCATGGTCGCGGCCATATTCGGTATAGCCGGCATAATCGGGATCGACGGGTTCGTAACGATTCTCGGGAGGGTCGCGATTGTCGCGCGACTTGTAATAGGGCGATAGCGCCGGATCGTCGGCATAGGGGCCGATCAGGTTCGGATGGCGGTCTTCGTCACCGCTCCGATAATATGGGTCGTCACGATCGGCCATAGTGTGTTATCTACATATAACAGCTGCGACCGATATTCTAGTGGCATGCCAGCAAGATCGAAACAACTGCGTCATTCCGGCGACCCCCTACCGTCATTGCGAGCGCAGCGAAGCAATCCAGAGCGGCAGGCAGCATCGTCTGGCGCTCTGGATTGCTTCGTCGCTTTGCTCCTCGCAATGACGAAGTGCGGCTAATTTACGCTTTTTCGCTCGGCTTCGCCTTTTTCTTCTTTTTCGGCGGTTTGCGTTTGGGCGGGGCAGGGGTGAGTTCGAAGTCGAGCGCGCCGTCCTTGACGGTGACGCCGACTTCGCCGCCATTGACGAGTTTGCCGAACAGCAGCTCTTCGGCGAGCGGCTGCTTGATCTTTTGCTGGATAAGCCGGCTCATCGGGCGTGCGCCGTAGAGCTTGTCATATCCGCGTTCGGTGAGCCACGCCTTCGATTCGTCGTCGAGCTTGATATGGACGCTGCGATCCTCGAGCTGCATTTCGAGCTCGAGAATGAACTTGTCGACGACGCGCGCGACGACCGCAGGCGGCAGATAGCCGAACGGCACGACCGCATCGAGACGGTTGCGGAATTCCGGGGTGAACATCTTTTTCACCGCCTCTTCGCTTGCGGCTTCCTTGGAAGTGTTGCCGAAGCCGATGCCTTCGCTCGCAAGGTCGGCGGCGCCGGCATTGGTCGTCATGATCAGGATGACGTTGCGGAAATCGACCGTCTTGCCGTGATGATCGGTGAGCTTGCCGTTGTCCATCACCTGGAGCAGCACGTTGAACAGGTCGGGATGGGCTTTTTCGATCTCGTCGAGCAGCAACACGCAATGCGGATTCTGGTCCACTGCGTCGGTGAGCAGCCCGCCCTGATCATAGCCGACATAGCCCGGAGGCGCACCGATCAGGCGCGAAACGCTGTGCCGTTCCATATATTCGGACATGTCGAAGCGTTCGAGCGGGATGCCCATGATCGACGAGATTTGGCGGGCGACCTCGGTCTTGCCGACGCCGGTCGGGCCCGAGAAGAGATAGTTGCCGATCGGCTTTTGCGGCTCGCGCAGGCCGGCGCGCGACAGCTTGATCGCCGAGGCCAGCGTTTCGATGGCGAGATCCTGGCCGAAGACAACGCGCTTGAGATCTTTTTCGAGGCTTTCGAGCGCCGTCTTGTCGTCGGTCGAAACCTGTTTGGGCGGGATCCGCGCCATCATCGAAACCACCTGTTCGATCTCGTTGGGCGTAATCATCTTGCGGCGCTTCGACGGCGCGACGAGCATCTGGCTCGCGCCGCTCTCGTCGATGACGTCGATCGCCTTGTCGGGGAGCTTGCGGTCGTTGATGTAGCGCGCCGAAAGCTCGACTGCCGATTCGATCGCGGCGGCGGTATATTTGACGTTATGATGGTCTTCGAAATGCGGACGCAGACCCTGGAGGATCTTGATCGTATCCTCGACCGTCGGCTCGTTGATGTCGATTTTCTGGAACCGGCGAAGCAGCGCGCGGTCCTTCTCAAAATGGTTTCGGAACTCTTTATAAGTCGTTGAACCTATGCATCTTATGCTGCCGCTCGAAAGCGCAGGCTTGAGCAAGTTCGACGCGTCCATCGCGCCGCCGCTCGTCGCGCCGGCGCCGATCACCGTATGGATTTCGTCGATGAACAGGATCGCGTCGGGCATCTTCTCGAGTTCTGTCACGACCGCCTTGAGCCGTTCCTCGAAATCGCCGCGATAACGCGTGCCGGCGAGCAGTGCGCCCATATCGAGCGCGAATATGACCGCCGGTTCGAGCACTTCGGGAACGTCCTTTTCCACGATACGGCGCGCCAGCCCTTCGGCGATCGCCGTCTTGCCGACGCCTGGTTCGCCGACATAGAGCGGATTGTTTTTCGAACGGCGGCACAGAATCTGCACCGTGCGATCGACTTCGATGGCACGGCCGATCAGCGGATCGATCTTGCCGGCTTCGGCTTTCTCGTTGAGATTGACGCAGAACTGCTTGAGTGCGCTCTCGTTTTTCTTTTTGCCGCCCGGCTTCTGCTCGGTCTGCTCGTCCTCATCGACGCCGCGCACTTCTGTGGGATCGTCCGATTGCTCGCCCTTGCCGACGCCGTGCGAAATATAGCTGACCGCGTCGAGCCGGCTCATATCCTGTTGCTGGAGAAAATAAACGGCATAGCTTTCGCGTTCGGAGAACAGGGCGACGAGGACATTGGCCCCGGTTACCTCATCGCGGCCCGATGACTGCACATGGAGGATCGCGCGCTGGACGACGCGCTGGAAGCCGCTGGTCGGAGAGGGGTCGGTCGTCCCGTCGATCTTGAGCGCTTCGAGTTCATTATCGAGATAGACCGCAACGGCTTCCTGCAACTCGGAAATTTCGACGCCGCACGCCGTCATCACCTGCGCCGCATGATCGTCGTCGGTCAGCGCGAGCAGCAAATGCTCGAGCGTCGCATATTCATGCTTGCGGTTCGCCGCTTCGGCGAGGGCGTTGTGGAGCGTCTGTTCGAGCTCGCGGGCGAAAGAGGGCATTTGGTTAACTCCTTGCCAGCCTCAAAACCTCTGAGGCGGCTTTAATCCTATATGGGAATGGTTAACGGAAAAGTTAACAACTCGGTCAGAATTGGCGATGCATGTCCAAAACCCGGCCTTGTCCGCCGTTTTTGACCGCCAAAATATCATCGCTTGAAGATCTCGTCGGCCGCCTTGCGATGGCTGACGGCACCCTCGAGTTTCGCCTCGACCCGCGCAATTTCGCCCTTCAGCGCCTCGATACGCGCTTCCAGCTCTTCCACGGAGAGCGGGTCGAGATCCTGCTTGCAGAGCTGCGTCAGCGGATCTTCGGGGCTTTTGGCGAAAAGTTCGTCCAAATCCATAGCTTAGGGTCAGGACCTGTAGCTCACACCGGCGAGGCGCCCAAATGGCGAACATATCGGACCAAAAGGCGCGCCGGCCATAGTGGTTCTATGGGCAAGCGTCTTTCGGTTCGAGATGGAAGCCATTTGGGCGTCCCTTCGGGATTTGACCGAAATGGCCCATTGCCGCGTCGAAAAGCCTTGAAATATCGACATATTTCTGTGCCTTTCCTCCTTGCACTGAGCCATTTCGCTTCAAACCTCACCGGTTTGAGCTACAGGCCCTGACCCTAGAGTTGACCCTCGGTCCGCCTCTGTCAATAAGGCCGCCAACTTTCGCGTGCCGACAGGGGACAATTATGGCCGCGCTTCCGCAGGTTATGCAAGCAATCGATATCGAAACCCCCGGCGGGCCCGAGGCGCTCGAGCTGGTCGAGCGGCCCGTTCCCGAGCCCGGTAAGGGCGAAGTGCTGATCAAGGTGGCGGCTGCCGGTATCAACCGGCCCGATATCGTCCAGCGCAAGGGCTTCTATCCGCCGCCGCCGGGTGCTCCCTCGATACCGGGGCTTGAAATTGCCGGTGAGATCGTCGCGCTCGGCGGCGATGTCGACGATGCCGTTCTCGGCCAGCAGGTCTGCGCGCTCGTCGCCGGCGGCGGCTATGCCGAATATTGCACGGCGCCCGCCGTCCAGTGCCTGCCGGTTCCCGAAGCCCTGTCGATGCAGGAGGCCGCAGCGCTGCCCGAGACGCTGTTCACCGTCTGGCACAATCTTTTCGAACGCGGCTTTGCGAGCGAAGGCGAAACGGCACTGGTCCACGGCGGCACGAGCGGCATCGGTTCGATGGCGATCATGCTGGGCAATCTTTTCGGGCTGACCGTCATCGTTACCTGCGGCAGCGACGAAAAATGCACGAAGGCGAAGGAGATCGGCGCGGCGCATGCGATCAACTACAAGACACAGGATTTCGTCGAGGAAGTGAAGGCGCATACAAATGGTGAGGGCGTCGAAATCGTCATCGACATGGTCGCGGGCGATTATGTGCCGCGCAACATGCAATGCCTCAAGGAAGACGGCCGCCACGTCACCATCGCGGTCCAGGGCGGAATGGAAGCCAATATCAGCCTGGTGCAGATCATGACGCGCCGGCTGACGCTGACCGGCTCGACGCTGCGTGCGCGCTCGGTCGAGTTCAAAGGCCTGCTCGCCGACGAGATCTTCCGCAATGTGTGGCCGCATGTCGATAATGGCGAACTCAGGCCGGTGATGGACCAGAGCTTCGCGCTCGCCGATGCCGCCGCCGCCCATTCGCGCATGGAAGCCGGCGATCATATCGGCAAGATCGTTCTCGAAGTCGGATAGACCGCTCTTGCCTCGCGCCGCGCGCTGACCTAAATAAGGGCAATGCTTGGCCGTCCCGTTGGGGCGGCCCTTTTATTATCTCAAAAGGACGCGCCAATGGCCCATCCCCTCATGCCCCATGCCACCGCCAGCTGGCTGGTCGACAATACATCGCTCAGTTTCGAGCAGATTTCCGAATTTTGCGGGCTCCATATCCTCGAAGTCCAGGCGATCGCCGACGACACCGCCGCGACCAAGCTCACCGGCCGCGATCCCGTACAGGCACACGAGCTGACGCAGGAAGAGATCGACAAAGGACAGGCCGATCCCGAACATGCATTGCAGATGTCGGTTGGGCCCGAACAGATTCGTCGGACCAAGGGCCCGCGCTACACGCCGGTCTCGAAACGGCAGGACAAGCCCGACGGCATCGCCTGGCTGCTCCGCAACCACCCGGAAATTTCCGACGCGCAGGTCGGCAAGCTGATTGGCACGACGCGCAACACGATCAACGCTATCCGCGATCGCACGCACTGGAACATCGCCGAAATCACGCCGAAGGATCCGGTGACTTTGGGTCTGTGCCGGCAGAGCGAGCTCGATATGGTCGTCGGCAAGGCGGCGAAGAAGGCGGGCATCGAACCGCCCAAGGACGAAGTATCCGAAGGCGATCGCGAGGCGCTGATCGAAGAGCTCAAGCAGGAGCGCGAGACCGCTGCCGTGGAAGCCGCGGCTGCGCTTGCTGCCGAAGAAGCCGCCGCCGCGGCCGAGGAAGCGGGCGAAGAGATTGTCGAGGAAAAACCCGCCTGGCCCGATACCCCCGGCGAAGAATCGTCGCCCAAGCCGCTCCCCGAAGGCGCCGAGGAACTGTTCAAGAAGTCGGACGATTAAGTCCTTCTCCCGAGGGGAGAAGGTTTGCGGCCATTATGCCGAAGCCACTGCTTACATCAATGTAAGCAGCTTGCGCGCCGCTTCGCTCATGCTATAGCGCCCTCATGGTCGCAACTCCCGATATCTGGCGCAACGAATACCGCCATCCCGGTTCCTGGGATCGCAGCTTCGCGCCGCTTTCCGTGTCGCAGATGTTCGCCCAGAGCGCGGCCAAGAATCCCGACGCCTATCTCGCCGATTTCATGGGGCGCAAGTTCAGCTATGCCGATGTCCGGCTCGGCATGAACCGCGTCGCCAAGGGGCTGCAGACGCTCGGCATCAAGAAGGGCGACCGCGTCGGCATCTTCCTGCCCAATGTGCCGCATTATCTCGCCGCCTATTATGGCGCGATGAAGATGGGCGCGACGGTGGTCAATTTCTCGCCGCTCTATTCGGTCGAGGAACTGATGCACCAGGTCGAGGATTCGGGCACCCGGCTGCTGTTCACGCTGTCGGCCAAGGCGCTGCTGCCGACCGCGCTCGAAGTGCTCGACAAATCGTCGCTCGAAAAGCTTGTCGTCGGCACCGTCGTCGAGGCGCTGCCGCTCGCCAAATCGCTGATGTTCCGCGTCTTCAAGGGCGGCGAGTCGGTCGATATGCCCAAGCGCCGCGATGTCATCCCGTTCAACGAGGTCGTCGATAATGACGGCGTCATGGAACGCGTCGGCATCGATCCGCGCAAGGATATCGCGCTGATCCAGTACACCGGCGGCACCACCGGCACGCCCAAGGGCGCGATGCTCACCCATCAGAACATCACCGTGAACGCGCGGCAGATCAACGCGATCGACCCCGAGCCCGAAGCCGAGGACCGGATCATGGGCGTGCTGCCCTTCTTCCATGTCTTCGCCAATGCGACAGTGCTCAACCGCACGGTCGAGCGCGGCGGCGAGATCGTCATGCTGCCGCGCTGGAACGCTGCGCAGGCATTGAAGGCGATCGAACGCACCAAGGCGACGGCGCTTCCCGGGGTGCCGACCATGTACACCGCGCTGCTCGATCATCCGAGGACCCCGAAGACCGATTTCAGCAGCCTGCGCGTCTGCATTTCGGGCGGCGCGCCGCTGCCGGTCGAAACCAAGCATAAATTCGAAGCGCTGACCGGCGCCAAGCTCGTCGAAGGCTATGGGCTGACCGAAAGCGCAGGCGTCGTTTCGTGCAACCCCTATGACGGTGAGAACCGCGAAGGCTCGATCGGCCAGCCCATCCCTTCGACGATCGTCAAGCTCGTCGACAAGGAAGACCCGAACGAACCGGCGCCCGAGGGCGAGCCCGGCGAAATCTGCATCGCCGGTCCGCAGATCATGTACGGATATTGGAATCGCCCTGACGCCGACGACCAGATTCTGCACGACGGCTTCCTGCGTACCGGCGATGTCGGGACGATCGACGGGGACGGCTATATCTACATCGTCGACCGGCTGAAGGACATGATCGCGGTCTCGGGCTTCAAGGTGTTTCCGAGCCAGCTCGAGGAAATCCTCTATAAGCACAAGGCGATCAAGGAAGCGCTCGTGATCGGCGTTCCCGACGATTATACCGGCGAGAAGCCCAAGGCCTATGTCACGCTCGAAAAGGGCGAGGAGGCGACGGGCGATGCGCTCAAGAAATGGCTCAACCCGCAGCTCGGCAAGCATGAACGCGTCGCCGATGTCGTGATCCGCGACGAAATGCCCAAGACGATGATCGGCAAGCTCGACCGCAAGGCGCTGAGGGCGGAAGAGGGCGTCTAGGCTTCGCGCTGCTCGACAAGCGCCCTGTGCGTCGCTTCGACCTCGCGATAGGCGCGAAATACCGACAGGTTGGGATTGGTTCGCCCGGTGCGGCCAAGCGCATAGAGCTGGCCGTAATACCAGAATTGGACGGCGAAGCCGGCGATCGGTTTCACGGCCGGGATCGCGGCGAGGAAGCGCAAGGGTTTGGGCAGCAGGTGAAGCTCGTTCTCCCAGCGGCGCAATTCGCTTCCGCCCTCGAGGATATGTTTCGGTGCATCGGGGTCGTAACACATCGGCCGGGCGAGGCCGATCAGATCGGCTGCGCCATTTTCCAGCGCATGTTCCATCGCGGCGCGCGTGCGGAAGCCGCCTGTGACCATCAGCGGGACCGAGACCTTCTCGCGCATCGCCTTGGCGAAATCGACGAAATAGGCCTCGCGCGCCGCGGTGGACGATCCCGGTTCGGGCTGTTTGCCTTCGGTCGCGCCGCCTGCGCCCATCATGCTCGGCTGTTCGTACGAGCCGCCCGAAATCTCGATGAGATCGACGCCCGCTTCCTCGAGCCATCGCGCGACCTGCAGGCTGTCTTCGAACGCGAAACCGCCGCGCTGGAAATCGGCGGAATTGAGCTTGACCGAGATCGGAAAGGCGGACCCCACCGCAGCGCGGGCCGCCTCGAAGGCGCGGAGCAGGAAGCGCGCGCGGTTTTCGAGGCTGCCGCCCCAGCCGTCGCTGCGCTGATTGGCGTTGGGGTTGAGGAATTGCGAGAGCAGATAGCCATGCGCCGCGTGGAGCTGGACACCGGTGAAGCCCGCTTCCTTGCACGCCTTTGCCGCCATCGCGAAGCGTTCGATGAGGATTGGAATATCGGCACCGTCGAGCGCGACGGGATCGCCGAATTGCTTGCCGGGGAGGGCGAGCGGAATAGCCGAGGGCGCTTTGGGATGGGGGTTGACGATGGCCTGGGTCTGGCGCCCGGCATGGGCGAGCTGCGCCCAGAAATGATTGCCGCCCCGCGTCGCGGCCTTCGCCCAGCTCGTAAGCGCCGCGCGCATTTCGGCATCGGGTGCACGGTCGAGAATCACATTGCCGGGACGCTCGAGATGATCGCGGTCGATCTGGATATTTCCCGAAAACAGCAGGCCTGCGCCGCCGTCAGACCAGAGACCGTAGAGCCGCTCGAGTTCGGGTGTCGGACGGCCCCTGGCGTCGGCGAGACCTTCAGTCATTGCCGATTTGGCTATCCGGTTGGGAATCGCGGCGCCGCAGGGGAGATCGAGCGCAGCGTTCAGAGCGGTTTCGGCCATTGGGTTTCCTATGAGGCTCAACCAGTCCGTCACCCCAGCGAAGGCTGGGGTCTATTCTAGCTACGCAATCGCAAGACTGACATCTGGGATAGATTCCAGCCTTCGCTGGAATGACGATAAGTAAGTCATTCGGGCAGCATCACATTCTTCAGATTCATGAATTCGTGCAAACCGTGCGAGCCGAGCTCGCGGCCATGGCCCGAACGCTTGATCCCGCCGAACGGCGCATAGGGATCGGAGGCGAGCATCTGGTTGACCGCCGTCATCCCGGCTTCGATATCGCGGATGAAGCGTTCCTTCTCGGCTTCCTCGTTGGTCCAGACGCTCGAACCGAGGCCGAAGGGAATATCGTTCGCCTTCTCGATCGCCTCGTCGATATCCTTTACCTTGAAGACCATCGCGACGGGCCCGAAAAATTCCTCGCGCGCGACGGGGGCGCCTTCGGGTATGTCGGTGAGGATCGCGGGGTCCATCCACGCACCCGGCTTGTCGGGAACGTCGCCGCCGTAAAGTTTGTTGGCGCCCGATTGCACCGCCTTTTCTAGCTGCTCGACGATATCGTCGCGTGCATCCTGGCTCGACAACGGCCCCATTTCGGTCGTCTCGTCGGTCGGATCGCCGATCTTTATGTTTTTCACGCCCTCGACGAAGATATCCATGAAACGGTCGTAGACATCCTCATGGACAATCATCCGCTTGCCGCAAATGCAGCTCTGGCCGGCATTTTGCAGCCGCGCGGTAACCGCTACCCTGGCCGCCTTCTCGACATCGGCGCTCGGCATAACGACGAACGGATCCGATCCGCCAAGTTCGAGCACGACTTTCTTGAGGTTATGCCCCGCCGCTTCGGCGACTTTGATGCCCGCGCCTTCGCTGCCGGTGATCGTCACCGCGACGACGCGGTCGTCGGCGATGATGCCGGCGACCTTCGAAGCGCTGATATGGAGATTCTGGAACAGGCCTTCGGGGCCGCCCGCGTCAAGCACCATTTCCTCGAGCGCGGCCGCGGTTTCGGGCGTCGAGCTGGCATGTTTGAGCAACCCGACATTGCCCGCCATGATTGTTGGCGCAAGGAAACGAACGACCTGCCAGAACGGATAATTCCACGGCATCACCGCCAGAACCGGTCCCTGCGGCAGCCAGCGCGACACCGTCCGGCCGCTTGCCAGCTCGCGTTCGGTCGGTTCGAGCATATCGGGCCCGTTTTGGGCGTAGAAGCGGAAGCCCTTTACGCATTTGTCGATCTCTGCGCGCGCCTGGGTGACCGGTTTGCCCATCTCGCTGGTAACGATATTTGCGAGCCGCTCCTTCTGCTCGGCGTATTGATCGGCGATTCTGTTCAGCAGGCCGGTGCGTGTCGCATAATCGGTGGTGCGCCATTCGCGATATGTCTCGGCGGCGAGCGCGAGTTTCGATTCGATCTCATCGTCGGTCAGCGCCGGGAAGCTCTTTCCCTCTTCTCCGGTGGCCGGATTAACCTGGGTTGGCATCGCTGATCTCCTTGAAATGGGTTGCGGGCGCCCGAATCGTCCACACCGTTTAACCGACGCGGCTCTTGCTTGACCATAGCTGGCCGGGTCGCCCATAGCGGCGCGATGACCGACCAGAAGACCGTCGATATCGAAAAGCTTTCCTTCGAAGAGGCATTGCAGCGGCTCGAGACGATCGTTCGCCAGCTCGAAGCGGGCGAGGCCCCACTCGACGAATCGATCGATCTCTACGAGCAGGGCGACAAATTGCGCGCGCATTGCGAGGCCCGGCTCAAATCGGCGCAGGCGCGGATCGAGAAGATCCAGCTCGATGCAGACGGCAACCCGGCGGGAACCGAACCGCTCGATCCGGAATAGTCAGGCCGTGAAGTCATAAACAGGGCGTTCGAGGTTTGAGGCGAAATGGTCCAGTGCAAGGATGAAAGGCGCAGTAATATGTCAATATTTCAAGACTTTTTGACGCCGCAATGGGCCATTTCGGTCAAATCCCTCAGGGACGCCCCAATGGCTTCCATCTCGAACCGAAAGCCGCTTGGAAAGGCAACCAGCCTTCCCGGCGCGTCTTTCGATCCGATATGTTCGCCATTTGGGCGCCTCGATCGTCCTGTTTATGAGTTCACGGCCTAATGGGGGTCGTGTCCATCGGATTGCCGTCAGCGCTCGAGCGGATGGCCAAGGATATGGATATCCTGTTCGACACCTGGCTCAAGGTGCCGTCGGATACCCGCGCCCGGCTCTATGAGGGCATGCGCCATGCGGCGATCGGCGGCGGCAAGCGGCTGCGGCCGATGCTCGTCGTCGCCGCGAGCGAGATTTTCAATGTCGATCACGACAGCGCGATGCGCGCCGGCTTCGCGGTCGAGTGCATCCATGTCTATTCGCTGATCCATGACGATCTGCCGTGCATGGACGATGACGATCTCAGGCGCGGCAAGCCGACCGTGCACAAGGCGTTCGACGAAGCGACGGCGGTATTGGCGGGCGATTGCCTGCTTGCGCTGGCGTTCGAGATTCTCGGCGACGAAGCGACGCATAACGATCCCTTCGTCCGCGCCGAACTGATGGCCGCACTCGCCCGCGCCAGTGGCCCTGCCGGGATGGCCGGCGGCCAGATGATGGACCTTGTCGCCGAACATCAGCAGCTCGACCTGCCGGCCGTGACGCGGCTGCAGCAGCTCAAGACCGGCGCGCTGATCGGTTTTTGTCTCGAGGCGGCGTGCATCATGGGACGCGTCCCGCATGAACACCGCATGCATCTGCGCGGCTATGCCCGCGATCTCGGTCTCGCCTTCCAGATTGCCGACGATCTGCTCGACGTGGAGGGCGACGAAGGCGCGACAGGCAAGCGTGTCGGCAAGGACGCCAGGGCGGGCAAGGCGACCTTCGTCTCGCTGGTTGGCGTCGATCGCGCGCGGCAGCAGGCGCAAATGCTGGTCGATCAAGCGATTGACCATCTTCACAGCTTCGGCGAGGAGGCCGAGATGCTGCGGGCGATAGCGCGTTATTCGATCGAGAGGAGCAATTGATGGGGATGGATCGTATCGGCGTCTATCCGGGCACGTTCGACCCGATCACGCTTGGCCATATGGATATCATCCGGCGCGGGGTGAAGCTGGTCGATAAGCTGATCATCGGGGTGACGACCAACCCCAGCAAATCGCCGATGTTCGACGATGACGAGCGGCTCGCAATGGTCCAGCGCGAGGTTGCCGATTGCGACGGCGATATCGAGGTCGTCCATTTCAACTCGCTGCTGATGGATTTCGCCCAGCGCGAAGGGGCGAGCGTTATCGTGCGCGGGCTGCGCGCCGTTGCCGATTTTGAGTATGAATATCAGATGGCGGGCATGAACCAGCAGCTCAACGACGCCATTGAAACGGTGTTCCTGATGGCGGATGTCTCGCTGCAACCGATCGCTTCGCGGCTGGTCAAGGAAATCGCCTTCTATGGCGGCGATATCCGTAAATTCGTGACGCCCGCGGTCGAGGAACAGGTCACTGCGCGCGTTACCGAGCTGGGCAGGAAAGGCGAATAAACAACCGCCCGTTCATCGGCCTTTCAGGCGGTTCGTGGTTGCGCTAAAGGGTCATCGAATTCGTATTGCGGCGGCGTTTTTCGGCACCCGCCAATTTTTGAGGTTTCTATGCGTTTGAAAATTCTTCTGATCGCTTTGGCGTCCATGGCGGCGGCCTGCTCGTCTTCTTCCGCGGAGACCGAACTCGCTTCGCTTGACGCTACGGTCGATGCGTCCGAGGAGGTGGCCCCGGCCATCGATCCGACGGCCACGGCGGCCACGCCGGCGCCCGATCCGGAAAATACGCTCTATCTCGATCTTTCGACCGGCGGGCGCGTGGCGATCCGGCTGCGGCCCGATGTCGCGCCGAATCATGCCCAGCGTATCAAGACGCTGGCGCGCCAGGGTTTCTACAACGGCATCGTCTTTCACCGCGTGATCGAAGGCTTCATGGCGCAGACCGGCGATCCGACGGGGACCGGCGAAGGCGGTTCGCAGCTGCCCGACCTCAATGCCGAATTCAGCCGCTTGCCGCATGTTCGCGGCACCGTTTCGATGGCGCGCGCCACCGATCCCAACAGCGCCAACAGCCAGTTTTTCATCATGTTCCAGCCGCGTTTCCAGCTCGATTCCAATTATACGGCGTTCGGCCGGGTGATCGACGGCATGGAATATGTCGACGCGATCCCGCGCGGCGAACCGCCGGCGCGCCCGGCGCGGATCATTCGCGCGTCGGTCGCCGCCGACAATATTCCGCCGCCCACCGCCGCCGAGATCGCGGCGTTCAGCACGCCGCAGCCGAGCAACGATCCCGTCGCGGCGATCGATGCGGCGCTGGCGGCTGGGGACGAGCCGGAATAAACTCGGCGCCAGGCCAAACCCGCTTACCCTGAGCTTGTCGAAGGGCTGTACTTACTTCATCCTCGAAAAAGAAAGGGCAGGGCTTCGACATGCTCAGCCCAATCGGTTCAAGGGCTGGTGCCGATGCAAGTCGATCTTTTCGATTTCGAGCTTCCCAACGAGCGCATCGCTTTGCGCCCCGCCGATCCGCGCGACAGCGCGCGGATGCTGGTGCTCGATGGCGACCGCACCGAAGACCGGACGGTGACGGACCTGCCGCGCTGCCTGCGGCCCGGCGATATCCTCGTCTTCAATGACACGCGTGTCATTCCCGCCCAGCTTGATGGACGGCGCGGTGTCGCACGAATCGGTGCGACGCTGCATTTGCGAGAGGGGGCTCGCAGCTGGCGTTCGTTCGTCCGCAACGCCAGACGGATCAAGGTTGGCGATAGGATCGATTTCGCGGGCGGCGTCACCGCGATAGCCGGTAGCCGTGAAGAGGATGGCAGCCTGCTGCTGACCTTCGAAGGCAATGAACCGGCCGAAGAGCTGATCGAACGCGCGGGGCGAATGCCGCTGCCGCCCTATATCGCCAGCAAGCGCGATATCGATGAACGCGATATCGACGATTACCAGACGATGTTCGCGCGCGAAAAGGGCGCGGTGGCGGCGCCGACCGCTTCGCTGCACTTTACTCCCGCGCTGATGGACGCGCTGGCGGAGCGCGGCATCGACCATGTCATGCTGACGCTCCATGTCGGCGCGGGCACCTTCCTGCCGGTCAAGGCGGACGATGTGCGCGATCACAAGATGCATTCGGAATGGGGACGGATCGACGCCGAAACGGCGGCT
>JABDLY010000138.1 GCA_013001755.1 Sphingomonadaceae bacterium
GCTCCGTGTCGCCGGTTGGCCGCCGCCCGGCGGCGAAACCGTAAAAGTCGCGCGCGATCCGAAACCATCGAGATCGGGGAAGAAAACCGCCCGGCCATTGGCCGCAGTCTGCAGCTCGAGGGTCGACTGGTCGTCGCGCACCAGCGCGATATTGGCGAACGGCACGCGCTCACCGAGATGGTTGCGCGCTTCGATAACGACGCGGTTTTCGGTGTCGATTTCGGGCATCAGCCCGGGCGGCAGCGTTTCCAGGATGTCGCGGGCGAATTTCGCGAACAGCCCGGGATTGAGCAGGTCGTCATGATCGCCTGCGGTCAGCGTACCCGATTGCGGAAGATCGGCGCGTGCCTCGCGGGCGGTTTCTTCCGCCCCGGCAACGCGCGCACCGGTGACGACGACAGGCGCGCTACCGTCGGCCATCGGCGGCGGCGGTGGCGCTGGCGGCGGAGGCGGAGGTGGCGGAGGCGGAGGTGGCGGAGGAGGCGGAGGTGGCGGCGCATCGGCGCTCGTGCTTCCCGGGCTATCGCCGCCGCTGAGCGGCGCACAGGCCGCAATCGCCAGGCCAGCTGCTAGGACACAGATCGTTACGGATTTTCGCATAGCCAACCCCCTCAAATTAGCGCGCCTTCTGTAAGGCGGTCTGCTCGCTTAACCAAGGCTGACTTTGCCGCCGGCATGACGTTCGAGCCGGCCGGCCAGCTCAAGCTCGAGCAAAACCGTATGGACGGCGGGCGCCGACACGCCAGACTGGCGGATCAGTTCACCGATGACGGCGGGTACCGGACCAAGCAATTCGACGATCGTTCGCCGCTCGTCATCCCCGGCATCGACGACAGCAGGGGCTGCGAACAACTCGCTCTCCTCGCGCACTTGCGCGCCATCGAACGGATCGAGCGCGGTGATCACGTCTTCGGCCGTCTGGATCAGCGTCGCGCCATCGCGGATCAGCTGGTTGCAGCCCTGCGCGCGCGGATCGAGCGGCGAGCCCGGCACAGCCATCACCTCGCGGCCGAATTCGTTCGCCTGTCGCGCGGTAATCAGCGATCCCGATTTGGGCGCCGCCTCGACGACGACCGTCCCCATCGACAGCCCGGCAATGATCCGGTTACGCCAAGGAAAATGCCGCGCCTTGGGTTCGCTGCCCGGCGGCTGTTCGGCAATCACGATCCCGCTTTCGCCGATGGCAAGTTGCAGCTCCTCATTTTCAGGCGGATAGAAAATATCGATGCCACCCGCGACCACGGCAATCGTCCCGCTGTCGAACGAACCGCTATGCGCTGCCGTGTCGATGCCGCGTGCGAGGCCCGAGGCCACGACATAGCCGGCCGCGCCGAGCCGGTGCGCCAAATCGCGTGCGAAACGCCGCGCGGCGGCCGACGCGTTGCGCGCGCCGACCATCGACACCAAAGGTTTATCGAAGAGCGCAAGATCGCCGCGCACGATCAGAGCAGGCGGCGCGGTGGCAATTTCGCCAAGCGCGGGCGGATAAGGCTTCTCGCCCAGGAAGATATGCCGCGCGCCGAAATTTTCGACCGCGGCAATTTCGCTTTCGATCATCCGGCCATCGGCAAGCTTCGGTGCCCGCCCGCCGCCGCGCCTTGCGAGATCGGGTATCGCCTCGAGCGCCGACTGCGCATCGCCGAAGCGCGCGATCAGCTGACGGAAGGTAACCGGGCCGATATTTCTGGAGCGCGCCAGCCGAAGCCGCGCAAAGCCATCGGAGGAGTTACTCACCTTCGGCCTGCCCTATTTTGGGCTCCGCCCCGCGAAACAACCGACCGATATTGCTGCCGTGCTTCCAGAAGGCGATCAGAGCGAGCGCGAGGAACATTACCGCCACAAGCACCTCGCCGCGCACGAAAGCGGCCACCGGCAACGCGATGGCTGCGCTCAATCCGCCGACCGAGCTGAAGCGCAGCAACGCGACCGTGCAAAGCCACGCCACCGCGAAGACCACCGCATAGACCCAGCTGAACGCGAGCGCGATGCCGAGCAATGTCGCGATGCCTTTGCCGCCGCGAAAGCCGAGCCAGATTGGATAGCAATGGCCGATAAAAGCCGCCGCACCGGCAAGCCGCATCTGGCTTTCGGGATCGCCGCCGAGCAAAGGTGCCAGCGCCACAGCCGCAAAGCCCTTGCCGACATCGAGCAGGAGCGTCGCGGCGGCGAGGCTCTTGCGGCCCGTCCTGAGCACATTGGTCGCGCCGATATTGCCCGAACCGATCGAGCGCAGATCGCCTGCGCCCACCGCGCGCGTCAGCAACAGACCGAAAGGTATCGCACCGAAGAGATAGCCGAGTGCCAATGCCAGCGCCGGAGCAAGCCAGAGAGGACTATCGAAAATTAGCCACCGCCTTTCTCCCTGGGGCTGTAGCGAAACGACTAGCCCCTGCAAATAGCGCGGAGGTCTCAAACCGTCATTGCGAGGAGCCGAAGGCGACGCGGCAATCCAGAACCGCAGACCAGGTCGCTTGCCGCTCTGGATTGCTTCGCTGCGCTCGCAATGACGGTGCTTCAACCTTGCATCGTCATGCTCTAAAGCAACGCGCCATGCGGCCCGAACAACCGATATTGATCTTCGACACCGGCGTGGGCGGCCTTTCGATCCTCGAGCCGGTTCGCAAATTGTTGCCACATGCGCCGATCGTCTACGCGATGGATCGCGCCGGCTATCCCTATGGCCAGAAACCCGAAAGCGAGCTCGCGATCCGCGTGCCGGCGCTGCTCGGGCGGCTTTGCGAACATGCTGATGCGCGGCTCGCGGTAATCGCCTGCAACACCGCCTCGGTGATCGCGCTCGATCCGGTGCGCGCCGCGCTCGACCTCCCGATCGTCGGCACCGTGCCAGCGATCAAGCCCGCCGCCGAGCAATCGCAAAGCCGCGTTTTCGGCGTACTCGGCACCGAATCCACCGTCCGCCAGCCGTATGTCGAAAACCTCTCGATGAAATTCGCCAGCGACTGCACGGTCCTCCGCCATGGCACGCACGATCTCGTCGAACTCGCCGAAGCGAAACTGCGCAGCGAACCAACCGATCCAGCCGCCTATGCACGCATTCTCGACGGCCTGTTCAGCCAGCCGCGCGGCGAGGAGATCGACACGATCGTCCTTGCCTGCACGCATTTTCCGCTGGTCGAAGAAGAACTCGCGGCCGCCGCACCGAAACACGTAACCTTCCTCCATGGCGGAGGCGGGATCGCGCGCCGCGTCGCCTATCTGACCGCCGAACAGCCCTGGCCCGACCGGCCACCGCCCTCGACAGCGCTGGTTATCCCCGATGACGGCGATATCGAGCCCTATCGGCAGGGGCTTCGCGACTTTGGTATCGAGGCAATCGAGACGCTCTAGGGCTTATTGCGAGTCGTTCGCGCTGGAAATGGCGCAATTCGGCCATTATGTGGACGCTATTCAACAAAGCGGACTGAAGCGGGCCAAGCACGGGGACTTATTTTGGATTACGAACGCGTCTTTTCGAAAGCGATCGAACGTCTTCACGAGGAGGGCCGCTACCGGGTGTTTATCGACATCCTGCGGAACAAGGGCGCCTATCCCAATGCGCGCTGCTTTGCCGGCCATAACGGCCCCAAGCCGATCACGGTGTGGTGCTCGAACGATTATCTTTCGATGGGCCAGCATCCCAAGGTGATCGAGGCGATGGAAGAGGCGTTGCACGATGTCGGCGCCGGATCGGGCAGCACGCGCAATATCGGCGGCAACACGCATCTCCATGTCGAACTAGAATCCGAACTCGCCGACCTGCATGACAAGCAGGGCGCGCTGCTCTTCACCAGCGGCTATATTTCGAACGAGGCGACGCTGGCGACACTCGGTAAATTGCTCCCCGGCTGCATCGTCTTTTCGGACGAGCTCAATCACGCCTCGATGATCGCCGGCATCCGCAATGCAGGATGCGAAAAGCAGATATTCCGCCACAACGATCTCGCGCATCTCGAAGAATTGCTTGCCGAAGCCGATCCTGAAACGCCCAAGCTGATCGCGTTCGAAAGCGTCTATTCGATGGATGGCGATATCGCGCCAATCGAGGCGATTTGCGACCTGGCCGACAAATATAATGCGCTCACCTATTGCGACGAAGTCCACGCCGTCGGCATGTACGGCCCCAAGGGTGGCGGTATCACCGACCGCGACGGCGTTGCCGACCGGGTAACGATTGTCGAAGGTACGCTCGCCAAGGCGATCGGCGTGATGGGCGGCTATATCGCCGCCGACCAGACGATCATCGATGTCATCCGCAGCTATGCGCCGGGTTTCATTTTCACAACCAGCCTCTCTCCGGTGCTCGTCGCCGGCGCGCTGGCCAGCGTGAAACATCTGAAGAGTTCGAGCGAGGAACGCGACGGCCAGCAGCAATCTGCCGCGCTGCTCAAATCGCTGTTCGCCGAGGCTGGGTTGCCGATCATGGCTTCGACGACGCATATCGTCCCGCTGATGGTCGGCGATCCGGTCAAGGCCAAGCGGATCAGCGATATCC
>JABDLY010000143.1 GCA_013001755.1 Sphingomonadaceae bacterium
CTGCTATTGCGTCGGCAGCGCTCGCCCGCCCCGTTGGGATGCCAGCTTCGGCTACCGCGTACCGCCCCTGCCGCTCGTCGATCAGATTCTGCAGCACCGCCTGGCGCTCGCGCGCCTCTACGATTGCGATCCAGGCGAGCAGCACCTCGCGCTCAATCTGACGCTCGGTCAACGCGGCCTCTGCTTCGGCCGCCGAGGCTTCGGCGAGCAGCCGCGCGGCGTCGGCCCGCCGGCGAGCGCCTGGCGTCTGGCGGCGGCCGATGCCGATAAAGCGCGCGGTGCTGCGCTCGGCATTGAAGCTGAAAGCGTCGCCGCCGGTCACCGGAAAGTTGCGGACGCCGCCGAACAACCGGAAATCGGGGAGCTGTTCGGCGGCGACGGCCGCTTCCTCGAAAGCGCGCGCGGTGCGGCCGAATGCGTCGAGACCGGGCTGATCCGACAGCGACAGGCGCAATGCCTCGTCGATGGTCAATGGTTCGCCGCGCTGGGCGTGCGCCGAAGGTACGGCCAGCGTGCAGGCTGGCACCAGTCCGATCACGCCGATTGCCGCAAGAACAATCCGATTCTTCATGACTTACCTCTGTCCCAACTGCCTCAACCACGATCCGGCGTCGATGCACGCCACTGGCGTCGCGAATTCGGTCGCGCGACATCGCTGATCTCGGCATGAACGTGCCCGCCGCGTTCATCGGCAGGCGCTCAGCTAGACAGAGGTTATGCGGGGAGGGGGATCAATCAATTCGGGAGAGAAGGGGAGCAACAGCGAAAAGGACACGCCGGAAGCCGACACAGCCACAGGCCAGACGACGTCGGTGCCGCTTCCGTTGATCGCTGTGGCAGGACCGTGACAAGCCGTCCTGCAATCAGCCGTGCAACAATCCATATGGTCTTGATCACTGCCCATATCGCTGGGCATTTCGGTCATCATACAGGAAGAGGCGGAAACGGCTGCAGCCGGAGTATTGAGACCGACAACGGCGAATAGTGCCAAGATAGTCAGGGCGAGCTGCTTCACGGTTCAGATCGTACAAGCTGAGAAAGACCAGTCAACTACGAAGTAGACTTCGCTACAACCGCGCATTTGCCGACGGCCACTAAGATCATGCGGGCGTGGCACAACCTAGCGCGACTCATCATCTCCTCGCTACCGATGCATGAATCGAAAAAGGTTCCGAGGCGGGCTTGAGCGCGAGCGGTCACGATGGAGTCCCTTTTTCTGGGGACTTCTTCAGAAAATGGTTTGAATGTGCGGGGTTATTTTTCGCCGTCGAGAGCCGAGAGAATGGGGCTTCGTCCGGTCTCGCCCTTCAGCGGACATTCGGCGATCAGCTTGTTCAGCGCTTTCTCAATGTGTTTTAGATTTTCAATCTTGCCGCGGACTTCTTCCTTTTTCGCAGTCGCGCGTGAATGAACGTCACCACAGTTGGATGACGAATCGGCGCGCAGTTCGAGAAGATCGGCGATCTCCTGCAAAGAGAAACCCAGCGCCTGTGCCTCACGGATAAACCGAACGCGCTTGATGTGCTCGGGCGAATATTGCCGAAAGGATTTATCGGGACGCGGCGGCTGCTTGATCAGTCCGCGCCTTTCGTAAAAGCGGATCGTCTCTACGTTGACGCCCGCTTCTCGCGCTACTTTTCCGATCGTGAGGCTAGCCATCGCACTATCTTGTTCGCTCCCGGTTCAATTTGCCTATAGATTCCGTACCACAGTACGGTGTCAATGCTGACGGAACCGAACAGGGACATGCGAAAAAGAGATGCGCGCTATTGACTCTGGACCACGATACGGAGGGTAAAGCGATAGTTCCAAGCCAACCTAGGAGATACAGGATGAAAAAATTATCCGTCGCATTATTCGCCCTCTCTATGTCGGGCACCGCCGCCTATGCAGCCGCGCCGGAAGCCGCGCACGCTCTGGCACGTTCCTGTGGTCTCCCCTGCTGTTGAGCGATATTTCGTAAATATCGCATAGAGAAGATTCCGTTTTCGGCGCGAGTTCTTCCTATGCTGTCTGAATAGAATTGCTATCGACCACGTTCGAAAACGGTATCGCGCCAGCGGAAGCGATTATTCGAAAATCCCTTCCGAACCTTGCCGGAGCGGCTTACGGGCATGACCACACCGAGATCTGAAGCGATCGATCCCGTACCAGCATAAACCGATCGTAATAAATAGCTCTGTAAACTCACTTGCGTTGCCGACTTCCAGCATCCGGTAGCCATATGTCAGGAATATTCCTTGCGTGAAGACGACTCCGGCGGCGAGAAAGAGGAACAGCGAAAATTCCCGACGATCATGTCTCTTTTTCGCTGCACCTGCATAGACCAGCATCGCTAGAAGCGCGCAGAACGTAGTCACCTGGATCGGAATAAGATTCCAGTGCCCGTAATACACCATCGTCGCCGGCGCACTGATTGCTGCCACGCTGCGGCTAGGCGCGAAGGCGAGCAGGCGGTCGAACCACTCCGGTCCGCGAAATACCGTCTCCCGCATCAGCGGGAATACCAACAGGAAAAAGCCGACGCCTGTGTAATAGAGAGTTTCAGACAGGTCGGTTTGTAGATTGTGGAAATTGAATTCGCCCTGCCAGTTCATTTGTTCGATCTCGTCGGGCGTATCGAAATCGAACAGGCGTTGGGCCCAGGAAATCTCTTCCATTGCGATCAGGAACAACAAAAGCGCCATGCCGATAGCAATTGCGAGTTCGATCTTTGCAATCCAGTCGCTGTCCGTCCCACTTTGGATCCGACGGAGAATTTCCGCGACGAAACACCCGCTCCCAATAATAAGAAGCAGCGCCGAAGCCCATTCTATAAGAGTGTCTTCCTGCGTCATTTCCATGAGCATCTTTGGGCTGGCGAGAAGCAACGCTGCGCACCCAAGTCCGAGAATCATGGTCCCGACCGCGATACTTCTCGCCATCGGATCGAACTGGCCAGTGTTCAAGGATGAATGGGGGGCGGCGAAGCGATATAGCGGCCCGATCAGCGCGACCGAGACGATCAGCGCAAAAACGGATCTGGCGAGAAAATATGGCGTGAATAGCGCGGGTTCCTCACGGACCGGGTAGAGATCGAAAGCAATGAATTCGTAAAGCGTCAACAGCGCCCACGCCGATCCCGTCAAGATCAAGGCTATGGCAAAACCGGCCAAAGGCGGGCCGCCAATTGTTCTTTTGTATTTCTCGCCCACTATCACGCCCTGATGGTTTCCAACGCCTTCAAAATAACCGGAAAATGTAAATTTTTGGTAACGATTGTGTTAACGGGCGGCAGTCGATTGCTATCCAGTTGAGGTGGCCAATCACAACTGTCTCTATGACTAGGAATCGTCCGATTTAGTCTCCCTGAAAATGAACGAGGCGGAAAGACTGATGAGCAAGAAACCCGTCATCGCCTCGATGCCGGCAAGGAAGCGCAGATGGTCCGTCGGGTAAATCTGACCGAGCCCTAGCGTAGTCATATTGACGAGCGAGAAATAAAAATAGTCCATAGCCGTCATTAAGTCGGTGCGTTCGAATTCCCCGAGTCCAAGTGCATGGCCTAAGCTGAATCCGAATGCGAACAGGCCGGCAGCGACGAGATGCCCTGCCACCGCTCCATACAGAGTGACGAGCAGCCGCATGAAACGCGACATCCGACGTGTCTGGCAGTAGATGCGACTAAGGCTGAGAACGCCGTAATGGCAGCTCGCCGCGAGCCCGATCAGCAACAGCCCGATGAAGACAGCAAGCGTCATGACCGCGCGGCCGCGGCTCCGATAGCCGCAAACTCAACCATGGGCGTCATGCGTGCCTCCCTCCCGGCCGCGCAACGGCCCCAGATACAGTTTCTCCAATCCAAAGATGATGACGATACCGCCGAGGCCGATCGCAATGATCATCTGATCGCTTTGTGCCTTCATGGCTAGGAATGCGCCGAGCACGATGAGATCGAGCGTGAGCGCCGAGAGCAGAACCCAGCCTTTCGCCTCCACGTCGTCTCGTAGGTGCCGGTAGACGCCCCAATGGATGATGACGTCCATGATCAAATAGAAGATCGCGCCGAGCGCGGCGATGCGAGACAGATCGAAGAACGCCGCAAGCAATCCTGCGGCCACCACCGTATAAACGAGCGTATGCTTTTGAATGCCGCCCGGCATGCCGAAATGGCTATGCGGGATCAACTTCATGTCGGTCAGCATGGCGAGCATGCGCGAAACCGCAAAGATACTCGCAAGGACACCCGAAGCGGTAGCGACGATCGCGATGCCGACGGTGAACCATAGACCATATTGGCCGATCGCGGGGCGAGCGGCTTCGGCGAGCGAATAGTCGCGCGCGGCGACAATCTCGGAAACGGTCAGCGTCGAGCCCACCGCGAAGGCGACGAACATGTAAACGACGAGGCATATGGCAAGCGAGATCATGATCGCCCTGCCGACATTTTTATTTGGGTCTTGCACCTCGCCGCCGCTATTGGTGATCGTCGTGAATCCTTTATAGGCGAGGATGCCGAGCGCGACGGCGGCGAGAAAGCCGGTCGCCGAGCCGGTCGGGTCGCCCTCGGTCGCAGCGGGCTGGAAGCTGAAGCCTGCGGCCCACAGCGCAACGAGCGCGAAGATCAATATACCGCCGATCTTGATCACGGCAGTGATCTTGGAAACGCTGCCGATCACTTTGTTGCCTGCAATGTTGACCAGGAAGGCGGCGATAATCAGGCCGACGGCAAGGATTGGTATAAATATGCTCCCCGGCTCAACATCGAAAAGCTGAAGCGTATAGGTGCCGAAGGTGCGTGCTACGAGGCTCTCGTTGATGATCATTGAGAAAGCCATGAGTAACGCTGCCGCACCGGTTACGGTAGTCTCGCCATAGGCTTTCTTGAGAATCATCGCGATGCCGCCCGCCGACGGGTATCTGTTTGACATCTTGATGTATGTGTAGGCGCTGAACGCGCTGATGATGGCGGCAAGCAGAAAGGCGAGCGGGAAATATGGTCCGGCGAGCTCGGCGATCTGCCCGGTCAGCGCAAAGATGCCAGCGCCAATCATCACGCCCGTGCCCATCGCTACTGTGCCCGCGAGGGTCAAACTGCCTTTTTCGTAATTCATATGGGCTCCGATTGGCCTTGCGGCGATGTCGAGGTACCGACTTGCGCTTTCCAGCACATGTCGCAGACCGGATCGCCACGTGAGAGAGTCTGGCGTCGTTCGTAATGACCGCGATTGCCATCGCCCGCGATCACGTCGGCGCCCGGCCAGTCATATTGGCACCAACTTTCATTGAAGGCCTCGAGATCGCCCCTGTCTCCGGTTCTGGCGATTAGCTCGCGGACGAAGCTTTGTGGCGGGCAGCGGCGGAAATGGGTCAAAATGTCCTCGCCATCGCAGCGTACTTCTACGTCGTAGCCTGGCGGTCCCGGAGCGTTGAACGGAAAACGCAGCAGTGACCGGATCGTCCTGCGAAGCCGCGTGCCCGGATCGCGCGTCGCAAGACGAAAGGGGAGCGAGCTGAGCCGCAGCATCCAAGCATAAACGACCCATCCCATATCGGCGAGCGCGCTACGCGCGGTTGCCTCGGTTGCGCCCATATCGAGCAGCGCGCGATAGGCAGCAGCGGTATAGACGGCGAACTCCACCATCAGCCTGTTGCCGATGGTTGGTAGCTTTTCCAGTTCGGCGATCGGGCGCATTTCGGCCGTCCGCGATTCGAGTCGCGCAAGAAAATCGGCGATCTCGCCGGCGAGCCAACGCTCACGCAATCCGTCAGCCAATCCCATGCGCCTCGCCGTGAGCACTTGGTTGGCGGTGTGCCTGAAGCGCCAGCGGATAAGGTGCCGCACGAAACGCCAGCCTAATTCGCTCATGCGGTTCGGGGAATCAGTCATCGCTCGATCTCCGCGCTTTGTAGAGCGCATCGCGATCAGGATCGAGACCAATGATCTCGACATAGGGGCAAGCGCTGTGCAACATTAGAGCGAGCGTGCCCGTACCGCAGCCGATATCGAGAATTCTGTCGCCCGAGCGCGGTTCGATCTGCCCAACCAACGCCCGCCGCCAGACACGCTCGCGCGTCATCAGCGCAATCGCGGTGTCGTAGAGTGGCGTCAGCCGGCGGTGGCCTAGCGGCGGCGTATAGGGGGCGGTGCCAGGCGAATCCATCAGTCAGAGCTTGTTCCGTCTAAGCCTCAAGGCGTTGCCGATCACCGAAACCGAACTCAGACTCATCGCGGCAGCTGCGATCATCGGCGAGAGCAACAGACCGAACATGGGATAGAGCACGCCTGCCGCGACCGGCACGCCAAGACTATTGTAGATAAAAGCGAAGAACAGGTTCTGGCGAATATTGCGCATCGTCAACGCGCTCAGCCGGCGCGCCTTCGCGATACCGGCAAGATCGCCCTTGACTAGCGTAATACCGGCACTTTCCATCGCGACATCGGTCCCGGTGCCCATTGCCACGCCGATATCGGCGGCTGCAAGCGCAGGCGCGTCATTGATGCCGTCACCAGCCATCGCGACGATGCGGCCCTCGGCCTTGAGTTCGCCGACGATCCGGTTCTTGTCCTCCGGCGAAACATTGGCGCGCACCTCGTCGATCCCGACCTGGCGGGCAACCGCGCGCGCCGTGCCTTCGGCATCGCCGGTGAGCATGACGACGCGGATACCGTCGCGGTGCAGGCGGGCGATCGCCCCGACACTCGTTTCCTTGATTGGGTCGGCCACGGCGACAATGCCGGCCGGTTTGCCATCGAGCGCGACGAACATGACGGTGCGGCCGAGTTCGCGGCCTTTGCGCGCGCGCGACAGAAGCGCATTGTCGAGCGAACCGATCCGCTCCATCATTTTTTCATTTCCGATGGCGACAGCTCGCCCTTCTACGCTGGCCTCGACGCCCGCGCCCGTCACTGAAGAAAAACCGCTCGCCTCGCTCAGCGCGAGGCCGCGCTCCTTTGCGCCTTCCACGATCGCGGCAGCAAGCGGATGCTCGCTGGCGCGCTCGACTGCTGCGACGAGCCGCAGTACTTCGGCCTCTTCCGTTCCCGGCACCGTCTCGGTCGCGACGAGTTTCGGTTTGCCCTCGGTGAGCGTTCCGGTCTTGTCGACGACTACGGTATCGACCTTCTCGAACGTCTCCAATGCCTCGGCGTTCTTGATCAATATGCCGTTCTGCGCGCCCTTGCCGGTGCCGACCATGATCGACATCGGCGTGGCGAGGCCGAGCGCGCAAGGGCAGGCGATAATGAGCACGGCGATCGCGTTGACCAGGCCGAACGCCATGGCCGGCGCGGGGCCCCAGATCGACCAGACAATAAAGGTGAGAATCGCGATCACGACAACGGTGGGGACAAACCAGCTGGCAACGATATCAGCCAGTCTTTGGATCGGTGCGCGGCTGCGCTGCGCCTCGGCGACCATCTGAACGATCTTGGCGAGCAATGTGTCCTTGCCGACACGCTGAGCCTCCATGACGAAGCCGCCGGTCTGATTGACCGTTCCGCCGGTGACGTCGTCGCCTTCTTCCTTGCGGACAGGGATGGGTTCGCCGGTCACCATCGCTTCGTCGACGGTGCTCGCACCCTTGAGCACAACGCCGTCCACCGGGATCTTGTCGCCCGGACGCACGCGCAGGCGATCGCCCGTCTGCACTTCGTCCAATGACACCTCCGCCTCGGTGCCGTCTTCGGCGATACGCGTGGCGACCGGAGGGGCAAGTTCAAGCAGCGCCTTCAGTGCACTCGACGTCTGGCCGCGCGCTTTGAGCTCCAGCACCTGACCAAGCAGCACGAGCGTCGTAATGACCGCCGCCGCTTCGAAATAGACACCGACGCGTCCATTTGCATCATGAAATGCATCGGGGAAGATATGCGGGCTGATTGTCGCGACCACGCTGAACGCATAGGCGACGGCGACACCGAAACCGATCAGCGTGAACATGTTGAGGTTCATGGTACGCACCGACTTGACGCCGCGAACGAAGAACGGCCATGCGCCCCACAGGACCACCGGCGAGGCCAGCGCGAACTCGATCCACTGCGCGATATCGGGCGCGACCAGCCCCTCGAACGGTTTGCCCGGGAGCATGGCACCCATCACATAGACGACCAGCGGCAGCGTTAAGAGCGCGCTCACCCAGAAGCGTCGGCGCATGTCGATATATTCGGGATCGGGGCCGCTATTGAGCGAGACCTCTTCGGGCTCCAGCGCCATGCCGCAGATCGGACAGGATCCCGGACCGACCTGGCGTATCTCGGGATGCATCGGACAAGTGTAGATCGTGCCTTCAGACATCGGCGGTGCGGCGCTCGCCGCATGGTCGTGTAGGTAGGACTGAGGGTCGGAAACGAATTTGTCGTGACACCGTGCCGAACAGAAATGGAATTCGTGCCCCTCATGCTCGGCATGATGGTCCACGGATCCCAGGTCGGCCGTTGTTCCGCACACCGGATCGACGACCTTCGTTTCATGTTCGCAGCACGCATCAGTCATGATCAATTCCCGACAGTCTCATTATACCCTAGAGTGGTAATCTACATCTTATCGTGTGCAAAGAATCTACAGCACACGCACCGCAAGCGTCAGTCGTCAACGCTCGGCTCCGGCCGGTCGAAGAGCCGATAAAGAGGTACGAAAACGACCGCACCGAACCAACCGTAGAGATAGGCGCCGACAAGACCGATCAGAAACGAGGGCAAGGATATCCATTCGAAGCCGGGCAGCAAATCCTGCCAAGCCGCGTGCATATGGAGGCTTTCCGGGGCGAATAGCCCCCAGACGACGCAGATCGTGAAGGTGATTGCGAGAAACAGCGAGAGGGCGTTGCCCACGGTCCAAATTTTCATTTTCGTTCTCCTTCGAGTTGCAAGGCGACCGTGCAAACGCTTTGCGATCAGCGCGCCGCCAATAATCGACTCGGAAGAGTATAATACCTATAGGGGGTATATGCAACCCATCATCTGTCAGCCAGCAGAGGTGGCCGGCGGACGAGCCACAAGGTAGCCAATGGAACGACAATCCACATGACGATCGGCACCAGGCCGGTTCCGAAGACCGGCTCGCGCGGCATCAACGCGCTGTAGCGCCAGCCGAACCCGACATTGATCGCAATATGTTCGATCACGACGGTGATCAGCAGCCCGGTGGCGAGATAGGCGAGCACAGCCTTACGCGGCGGGCCTGCGATCCAGCCGGGCGACCCGACCACCCTCGCCGCCACTTTGTAGGCGAACACCATGATTCCCGCATCGCCGAGCGAGCCGAGCGAGCAGCCTTTGACCATGTTCATGAAGGTAAGGCCGCTCTGATCGTAAAACGGCATTTGCCACATTTCCCATACAAAGGCGGCTAAAAATCCGAATAGGGCGATCTGAACTTCCGGAGCCTTACTCATGATTTCCCCTTGCTGATGAAATACGAGATCGCCATCGATAAACTCTGAAGAGTAAAAAGTGTAACTTGATTACTATACCCGTCAAGGGTATAAGAGCTTTCAGTTTGACACTATGTGGTACTCATGGCCGAAAAATTTTCCAAAGAAATCGCGCGGATGCGCCGGATCGAAGGCCAGGCCCGCGGTATCGCCAAAATGATGGAGGACGACCGCTATTGTATCGACATCATCAACCAGATGACGGCGATGGAAGCAGCGCTTCGTGCCGCCAAGGCCAAAATACTCTCGATCCATGCCGGGCACTGTATCGAAGAAGCCGTGCAAAGCGGCAATGCAGCCGACCAACGCGAAAAATTCGACGAACTCATCGGCCTGTTCGGCAAGGTCGGACGCTAGGATGATGGGCGCCGCCACCTTTGATGCTTCGCAACCGCGTTCGCGGTGCGGCAGAGGCTGGCAACATATTCGCGTGGTAGCACTTATCGTTGCTTTCGCGCTTATCGTTTCGCCACTTGGGATGATCGGCATGGCCGAAGCTCATGCCGAGACAATGGACGGCATGGAAACGATGGCGATGGCGCCCTGTCCCTCACAGGACGATGAGAAAGATTTGGGTCAGTTCGACTGCGCCGCAGACTGTCGTGCTGCCTGTGCGGCATTGGCGATCCAACTGCCGCCGCTGCAGATGCAGCTTGGTGGGAAGATCGAAATCCCCAATTCCAACGTCGCAACCGTGCCGCACGAGCAGTTGCTCGGCTCGGATCCACCTCCTCCTCGACTCTCCTGAGAATTCGAGCCTTATTCGACATTCTTACGGAGTCTGACATCATGAAATACTTAACCGTCGCGATCGCCTTGGCGATCGCTGCGCCCGCAGCCGCTTTCGACAATCATGGAACGCAGGGCCATCAGATGCATGGCGAAGGCCATGAGCCGATGATGTGCTGCGAGGGTACTGCCGAAGAGCGTGAGGCCTGCCGTGAACGCCATCAAGCGATGGGTCATGAAGTGGCCGATTGCGAAGGTGATCATGCCGAGGGCCATGGGCACCATCGCATGCATCATGGCGATGACGCGCATGAGGATCATGAAGCACGTTCGGACGATTCTACGCCCGACGAATGAGTGAGGCCGAGGCGGCGCAGGCCGCCTCGTCTCCCACCACATGTACCTTCAAGAGGAGCGCCGGGACGCGAGTCCCGAGCGAAGACAGATATTATGACACGATCCATCGATCGACGAACGATGCTCAAGACGGGGGCATTGGGCGTCGCCGGCCTTGGGCTTTCCAGTCTGATGCCTGCGTGGGCGCAGACCGGTTCACCCGGCATCCGGCCCGACATGCCGATGCTTTCGGGAAACAATATCGCTATCGAGATCGGCGAGACCCCGTTCACCGTCGGCGGCCGCACCGGTCATGCGATCACCATGAACGGCACTCTGCCCGCGCCGCTCATCCGACTGCACGAGGGGCAGGACGTTCGCCTCGCCGTGACCAACACGCTCGATGAGGACAGCTCGGTCCATTGGCATGGTCTGCTTTTGCCCTTCCAGATGGACGGCGTGCCCGGTGTCAGCTTTCCCGGCATCCGACCGGGCGAAACCTTTACTTATGAATTTCCCGTGAAGCAGGCAGGCACCTACTGGTATCACAGTCATTCCGGCCTGCAGGAAGCGATGGGCCATTTCGGGCCTATTGTCATTGATCCAGCCGGTCCCGATCCTGTGCAATATAACCGCGAACATGTGGTCGTGTTTTCGGACTGGAGCTTCATGCATCCGCACCGGATCATGGAACGGCTCAAGCAAAGCCCCGATTATTTCAACCGCCAGCAGAATTCACTGTTCGATGGCCGCGCGATGACGGCCGAACAGCGCCTGATGTGGGGCGGCATGCGGATGATGCCGTCCGATATCGCCGACGTCACCGGCGCGACCTATACCTATCTAATTAACGGCCACGGTCCGCAAGAAAACTGGACCGGCCTCTTTCGCCCCGGCGAACGAGTGCGGCTGAGGATGATCAATGCCTCGGCGATGTCGATCATGAACGTCCGCATCCCCGGCCTCGCAATGACGGTCGTCAATGCCGATGGCGAGAATGTGCGTCCCGTCACCGTCGACGAACTCCAGATTTCGGTCGCCGAAACCTATGACGTGATCGTCACGCCCACCGAAGACAGAGCTTATACGCTCGTTGGCGAGAGCGTCGATCGTTCGGGCATGGCGCGCGCGACCTTGGCGCCGCGGCTCGGCATGGAAGCCGAAGTGCCGCCCCTGCGAGAACGTCCGACGCTCACCATGCGCGACATGTGTATGGCCGGCATGGCTGGCGACGGCGCGGCCGATCACTCCGCAATGGGCCATGACATGTCGGGCGACGGAGCGATGGATCACGGCATGCGCGACGGCGATCTCGCGCCGGGCGTCGCGCTCAACCCAGGCGTCGAAATGATCGCGCCGATGCCGCAGGACAGAACCGGCGATCCCGGCCTGGGTCTCGAAAATGTCGGCCACCGTGTCTTGAATTATACCGAT
>JABDLY010000157.1 GCA_013001755.1 Sphingomonadaceae bacterium
CGGGTTTCGGGTTTTTACCGCTACCGGCCCGATCGCGGGTCGCTCAGCTTCGACGCCGATATGCGGATGGACGACGCGCGGGTGTCGCAGGCGATGCTCGTCGGACTGACCGATACGCTGCGTCAAGCGGCGGGCACGCCGTTCGGCCCGATCGGCGATGCGCTGGCGCGCGCGGGCGAGCGGGCGGCATCGCGCTTCGATGCGAATTTCTCGATTGCGGGCGCCGTTCGAGACGGCGGCGGCGCTATCCGGCTGACCGATCTGACTGCGCGCAGCGCGAGCGGTACGCGGCTGTTGTTCGAGGGCGGCGAGGGCATTCGCGCGATCTGGCCCGAACGCGGGCCGAGCTTCGACGGCGAGCTGCGTCTGGCAGGCGGCGGCTTCCCCGAGATGCTCGTCGCGCTTGAACAGGAGCGCGCCGGCGCGCCGCTTCGGGGCTTCGCGCGCGTGGCGCCGTTCGCGGCCGGAGATTCGCGGCTGGCGCTGGCCCCGGTGAGCTTCACGGCCGGCGGCGGCGGGCGAACGCGGATCGCCACCGTGGTCGATGTCAGCGGGCCGATTGCCGATGGCCGGATCGAGCATTTGCGTTTTCCGGTGTCGGGGACGCTGGGCCGGGGCGGCGATTTGCGGATGGGATCGGGCTGCGTTCGGGTCGGCTGGGCGCGGATGCGCGTGGCGAGCCTCACGATCGGCGCGACGCAGCTGCCGCTCTGTCCGCTAACGGGCAACACACTGCTCTCCTATAGCCCGGGCCGGGGGCTGCGCGGCGGCGCACGGATCGCCCGGCCGCGATTGCGTGCCAGTCTCGGCGGATCTCCGCTGCTCGTCAGCGCGAGCGATTTCCGCCTGCCGCTTGTCGCGCCCTCCTTCTCCGCGCGCGATGTCGCGGTGCGGCTGGGATCGGGCAGCAGCCGGTCCGAACTCGATATCGCCTCGCTCGCCGCCGATTTCGTCGTCGGCGGTGTCGATGGCGATTATACCGGCGCGTCGGGCCAACTCGCTTCGGTTCCGATCCGGATCAGCGAGAGCGGCGGCGATTGGCGTTTCGGCGGCGGTGTGCTCGATGTCGCGGGCGATGGCGTGATTACCAACACCTCGCCCGACCGGACGTTCGAGCCGCTGGTCACGAACAATATGACGCTGCATCTCGAAAACAATCTGATCCGCATGAACAGCACGCTGATCGCGCCCGAACACCGGATTGCCGTCGCCGATGTCGACCTGTTCCATAATCTTGATACCGGCGAAGGCGAGGCGATCCTCGAAACGGAGCGGATCGAATTTAACGCCCGGCTCCAGCCGAGCGATCTGACACGGCTCGTCCTCGGCGTTATCGCGCAGGTCGAAGGGTTGGTCAGCGGTATCGGGACGATCCGCTGGGATTCTGCGGGCAATGTCACCAGCGACGGTATCTACCAGATGGTCGATATCGATCTTGCCGCGCCCTTCGGTCCGGTCGAGGGGTTGAGCGGTGAAATCCGTTTCACCGACCTGCTCGGTCTCAACACCGAACCGGGACAGGTGGCGACGCTCCGCGAAACCAATCCGGGCGTGCTCGTGCTCGACGGCGAGATCACCTATCAGCTGCTCGATGCGAACCGGGTGCAGATCGAGGGTGCGCGCTGGCCCTTTGCCGGCGGCGAATTGATCCTGCGGCCGACGATCCTCGATTTCCGTGTCGACCAGGTCCGCCGACTGACCTTCGATGTCGTCGGCGTCGATGCCTTCCGGTATCTCGAATCGCGCGATTTCGAGAATATCATCGCCACCGGATTGTTCGACGGAACGCTGCCGATGGTGTTCGATAATATGGGCGGACGCATCGTCGGCGGGCAGCTCGTCTCGCGCGAGCCGGGCGGGACGTTCAGCTATACCGGCGAAATCAGCGACGTGAATCTCGGTCTCATGGGCAGCCTCGCCTTCAACGCGCTCGAGCTGATCCGCTATAGCGAGCTGACGATCCGCTTCGACGGCGCGATCGACGGCGAAATGGTGACGAATGTCGAATTTATCGGCGTCTCGCCCAATATCGTGCGCGACGGGCAGAATTTCCTGATTGCCGGTTTCACGCGCGAACTGTCGCAAATCCCGATCCGCTTTGACATCACCATGGAAGCGCCGTTCAACCAGTTGCTCTATTCGATGCGGCTGCTCGACGATCCGGGATTTCTGGTCAACAGCGCAATTCAGGCGCGCCTTACCCGAATGAGAGCCGAACGCGATGTTCAGGGTCCGGAAAGCGATATTGTGCCATGAAGCCTCTGATATTGACGTCGAAGGAGAGCAATGCGACGCACCGGCCGATGAAGAGCGCGAAATTCTGCGGATTGGCAATTATTGTCGTGATGACAGGAGGTTGCGTTACCGTTGCCGCTCCCGAAGAGCCGATCGTCATCGAGTTGAATATCAATGTCCAGCAGACGGTCGACGTCAATTTGCAGCAAGATGTCGAGAATTTGATCGAAAACAATCCGGAGTTGTTCCCAGAATGACCAAGCCCAGCAAGACCAAGAGCCTTACCATCGCCGCTCTCGCCGCCGGAATCGCGGTCATGGGCAGCCTTGCCAGCATCGCGCCCGCGCAGAGCAGCAGCGTCAGCCAGGCGATTTCGCAGGGCATCGTCGGCGAGACCGCCTCGGGCTATCTCGGCTTCGCGCAAAACCCCTCGTCGGAGCTGCGCGCACAGGTCGATGCGATCAATCTCGGCCGCCGCTCGGCCTATACCGATCTCGCGCAGCAGCGCGGCGTGACGCGCCAGCAGGTCGCAGCCGAAACCGCCTGCAACCAGCTTTCGCGGATCGATCCGGGCGAAGCCTATCAGCTGCGCGACGGCGTCTGGCGAACCCGCGGCAGCGCCCCGATCCCGACACCCGACTATTGTTGAGCGGGCAACACGCCCGTCATTGCGAGGAGCGAAGCGACGAAGCAATCCAGAGCCGCTAACGCTGTCGCCTGCCGCTCTGGATTGCTTCGCTCCGCTCGCAATGACGGCGGCGCTTTACTCGCCTGGCACCGCAAACCCCTCGCGATATTCGGGCTTCACCAGCGCCAGCAGCTCGCGCGTCATTGCGATATCGATCTCGAATTCGCCCATGACGTACGGCCCGGCGATATAGGGCGCAATCATCACCTGGAAGCCGGTGAAGGTCTCCGAACCCTGTTCGCCGACCGGCGCGACGGGG
>JABDLY010000188.1 GCA_013001755.1 Sphingomonadaceae bacterium
GTCGCGGCTGGATCGCACGCTGAACCGAACTCGCAAGGTCGATCGCGAAGGCGCGGTCATAACCGTCGAGAATCACTGCACCGAGACCGCTCTGCTGCGCATCGCCCATCGGTGCGGAGAGCGTCGCGTTGATACCGAAATCGACCGGCGCATTGCTGCCTGCAAGCACCGTCTGCCCCTGGGGCTGGAAGGCTTCGAAAAGATCGAGAATACCTTGGCCGTAAACGGCATCGTCACCCGCCGCACCGGCATCGCGCGCCGTCTGGAACAATAGCTGGACGATCTCGCCGCCGCCGAGATTGGGAAAAGCCTGGGCGAGCAGCGCGACCGCGCCGGTTATCTGCGGCGTCGAATAGGATGTGCCGCTGAACAGGAACGCCGTGCCCTCATGGTCGAAACTGCGCACGCGTTCGCCAAGAGCGGCGAGGTAGGCGGCCTGCCCGGTCCCCGCGCGATTCGAAAAATCGCTGATGACGTCATTCTGCCCGACCGAACCTGCAATGATGACATGGCCGTTGGCCTCGGGCGTAATTGCGACGAGCGATAAGGGGTCGGGCTGGGCTGCCGAATCATTACCCGCCGAAATGACGACGACGACGCCCGCCGCCGCGGCGCGGCCGATCGCGGCGTGCATGGTCGACGTGAAATCGCCGCCGCCGAGCGAAATATTGACGACGCGGGCATTGTTCTGGATCGCGATATCTATGCCGCGCGCGATATCCGACGTGCTATGCGTGCAGCCCTCGTCGGGATCGACATTGGCGCAGCTTCCCGGCTCGTCGGTGCGCAGGACGAGCAAGGTCGCGTCGAACGCCATGCCGACAATCTCGAGATCGTTGCGCGCAGCGCCGAGCACGCCGGTCACCGATGTGCCGTGTCCGCCGATATCGTCGAGCCCGCGATTGCCCGCGACATCCTGCGACGCCGCGCTGATCCGCCCGGCAAATTCTGCGCTGCCGGAATCGATGCCGCTGTCGATAATGCCGACGGTGATGCCCTGGCCGGTCGCGCCGGCGCTATAGGCGCTCGCCGCATTGGCATGGGCGATGCCTTCGGAACGGCCGAATTCGGCGGTCGATGTGTCGATCGGCGGCGGCGGTGGAGGAGGGGGCGGAGGAGGTGTGGGCGGCGGTGGGACCGGCGCTGTCGGCGGCGCAGGCGGTATCGAGTTGACGCCGCCGCCTCCCCCGCTTCCGCCGCCGCCACATGCGGACAGGAGCAGGCAGAGTGGTAGGGCGGTAGCGACAAGATAATTCGATTTCACGCGGCGGGCATCCTATCCTTCGATAACCAAGAGGCGACTGTATGCGGCATAGCCCGTTGCGGTTCGTTTAACGCGATTAGCACTTTACGGCGCTCGTTAACCACGACTAGGAGCCGCACTTCATGCCGCCCGATCTCGATCACGTCTCAGCCTGGATCTTCGATCTCGACAACACGCTGTATCCGGCGAGCGCGAAGCTGTTCGACCAGATCGACGTCAGGATGACCGATTATATCGCGCGACTGCTCGGCGTCGATCGCGCTGAGGCGTTCCGTGTCCAGAAGGCGTTTTTCCACGAACATGGTACGACGCTCGCCGGGCTGATGCGCGAACATGGTGTCGCGCCGCGTGACTTTCTCGATTTCGTCCATGATATCGATCTCAGCGTCCTGACGGCGGACGCGGCGCTTGTGACGCATATCGCGGCCTTGCCGGGCCGCAAGCTCGTCTTCACCAATGGCGATGCGGAATATGCGCAGCGCGTGCTCGACCGGCTCGGCCTCGGGGCAAGCTTCGAGGCGCTCCACGATATCCATGCCAGTGCCTATGTCCCCAAACCCGACGAGGCGAGCTATGCCGGGCTCTGCGATGCACATGATATTAACCCCGCGCATGCGCTGTTCGTTGAAGATATGGCGCGTAATCTCAAGCCCGCCAAGGCGCTCGGCATGACGACGGTCTGGGTCAATAACGGGTCCGAAAGAGGGTCGCACGACGCCGACGAAGAGTATATCGATTATGAAATTGCCGCAGTGACGCCGTGGCTCGACGAACTTTTGGGGCGACACGACCATGACGATTGAAGCGATCATCGACGAAGGCTGGAACCGGCGCGAAAGCGTGGGTTTCGAGACCGGGGGCGAGCTGCGCGAAGCCGTAGACGAGGCGCTGGCCAAACTCGACAGTGGCGAATTGCGCGTCGCGACCAAGGCGGGCAGCGAATGGGTCGTCCATGAATGGCTGAAGAAAGCGGTGCTGCTCTCCTTCCGTCTCAACGACAATATGCTGATCGAAGGTTCGCATGGCGGCGGCCAATGGTGGGACAAGGTGCCGCCCAAATTCGCCGATTGGGACGAAGAAAAATTTCGCGAGGCGGGATTTCGCGCGGTGCCGGGTTCGATCGTCCGCCATGGCGCCTTTGTCGGCAAGGGCGCGATCCTGATGCCGAGCTTCGTCAATATCGGCGCCTATGTCGGCGAGGGGACGCTGGTCGATGGCTGGGCGACGGTCGGCAGCTGCGCGCAGATCGGCAGGGATGTGCATATTTCGGGCGGCGCCGGCATCGGCGGCGTGCTCGAACCGCTCCAGGCGGCGCCGACGATCATCGAGGATAATTGCTTTATCGGCGCGCGCGCCGAGGTGGCCGAAGGCGTGATCGTCGAAGAGGGCGCGGTGCTTTCGATGGGCGTCTATCTCGGCAAATCGACGAAAATTATCGATCGTTTTACCGGGGAGATATTCCAGGGCCGCGTGCCTGCCTATTCGGTCGTCGTTCCCGGCTCGACGGCCAACCGCCAGACGGTCGACGGCGATCTCGCGCCGAGCCTCTATTGCGCCGTTATCGTCAAACGCGTCGACGAACAGACGCGGGCGAAGACGAGCATCAACGAGCTGCTGCGGGATTGAAGCTCAGGGCGTACTACCAGGCAATACACTTCGTTCGTCACCCCAGTGTAGGCTGGGGTCTAGCCCAGACATGCAATCGCGAGATCGACAGCTGGGATAGATTCCAGCCTTCGCTGGAATGACGTCTTATGGTTGGGCCGGCGTTTCCGATTCGCCTCAAAGCGAGGATTGTCGGATGCCTTGCTTGAGCATATCTCCAGCCTATGGCCTCCCCCCGCTTCGTCCCGCCGCATCCGCCGAGGCCTTCGGGTCCCGCACCTTTCTGGGCGGGACTGCTCGGCGAACGCGCGCGCAATGCTGTTTACGGCTGGTCGCAGCAGGCGTTCGAGAAGACGCATATCCGCCGGCAAGTGTTTGGATGGACGGTGCATATCCCGCTCCATCCCGATTCGATCCAGCGCGTCATGCTCGACAATGCGGCGAATTACGCCAAGCCCGCGATCGTCAAGAAACTGATCGCACCGATGATCGGGCGCGGGCTGCTGAGCACCGACGGCGAGGATTGGCGCAAGCAGCGCAAGGTCGTCGCGGCGACCTTCACGCCGCCTGCCGTCGACGCACTGATCCCGGTATTTCGCAAAGCAGCTGAGGACAAGGCACGAGGCTGGGGCGATGGCGCGCGTTTCGACATGGCCGAAGAGGCGACCGCGACGACGATGGCGGTAATCGCCGATTCGCTGTTCGGCGGTGACGAACGGCTGAAGACGGTGGCTGCCCGGCGGCAGATCGAGACAGCGCTTGCAGCGGGCAGCGAAATTCGACTGCCGGCTCTGCTTGGCCTTCCGGTGTTCGGCTGGAACCGAAAGATCCGCGCCGGGCAACGCGCCCAGCGCGAGCTCCGCGCCACGCTCCGCGCGCTCGTGCAGGAACGCGCCGATGGGAAGGGCGACGATTTCCTCGCCAAGATCCTCGGTGATATGGACGATGTTTTCGGCGACGTCGAAGCGCGCAAATTGGCGCTCGACAATGCTGCGACCTTCTATCTCGCCGGCCATGAGACGACGGCCAATGCCCTGACATGGGCGCTCTTCCTGCTGTCCGAACAGGCTGAACTCCAGGATAGTCTCGCGGATGAGGCGCGAGCGGCGATAGCGGCTTCGGGGGATGGCCCGGTTTCGGTGGAGAGGTTGCCGTGTTTGCGCGCGATGCTCGACGAAACCCTCCGGCTCTACCCCTCGGTGCCGCGCTTCGATCGCGAAGCGCTCGGCCCGGATGAGCTCGATGGGGTGGCTGTCGCAGCGGGCGATATCATCTCAATCTGGCCTTGGGTGCTCCACCGCCACGCCAGGCTGTGGGACGATCCCGACGCCTTCGACGCTGAGCGTTTCGCCAAGAATGGCGACCGCCACCGCTTTCAGTATATTCCCTTCGGCGCCGGCTCGCGCACCTGTGTCGGCGCGCGTTTCGCGATCACCGAAGCGCTGGTGATCCTCGCGCACTGGATCACCGAATGGCGCTTCCTCCCGGTGCCGGGCAACCGCGTCTGGCCGACGGGATCGGTGACGCTCAGGCCGCAGGGCGGATTGCCGTTAAGAGTGGAGCGGCGCGCGTAAAATCCTCCCCCGACCCGCAGGGTCGTCAGGGGAGGGCTTAGCTTCCCAAAGCGCCCTCGATCAGCCGTTCCGCCCGTTCGCCGGCCCAGTCCATCCCGCCGATCACGCGGAACAGCTCGTTGCCGTAGGCGTCGTAAAGGATCGTCGTCGGCAGCGTCTGCGATTCGATTCCCGCCATCATCGCATTGTCTTCGTCGAGCCAGTCTTCGAGGTGCCGGAAGCGGCGCTCGGCGAGGAAGGGCGTGACGACCTCGGCCCCCTGCAAATCCTGGCTGATCGTCAGCACCTTGATCTGGCCGTCATATTCTTCCGCCAGCCTGTCCAGCGTCGGCATTTCGGCGATGCACGGCGCGCACCATGTCGCCCAGAGATTCACAAGCAGCGGCTGGCCCTCAAAATCGCTGAGTCGGATCGCCTCGCCTTCGGGGTTCTGAAACGCCAGATCGGGCGCCGCCATGCCGCGATAATCGATGCTGACGACGCCCATCGTTTCCGAGCCGTCATAGCGTCCCCCGTCCCCACTGGCCCCGACCCCGCCGACCACGCCTTTATCGCCGCCGTCTTGCGGGGCATCGCCGCTTTGCCTATCGCAACCGCCCAGGACGAGCGCGAACATAAGGAAAAAGCCGATTAGCGAGCGCAACGATAATTCCAATCAGATGTGGGGCGGGCGGTTTGCCGAAGGCCCCGCCGCGATCATGCGCGAGATAAATGCCTCGATCGGCTTCGACAAGCGCTTGTGGCGGCAGGATATCGAAGCGAGCAAGGCGCATGTCGCGATGCTCGCCGCGCAGGGCATCGTCAGCGACGCGGATGCCGAGGCGATCCGCGGCGGGCTCGAGACTATTGCGGCAGAATATGAAACCGATGGCGTGACCGAGGATCTCGCACTCGAAGACATCCACATGCATGTCGAAAACCGGCTCGCCGAGCTGATCGGCCCGGTCGCCGGGTGGCTCCACACGGCGCGTTCGCGCAACGATCAGGTGGCGACCGATTTCCGGCTCTGGGTGCGCGACGCTATCGACGCGATGGATGCCGGGCTTGCGGCGTTCCAGGCGGCTCTGGTGTCGCGCGCGGGCGAACATGCGACAAGCGTGATGCCCGGCTTTACCCATCTTCAATCGGCTCAGCCGGTTACGCTCGGCCACCATTTGATGGCCTATTACGAGATGGCGCGGCGCGACCGCAGCCGTTTTGCCGATGCGCGGACGCGGATGAACGAATCGCCCCTGGGTAGCGCGGCACTGGCGGGCACCGGTTTTGCGCTCGACCGCGATGCGACGGCGCAGACGCTGGGCTTCGATCGTCCGACGGCCAATTCGCTCGATGCGGTATCGGACCGCGATTTCGCCCTCGACTATCTCGGCGCGGCCACGACGACTGCGCTGCACCTTTCGCGGCTCGCCGAGGAAATCATCATCTGGGCGAGCCAGCCGTTCGGCTTCGTCACTTTGCCCGACGACTATTCGACCGGTTCGTCGATCATGCCGCAAAAGCGCAATCCCGACGCCGCCGAACTGGTGCGCGGCCATGCCGGGCGCATCACCGGCTGTCTCAATGCGCTGATCGGCGTCATGAAAGGGCTGCCGCTCGCCTATGCCAAGGACATGCAGGACGACAAACCGCCGGTGTTCGAGACGCATGACCTGCTGACGCTCTCTTTGGCGGCCATGACGGGAATGGTCGAGACGATTACTTTCAACACCGACAGAATGCACGAGGTTGCCGCGAGCGGCCATTCTACGGCGACCGATTTGGCCGACTGGCTGGTGCGCGAGGCCGATGTTCCGTTTCGCGAGGCGCATCATAGTGTCGGCAGCGCGGTCAAGCTTGCCGAGGAGCGCGGTTGCGGCCTTGCCGACCTGCCGCTGCCCGATCTGCAATCGATCGATGCGCGGATCGGCGAAAGCGTCTATGATGTGCTCAGTGTTGAAGCGTCGGTGGCGAGCCGCAACAGCCATGGCGGCACCGCGCCCGACCAGGTTCGCGAACGTATTGCCGAAGCGCGCGCCGCGCTGGGGATGAGTGATGAAGCATAGCCTATTGGTCTTGACGATGCTCCTGCTGGCAGCCTGCGGCGGCCGCGAACCGTTGCAGCCGGCTGCCGGCGAAAGCATGCCAGTCGCGCCCGCCATGGCGAGTGCCGAGCCGACGACCGACGATTTGCTCGAACCGACCACGCAACAGCGCCCCGAGCGCGTCGATGAAATCCTCCGCCGGTCGCACGAGCGCGAGGACGATCCGTTCGATCTTCCGCCGCCCGGCTGAGCCTTGGACCATTTCGCCATCAGGGACGGCGTCTTGCACGCCGAAGATGTGCCGCTGACCGCCATTGCCGACGCCGTGGGAACGCCCGTCTACGTCTATTCGCGCGCGACGCTCGAGCGCCATGCCCGCGTCTTCCGCGACGCGCTGTCCGACCTCCAAAACGTCCACATCGCCTTTGCGATCAAGTCCAATCCCAATCTCGCGGTGTTGCGTGTGCTGGCGCGAGAGGGTTTTGGCGGTGACATCGTATCGACCGGCGAGATGAAGCGCGCGTTGGCGGCGGGCATGAAGGCGCGCGATATCGTCTTTTCCGGTGTCGGCAAAACCCGCGGCGAGCTGCGCGAAGCGATCGATGCCGGGATCGGTCAGTTCAATATCGAGCTCGAAGAGGAAGGCGTCGCCATCGCCCAATTCGCGGCGAAGATGGGCAAGACCGCGACCGCCGTGCTGCGCGTCAACCCGGATGTCGACGCCGGCACGCACGCGAAAATCTCGACCGGCTTGAAGGATAACAAGTTCGGCGTGCCGATCGGCCGGGCGCCGGAAATCTTCGCCCGGCTCGCGGCGCTGGACGGCTTGGCGATGCGGGGTGTCGCCCTGCACATCGGCAGCCAGATCTTCGACCTTGCGCCCATCGAACGCGCCTACGCCAAGGTCGGCGCGCTCGCTATGGAGCTGCGCGCGGCGGGCTTCGAAATAGATCGCGTCGATCTCGGCGGCGGGCTTGGCGTGCCCTATGAGCGCGACAAGGCGCCGCCAACGCCGGCCGTCTATGGCGAGATGGTCGCGCGGGTGACGAAAGACTGGGATGTCACGCTCATGTTCGAGCCCGGACGCGTCATCGCCGGCAATGCCGGGGTGCTGCTGACGCGCGTCATCTGGGTGAAACCGGGTGTCCACCGGCCTTATGTCATCGTCGATGCGGCGATGAACGACCTGGCCCGCCCGGCCATGTACGATGCCTGGCATGATTTCGAAGCGGTCGAGCCTGTGGGCAAGCGCATGGTCGCCAATATTGCCGGTCCGGTCTGCGAGAGCGGCGATACCTTTGCCATGAACCGCGAGATCGACGCGGTGAAGGCCGGCGACCTCGCCGTCTTCCGCACCGCCGGTGCCTATGGCGCGACCATGGCCAGCACCTATAACAGCCGTGCGCTGGTGCCCGAAGTGATGGTCGATGGCGCAGCATTTGCCGTTGTCGCCGAGCGGGTCATGCCCGAAGCGCTGATCGCCGCCGAGCATGTGCCCGATTTCCTGAAGGATTGAGACGCCGGTTCGCGATGTAGTCCGTCAAGCGGAACGCACACGGTCTGGATCGGAAAAGAAATCCCAATAACAACCGATTGGGCTGAGCTTGTCGAAGCCCTGTCCTTCTTCTAGGCCGCTGAAGAAAAGGACAGTCCTTCGACAAGCTCAGGACAAACGGAGATAGGAAGCAAAGGTCAATGAAACCCGTCCGCAAAGCAGTTTTCCCCGTCGGCGGCCTCGGCACCCGCTTTCTCCCTGCGACCAAGGCAATCCCCAAGGAAATGCTGCCCGTCGTCGACCGGCCGCTGATCCAATACGCCGTCGATGAGGCGCGAGAAGCCGGAATCGAGGAAATGATCTTCGTTACCGGGCGCGGAAAATCGGCGATCGAGGATCACTTCGACATCGCGTTCGAGCTCGAAAAGACGATGAGCGAGCGCGGCAAAGCGACCGACGCCATCGAGGGCACGCGTTTCGCGCCGGGCGCCGTCTCCTATGTCCGCCAACAGGATCCGATCGGACTCGGCCATGCCGTCTGGTGCGCGCGCCATATCGTCGGCGACGAGCCGTTCGCGATTTTCCTCGCCGATGAGCTAATGATCGGCCAGCCCGGATGCATGAAGCAGATGGTCGAAGCCTATGAGAAAACCGGCGGCAATATCGTGTGCAGTTATGAAGTCCCGGCGGACCAGACGCACAAATATGGCGTAATCGATCCGGGCAGCGATGACGGCAGGCTCGTCGAGGTGAAAGGCCTTGTCGAAAAACCCGAACAGGGCAGCGCGCCGTCGAACCTGATGATTCCCGGCCGCTACATTCTCCAGCCCGATGTCATGCGCGTACTCGAGGATCAGGGGCGCGGCGCGGGCAACGAGATCCAGCTGACCGATGCGATGGCGCAGATGATCGGCAAGCAGCCGTTTCACGCGCTGCGCTTCACCGGCGACCGCTTCGATTGCGGCAGCAAGGCCGGTTTCATCAACGCCCAGATCGCGCTGGCCTTGCGCCATGACGATATTGCCGATCGGGTGCGCGCCTTTATCGCCGAGCTTTGAACGCCTCGGCGCGGTTGCTATAACCGTGCCATGCACAGCCTTCCATTATTCGTCCGCCTCGAAGGCCGCCCGGTCATCCTGCTTGGAAAAGGCGAGGCAGCCGCGGCGAAACGGCGGCTGCTCGAAAGGGCGGGTGCGAAGATCGTCGAGGAAAGCGAAGCGGCGGCGCTCGTCATTATAGCCATCGAGGATGATGACGAGGCCCGGGCGGCGGCCGAACGGCTCAGGGCGCGCGGCATTCTCGTCAACGCCGTCGACCGGCCAGCATTGTGCGATTTCACGATTCCGGCGATTGTCGATCGCGATCCCGTCCTGATCGCCATCGGGACGAACGGAGCATCGGCGGGGCTGGCCAAGGCGTTGCGCCAGCGGTTTGAACGGCTGCTGCCCGGGCGGCTGGGAGAAGTGGCAGAGCGACTCAGCGCCACACGCGACGCGATTCGGAAAAAATGGCCCGAGAGCGCCGACCGCCGCCGCGCGATCGACAGCGCGCTCGATGAAGGCGGGCCGCTCGATCCGTTTGGGCCGGTGAAAGAAGAGATGGTCGATTGCTGGCTGGCGAGCGATGCAGGTAGAACGAAAGCCGGCCATGTCGAACTCGCGACGATCCAGCTGCGGAGCACGAATCCTGACGATCTTACAGTGGGCGAGACGCTGGTTCTCGGTCGCGCCGACCGCGTCTATCTTGCGCCGGGCGTTCCCGAAGCCATCGCCCACCGCGCCCGCGCCGATGCCGAACGTATCGAAGCGGATGCGCCGCCGGAAGATCCGCCGCCTGGGCTATCGGTGTTTGTCGCTGCGAAGTGATTCTTTTCCCAAGGGGAGAAGGATACGGAAACTTGCGAGCTTGTCTCGCTAGTTGAAGTTGGATGAGGGGTGCGCGCTATCGATAGGGGGCGACCCCTCACCCTGCTCGTTCTAAACTCGCTCCGCTCATTAAGAACTCACATCCCTCTCCCGATGGGAGAGGGTTTGATTCGTGGAAATCACGCCTCGAGTTCGATGTCCCAATAGAGCCAGTCGCGCCAGGTCTCGTGGAGATAATTGGGCGGGAAGCTCTTGCCGTGCTGTTGCAGCTGCCAGGTTGTCGGCCGCGTTGGCGATACGCCGAGCTGCATATGCGCCTCTTTCGGCGTCCGCCCGCCCTTTTTGAGGTTGCACGGCGCGCAGGCGGTGGCGACGTTTTCCCAGGTCGTCTTGCCGCCCATCCGGCGCGGGATGACATGGTCGAAGGTCAGGTCTTCGGGCTTGCCGCAATATTGGCAGGAAAAACGATCGCGCAGGAACAGGTTGAACCGCGTGAAGGCGGGATGTGCGCTCGGTTTCACATATTGCCGAAGCGCGATGACGCTCGGTATCTTCAACGTCAGCGACGCCGAATGGACTTCGCGTTCGTAACTTTCGACGACATTGACCCGATCGAGGAACATCGCCTTGATCGCCGTCTGCCACGGCCACAGGCTCAGCGGATAATAGGAGAGCGGCGTGTAATCGGCATTGAGCACGAGCGCCGGACAGCTATCGGGATGGCGGATGAGATCGGGGTGATACATGGGCCGAACGCGTCTCCAGTTTCACGAGCTTCCCCGCAAAACCGCGCCCCCGGACTCGTCGCACTCGAGACAGGAAACCCGGCCCGGGTCGCCCTGTAGCTGCCACGCCGCTATACAGAAAACGTGACGGAGCGATGACAACCAGACCAGTAACGCCCGGTCAAGAGAGGCTTAGACGAAATTTGTGGTGAGTGACGCCCCGACAACAGGAAAATTGGCGACACGCTTTGCGCCCAGCCCGACCGGGCGCCTCCATCTCGGCCATGGCTATTCGGCGCTGAAGGCGTTCGATCTGGCGCAGCGGACGGGCGGGCGCTTTCTGTTGCGCTTCGAGGATATCGATAGCGGCCGTGTCCGCGATGCATATTACCCCGGGATCGAGGAAGACCTGCACTGGCTCGGCATCGAATGGGACGAGACGCCGCTGCGCCAATCGGAGCGCTTCACGGCCTATGGCGAAGCGCTCGACAGGATGAAAGCGCGCGATCTCGTCTATCCCTGTTTTTGCACGCGTAAGGAAATTGCGGCCGAGATCGCGGCCAGCGCCACGGCTCCCCATGGCCCCGATGGCCCGCTCTATCCGGGTACCTGCCGGCGGCTTACTGCGGATGAGCGAGAGACGCGGCTCGCCGAAGAAGATCACGCATGGCGGATCGACATGGCGAAGGCCGCTTCGCTGGCGGGCGAGCTATATTGGGAAGATGACGAGGCCGGTCGCGTCGCAGCGCAGCCGCAAATCCATGGCGATGTCGTTCTCGCGCGCAAGGATGTGCCGACTTCCTACCATCTCGCCGTCACGGTCGACGATGCCGCGCAGGGCGTCACCGATATCGTCCGCGGCAGCGATCTTTTCGCCGCCGCCCATATCCATCGGCTGCTCCAGCATCTGCTTGGTTTGCAGGTGCCCCGCTACCATCATCACCGGTTGATCGAGGATGAAGATGGCAAGCGCCTCGCCAAGCGGGACGATGCGCGCTCGCTAGCGGCGCTGCGCGAGACGGGGATCGCGGCAGCCGATATTCTTAGCGCTCTTCGCGGCAATCCGCCCGATATTGGCAAGCTCACCGCCAGCACCTAGATAGGCACCATGCAAACAATTCTCCTCCTCCTCCTCGGCCTTGCGATGATCGCGACGGTCTTCTTTCTGGTTCGCGGTATCGTCGCCTTTCTCAAGACTACCGAGAACGACCTGATGGGCGACGGCCCCAATATGTCGGGCCGCGCGCAGAACAAGGCGATGCAGGGCCGCATCGCGATGCAGGCGGCGGCGGTGCTGATCGTCGTGATCCTGCTGGTGATGACGGGACGATAAGCTCTTTGTCAGACCTTCGCTACGCTCAGGCGCCGCACCGGCCCGCTCCCCCTCCCGGCCTCCCATTGAGTTTACCTTGTGGGAGGCCGGGAGGGGGAGCGGGCCGGTGCGGCGATTTTCCGTCAGGAAAATTCTGACAAAAATGGTCAAACTCAACAAAATCTACACGCGCACGGGCGACACGGGCGACACCGGCCTTGTCGATGGCTCGCGCGTTTCGAAATCTGATGCGCGGATGGCGGCAATCGGCGATGTCGACGAGGCGAACAGCGCGATTGGCGTGGCGTTGCAATATGTGACGGACGACGGGCATCGCGCGATGCTGTCGCGCGTCCAGAACGAGTTGTTCGATCTCGGCGCCGATCTCGCAACGCCGGCCAGTGACGGCGAGGCCGATTTCGAAGCGACCGAGATGACACTCCGCGTAACCGCCGAACAGGTCGCGCGGCTCGAAGCCGAAATCGATGCGATGAATGATGACCTCGAACCGCTGACGAGCTTTATCCTGCCTGGCGGCGATCCGGGGGCGGCGCAGATCCTGCTCGCCCGCGCCATCGTGCGCCGCGCCGAGCGGGCGGCCGTCGCAGCGGCGAAAGAAGTGCCGCTCAACCCCTTGGCGCTCGCCTATATCAACCGTTTATCGGACCATCTCTTCGTTCTCGGCCGCGCGATCAATGCCGGCGGCGAGGGCGATGTGCTGTGGAAGCCCGGCGCGACGCGCTAAGTCGTGCGCCGGCCTCGCCTGAGAAACAGGTTTCCTGTGGCCTTCGTTCCTGTTACGTTCCTTTTCATGGCGTCCTATCGGATTTTCGACGGCGAATTGAAACATTTAAGCGTTATGCCTGTTTCATTTTCAGGAGGTGGGAAATGTGTGCAGTTCCGCGCGGTTGACCCGCGCCTGCCGCTCCCGGATGCTTAAGGACGAATCATGGCGACGCACGTGAAACCTTCGATCGATGCCGGCCATCTGGCGAGCCGGTTCGCCGATGTCCGGGCGCTGACGCTCGCGCTCGCCGCGCCGCTCTCCGACGCCGACGCCACTGTCCAGTCGATGGAAGACGCCTCGCCTGCCAAATGGCATCTCGCGCACACGGCATGGTTTTTCGAAACCTTCGTGCTGCGCGATCATGTCGCGGGCTATGAACTCTTCGATGCCGACTGGCCGTTTCTTTTCAACAGCTATTATGAAGCCGAAGGCGAGCGGCACAGCCGCGCGCGGCGCGGGATGATCACCCGGCCGATGCTCGATCAGGTGCGCGCCTATCGTCATCATGTCGACGATGCGCTGATCGCGGCGCTGCCCAATCTCGATAATCGCGCGCGCGATCTCGTCGAGCTCGGCCTTCATCATGAACAGCAGCACCAGGAATTGCTGCTGATGGATATCCAGCATCTCTTCGCGCAAAACCCTCTCGAACCGGCGCTGTTCGATGCCGCGCCGGCTGGTCTGAGCGAAATGCCGGGGCCACTCGACTGGATCGAAGGGCATGTCGGCGAGGCGGAGATCGGATGCGATGATGCGGTAGGCGGAAGCGCTTTTGCCTTCGATTGCGAAGGGCCGCGCCACAAGGTCTATCTCAACCCGCATGGCCTTGCCGACCGATTGATTACCAATGGCGAATGGATCGAGTTTATCGAGGCGGGCGGCTACGCCAACCACGAACATTGGCTGATGGAGGGCTGGGCCTGGGTGCAGGAAAACCGCATCGAAGCGCCGGAATATTGGCGCAAAGGCGAAGACGGCGACTGGTATCGCGTCGGCCTTGCCGGCCGCCAGCCGATCGATCGCGCCGCGCCGGTTTGCCATATCAGCTATTATGAAGCCGCTGCTTATGCCGACTGGACGGGCTTTCGCCTGCCGACCGAGGCTGAATGGGAAGTCGCGGCGGGGGACATCGATCCGGACGGTGGCAATCAGCTCGACGGGGCGGGCGATGCGCGCACGTTGCCCGCGCCGGGCAGCGAAGGCCTCAAACAGATGTTCGGCGATGTCTGGGAATGGAGCGGCAGCGCCTATCAGCCGCACCCCGGCTTCCGCTCCGCCGAAGGGGCTGTCGGCGAGTATAATGGCAAGTTCATGGTCGGCCAGTATGTGCTCAAGGGCGCATGCTGTGCGACGCCGCGCGGCCATAGCCGGGCCAGCTATCGCAACTTCTTCTATCCGCATATGCGCTGGCAGTTTGCCGGCCTCAGACTCGCGAGAGACCTTTAGACATGGCCGATGATGATGGCGGCGCGGGCGTCGATCCCGCCTTCCGCGCCGATGTGCTCGCCGGATTGAAAACCCGCCCGCGCGCAATTCCGGCGCGCTGGTTTTACGATCTCAAGGGCTCCGAACTGTTCGAAGAGATCACCGATCTTCCCGAATATTATCCGACACGCGTCGAACGCGGACTGCTTGAAACGGTTTCGGGCGAGGTCGGCAAGGCGATCGGGGCGGGCCGCGCGGTGATCGAATTCGGATCGGGATCGTCGGCGAAAACGCCTTTGCTGCTGCAGGCGATTCGCCCGGCGAGCTATGTGCCGATCGATATTTCGGGCGAGTTTTTGCGCGAATCGGCCGATGCGCTGAGCGCCGATTTCCCCGACCTGCCGGTCTATCCGGTCGAAGCCGATTTCACGCACCGAGTCGACCTGCCCGACGAGGTCGTCGATACCCCGAAGCTCGGTTTCTTCCCGGGCTCGACGATCGGCAATTTCATCCCGCCATCGGCCGTCGACTTCCTGCGCGCGATGAAGGAGACGCTTGGCACCGGCGCGATGCTGCTTATCGGCATGGACCGGATCAAGGACGAGGAAACGCTCGTGCGCGCCTATGACGATGAAGCGGGCGTGACCGCGGCGTTCAACCTCAATCTGATCGCGCGGATCAACCGCGAGCTGGGTGGCACGATGCCGCTCGACGCCTTTCGCCACAAGGCGGTGTGGAACGACAATCTTGCGCGGATCGAAATGCATATCGAGGCGGTGCGCGATGTCGATTTCACC
>JABDLY010000012.1 GCA_013001755.1 Sphingomonadaceae bacterium
AGCTGATGCAGCGCCTGGGTCAAAAAGAAAGGCGATTTCGCGTTGAGGTCCATTGCCCGGTCCCAGCCTTTTTCGGGGAAATCGAGATAGTCTTCGCCCCATGCCGCGCCGGCATTGTTGACGAGGATATCGAGCTTCTCTTCATGCTCGGCGATCTGCGCGGCGAGCTCCTTGCAGCCCTGCACCGTCGAAATATCCATCGGAACGCCGATGACCTTCTCGCCGAGTTCCTCGACCGCAGCGGCGATCTGCTCTTCCTTGCGCGCCGAGATGTAGACCTTGCGACAGCCGGCCGCGAGCAGGCCCTGAACGATCATCTTGCCGATCCCGCGCGATCCTCCCGTGACGAGCGCAACGCGGCCTTCGAGGCTGAAAAGTTCCTGGATATTCATAGTTGGTAGCTCCCTAAAGCCGCTTGCCCTGAGCCTGTCGAAGGGCTGTTCTTCACTTTGAACCGGCAAACAAGAAAGTACAGGGCTTCGACAGGCTCAGCCCGAGCGGATTTTCTAGTCTCAGTATCCACTCATCTCGGCAACGAGATTGGCGTGGTAATTTGCGTCGCCGAAAAATTCGGAGAGCGCGCGGTCTCGCTTCATATAGAAGCCGATATCATATTCGTCGGTCATGCCGATTCCGCCATGCATCTGTACGCCTTCGCGCACCGCAAGATTGGTCGCGCGGCCCGCCTTGGCCTTGGCGACCGAAACCATCAGCGGCGCGCCCTTATCGCCCTCGTCGAGCAATTGCTGCGCCTTGAGAACGGCCGAGCGCGCAATTTCCATCTCGCTATAGAGATGTGCGGTGCGATGCTGGAGCGCCTGAAAGCTGCCGATAACCTGACCGAACTGCTTGCGCTCCTTCAGGTAACCGATGGTCATATCCATCGCGCCGGCGCCGACACCGACCATTTCGGCGGCAGCGCCGGTCTGTCCGGCATGGAGCATTTTGGTCATCACGCTCCAGCCCTGATCGACCTCGCCGATCACGGCGTCGGCGGTGACCTCGACATTGTCGAATTCGACATGCGCGGCCATCGCGCTGTCGACGAGCCGGGCGGCGTCGGCGGAGAGCCCGGCCGCATCTTTCTCGACCGCGAACAGCGTGAGGCCGTCGGTCTCGCCCGCGCTACCGCCCGTCCGCGCGGCAACGATCAGCATGTCGGCCGATCCGCCCTGGACGACGAACTGTTTCCTGCCGTTGAGCTTGAAGCCATTGCCCGAACGCTCTGCTTTCATGGCGATTTGTGTAGGGCGGAACTTGACGCTTTCGTCGATCGCAAGGCCGAGCACGGTTTCGCCCGCGATGATGCCGGGCAGCCATTGATCGCGCATCGCCTTGCCTGCTTCGTTGAGCGCGGTGACGCCCGCGACCGAGGTGGTGAGAAAGGGCGACGGCGTCAGATTGCGGCCGACTTCCTCGAGCACGATACCGGCTTCGACATTGCCCATGCCGAGACCGCCATCCTCCTCGCTCGCGAGCATCCCGGTAAAGCCCATTTCGGCGAACTGCTTCCACAAGCCATGGCTGAACCCGTCCTTGCAATCCTTGTCGCGAAATTCGCGCAGGTGCGAGACCGGCGCCTCGTTCTTCATGAACTCACTGACGCTGTCCTTGAGCATCGTCTGATCGTCGTCGTGGTAGAGTGGCATTTCTGTGTCCTACTAGTTATTTCGTCACCCCAGCGAAGGCTGGGGTCTATCCCGGATTGGCGATCGCGAGCCATTGGGCTGGGATAGATGCCAGCCTACACTGGCATGACGCCGTTATTCTTCTTTCCGTATTATGCGTCCGGCAATTCCAAAATCCGTTTCGAAATCACGTTGAGCATCACTTCGCTGGTGCCGCCTTCGATGCTGTTCGCCTTGGTGCGCAACCAGCCGCGCGGTTTCGCGCCGCCGCCGGTCGCCTCGCTCTCCCATTCGAGCGCCTCGGAACCGCCCGCCGCCATGACCAGCTCATGGCGGCGCTTGTTAAGCTCGGTACCGACATATTTCATCATGTTCGGCGTCGCCGGATGGTTCTTCCTCGCCTTGAGTTCATCCATGAACCGCTCGGCCATCGCCTTGAAGGCGAGCGCCTCGACATCGAGTTCGGCGAGCTGGGCGCGCAGCATCGGTTCGTCTAGCCGGCCCATCGCATCTTCGCCGAGCATCGGCTTCACAGCCTTGCCGAGCGAACCCGATCCATCGCCGCCGCCCATGTTCGAGATCATCTCGCGCTCATGGCCGAGCAGATATTTCGCGACGTCCCAGCCGCGATTGATTTCGCCGATGAACTGATCCTTGGGCACCTTCACATCGTCGAAAAAGGTTTCGCAGAAGGGCGAGCTGCCCGAGATCAACAGGATCGGCTTGGTCGAGACGCCTTCGCTCGCCATGTCGAACAGCATGAAGGTGATGCCGCGATACTTGTCGGACTTGTCGGTGCGGACGAGGCAGAATATCCAGTCGGCCTTGTCGGCATAGCTCGTCCAGATTTTCGAGCCGTTGACGACCCAGTGATCGCCCTTGTCTTCGCCAAAGGTCTGGAGCGACACGAGATCGCTGCCGCTGCCGGGCTCCGAATAGCCCTGGCACCAGCGAATTTCTCCCCGCGCGATCTCGTTGAGATATTTGAGCTTTTGTTCCTCGGTGCCGAAATCGAGCAGCGCCGGGCCGAGCATCCAGATGCCGAAGCTCGACAAGGGCGGGCGCGCCTTGATCCGTCCCATTTCCTGTTTGAGGATCTTGCCCTCGGCCGGCGACAGCCCTGCCCCGCCATATTCCTTCGGCCATTCGGCCACCGTGTAGCCCTTGGCGACACAAGCCTCGAACCAGGCCTTCTGCGCATCGTTCTTGAAGCTCGCATTGCGCCCGCCCCAATAGACATCGTCTTCGTCGCGGACAGGCTCGCGCATTTCGGGCGGACAATTTTCCTCCAGCCAGGCGCGCGTATCGGCGCGGAACGCTTCAAGATCGGACATGGTCGAAAATCTCCTCGGAGTCGGTCTTTCGTTCCACCTTATGCTTGACGTGCACGTCAATTCAAGTGCAGCGTCATCGCGATCCGGCGCAGAACCGGGCGATGTGGAGAGTGAAGCTGCCCGACATAGGCGAGGCCCTGATCCCGCGCGCAGAAACCGAGGGCGAGCGCGCGCTCCGGCGGCGCACGCTGACGCTGACGCTGCTCACCGTCACCTATTTCTTCAGCTATATGGACCGCTACATCCTCTCGATCCTGCTCGAGGATATCAAGGCGGACCTGCTGCTTTCCGACACCCAACTCGGCATATTGTCGGGCATCGCCTTTGCCTTGTTCTACGCAACGCTCGGTGTGCCGGTCGCCTGGCTCGCCGATCGCTGGAACCGGCGCAATATCATCTCGATCGCGCTCGCCATCTGGAGCGCAATGACGGCATTATGCGGACTGGCGGGCAATTTCGGGCAATTGCTCGCGGCGCGGATCGGCGTCGGCATCGGCGAAGCGGGATCGAGCCCGCCGTCGCATTCGATGATCGCCGATCTCTATCCGCCGTCGCAGCGTGCCAGCGCGCTCGCCATCTACACGCTCGGCGTCACGGTCGGCGCCGGCGCCGGAACGATCCTCGGCGGCACGATAACATATTATTTCGACTGGCGGACCGCCTTTCTGGCGGTCGGCCTACCCGGCATCCTGCTGGCGGTCATCGTCCGGCTATTCGCAGTCGAACCCCCGCGCGGCCTGTCCGATGCCGCTCATGTCGCATCCGATGACAGCCCGAGCATCTGGGCGGGATTCAGCTCGATCTGGAGCAATGCTGCGGCGCGCCATCTCGTGCTCGGCGTCACCATCACGTCGCTGATCGGCTATGGCCTGACCTTCTGGGGCGCGCCCTATTACATCCGCAGCTTTGGCTTCGATACGCGGCAGATCGCGCTGGTCCTTGCGCCGATATTGATGGTCGCCGGGGTCGCCGGGACGATCGGCGGCGGCAGGCTTGCCGACTGGTGCGCGAAACGCTGGGGGCTCCACGCGCAGAGCCTGATGATCGCGACACTCAAGACGATCGCCTTTCCCTTCTATCTCGGGCTTTACCTGCTGACCGACGCGAGCTGGGCGCTCGGCGCCTATTTCATCGCGCTGGTTCTCCAGTCCTGTTATCTCGGCCCGACCTTCGCGTTGCTCCAGGGGCTGGCGCCCTTGAAGATGCGCGCCGTATGGGCGGCGATCACCTTGCTCGTCATCAACCTGATCGGCCTCGGCTTCGGTCCGACCGCGATCGGCATGCTTTCCGATGCCTTCCGCCCGGTCTTCGGCGAGGAATCGCTGCGCTACGCCCTGCTCTGCGGCGCCTCGCTGACGCCCTGGGCGATCTTCCACTATTGGCGCGCGGGCGTTCTGCTCAAACGCCGCGAGGCCGTCGCCTAGGTAAAAATCGGTTTTCCGTCGCAACGGGCTTTCCGGCGCCGCTACTTTCCCTTAGCGTCAACTTACGGAGGATGGTTATGAGATTCGAAGGCAAGCGCGTCGTGATCACGGGCGGCGCATCGGGGATCGGCAAAGCCACCGTCGAGGCGTTTATCGCCGAGGGAGCGCAGGTGATGATGGGCGATCTCAACGAAGCAGGCGGCAATGCGATGGCCGCCGATAGCGCTTTCGACAATCGCCTCGCCTTCCAGAAGACCGATGTCTGCGAGGACAGCGATATCAAGCGCCTGATCGATGCTGCGGCCGAGCATTTCGGCGGGATCGACATATTGTTCAACAATGCCGGCGCCGGCGGCGCGCGCGCGGCGATCGACGAAATTACCGCCGAGGAATGGGACTGGACGCATAATTTGCTGCTGCGCTCGGTCGCGCTCGGCATCCGCCATGTCTCGCCGCATATGAAGGCGGCGGGCGGCGGCGCGATCGTCAACACCTCGTCGATCAATGCCGACGAGGCGGGCTGGGGACCGGTCGCCTATGCGACGGCGAAGGCCGGGGTACGGCATCTCTCGAAGCTCGCTGCGGCGCAGCTTGCGCAATATAATATACGCGTGAACTCGATCAGCCCGGGCTTCATCCTGACCAACATCTTCGCCGAAACCTTCAAGGACGATCCCGAAGAGGCCAAGCGCGTCGATGCGGCGATCAAGATGGTCTCGCCGATGGCGCAGCCGGTGAAGCGCGCGGGCCAGCCCGAGGATATCGCGCAGGGCGTCCTCTATCTTGCATCGGACGCGGGCGGCTTTGTCAACGGCATCGATCTCAAGATCGATGGCGGAATCACAGTCGGCCAGCGGCATAGCTGGGACCCGGAAATGCCGGGATTGCTCGATATCCTCGAAGAGGCATCGAACGCACCCGGATGAGCGATGGCGTTCGTCCTGTCGCCGATGTGCCGATCGAGCGCACCGTCCCGGCGCGCGTCAAAATCATGTTCGCGTCGGGCGCCGTGGCGTTCGGGATCAAGGACAACGGCTTTTCGCTGCTATTGCTGATCTATTACAACCAGGTCATCGGCGTGCCCGCGACGATCGTCGGTACGGCGGTGCTGATCGCCTTGCTGCTCGACGCCTTTGTCGATCCGGTCATTGGGCATCTGTCGGATAATCTTCGCACCAAATGGGGACGGCGACATCCCTTTCTCTATGCCTCCGCCATTCCGGCCGGATTATTCTTCCTGCTGCTCTGGAATCCGCCGCAAGCGAGCGATGGCGCGATGTTTTTCTACATTCTCGGTATCGCCTTTCTCGTCCGCGCGACGATGTCGTGCTTCGAGGTTCCGATGGCGGCGCTCGGCCCCGAACTGACGAGCGACTATCATGAGCGCACGCGGCTGTTCGGCTTGCGCTTCATGTTCGGCTGGACGGGCGGCGCTTTGATGCTGCTCTTCACTTTCGCCGTTCTGCTCGCGCCGACCGCGCAATATCCCGACGGCCAGCTCAATCCCGAAGGCTATCGCAACTATGCGATTATCGCGTCGGTCATCATGACGCTGGCGATCTTCTCCGCTGCGCTCGGCACGCACAGCGAAATCAAATATCTGCCGAAGATAAGCCGCATCCCTATGACGCTCGGCCAGACATTTGGCGGCATCGTCGGATCGCTCCGCAATCGCGGCTTCCTGATCCTGATGGCGGCAGGTTTTTGCGCCAACGCAAGCCAGGGAATATCTTTCGGTCTGCTGACCTATTTCATTACCTATTATTGGGAATTCGAGAGCGCGGCGCTGGCCTATTACATCGTCGGCCTGCTCTTCGGAATTGCCGGTGCGGTGATACTCTCGGCCAAGCTGTCGCGGCGGCTCGGCAAGCGCCGTGCGGCGGTATGGTTCCTGCTCGCCGCCGTCATATTGCAGCCCGTGCCCTATGTGGCGCGCGTACTAGGCATCTTTCCGGAAAACGGAGCGCCGCTGCTGCTTCCGATGCTGCTGCTGTTTATCGCCATCGGGACGGGCGGGCTTGTCGCGGCGCTGATCCTCAAAATCTCGATGCTCACCGACGTTATCGAACACGATGCCGAACGCAGCGGCACGCGATCCGAGGGCCTGTTCTTTGCCGGCAATTTCTTCATCCAGAAAGTCGTTTCGGGTGCCGGCGTCTTTATCTCGGCCGCGATCCTCGCCTTTGCCGCCTTCCCCGAACAAGCCGTACCCGGCGAGGTTGCCGAGAGCGTCCTGTCAAATCTGGCGTTGCTATATGTCGCGCTGATCGTCATTCTCGGGCTGATGGCAGCGGCGATCATTTCCCGCTTTCCGATAGAACAACATGATCATGAATCGCGCATGGCGCGTATGCGAGACAGAGCGCAGACAAACCGAATATCCGATATTGAAGCTACAGGAGAAAGATAATGGATTTCACCCTCACCGACCGCGAGACCCATTTCCGCGACCGCGTCAAAGCCTTTATCGACAAGGAAGTCCGCCCGCGCGTCGGCGATTATCTCGCCGAATTCCCGCCCGAGAATCGCTGGGGCACCAGCCAGACGCTCGAAGAGCTGAAGACCAAGGCCAAGGCGGCGGGGCTGTGGAATTTCTTCATGCCGCCGCATTCAGGGCAGACGCATGTCGACGACACATTCGAGTTCGAGGGCGAGCAGCTCACCAACCTTGAGTATGCGCTCTGCGCCGAGGAGATGGGCCGCGTCGGTCTTTCCTCGGAATGTTTCAACTGTTCGGCGCCCGACACCGGCAACATGGAAGTCTTCCATCGTTACGGTACGCTCGAACAGAAGGAGCAATGGCTGCGCCCGCTGATGAACGGCGAAATCCGTTCGGCATTTCTGATGACCGAACCGCAGGTCGCCTCCTCCGACGCCACCAATATCGAAACGCGGATCGAGCGCGATGGCGACGATTATGTCATCAACGGCCGCAAATGGTGGTCTTCGGGGCTCGGCGATCCGCGCTGCAAGGTCGCGATCGTCATGGGCAAGACCAATCCCGACGCGCATCGCCACTCGCAACAGTCGCAGATCCTGATGCCGACCGATGCGGAAGGCGTGAACATCATCCGCCATCTCCCCGTCTTCGGTTATGACGATGCGCCGCACGGCCATATGGAAGTCGAGCTCAAGGACGTCCGCGTCCCCGCGACCAACCTCTTGCTCGGCGAAGGTCGCGGTTTCGAGATCGCGCAGGGCCGCCTTGGGCCGGGCCGCATTCATCACTGCATGCGCACCATCGGCGTCGCCGAGGAAGCGCTCGAAAAAATGTGCAAGCGGCTCCAGTCGCGCGTCGCCTTCGGCAAGACGATTTCCGAACACAGCATCTGGGAATGGCGCGTCGCCAAGGCGCGGATCGATATCGAGATGAACCGGCTCTTGTGCCTCAAGGCCGCCGACATGATGGACCGTGCCGGCAACAAGACGGCGCGCAACGAGATCGCGATGATCAAGGTGTCGGCGCCGACGATGGCGCTCAGTATCATCGACGATGCGATCCAGGCGTTCGGCGGCGCCGGCGTCACCACCGATCCCGGCCTTGCCAACGCCTATGCTCACCAGCGGACTTTGCGGCTCGCCGACGGACCCGACGAGGTCCACGCCCGCGCCGTCGCGCGCTGGGAATTCGGCCGCCACGCGCCGAGCGAAAACGACGAGGTCAGCAGCGGCGATATCGGGGTGAGCAGGTAGGGTTCGGGCGTCATTCCGGCGGAAGCCGGAATCTCGTGCCGCGAGGAACCGATCTATTTGACAGATATCCCGGCTTTCGCCGGGATGACGAGAGGACCAGATGAAAGCAGCCATTTTCACCGAACCGGGCAAGCCGCTCGAAATCGCCGAGGCCGAGATCGACGAACCGCGCCCGCGCGAGGTCAGTTTCAGGACGTCGGCGGTCGGCCTGTGCCGCTCCGACCTTCATTTTCTCGACGGCGTCTATCCCTATCCCGCTCCGACGATCCTCGGCCATGAGGCGGCGGGCGTCGTCGAAGCCGTCGGCAGCGAAGTGCGCCATGTGCAACCCGGCGACCATGTCGTCAGCTTCCTCGCGCCATCGTGCGGCAGCTGCCGCCTGTGCCAGAACGGCCAGCACACATTATGCCAGGACCCATCGATGCAGCGCGCGCCCGATGACAAGCAACGGCTCAGCATCGGCGGTGAGGATATCGCGCAATTCCTCAACCTTTCGGGCTTTGCCGAGGAAATGCTCGTCCATGAAAACGCCGTCGTGAAGATCACCGAGGATATGCCGATGGACCGTGCGGCGCTGATCGGCTGCTCGGTCGTCACCGGCGCGGGATCGGTATTCAACGCCTGCGGCATCAAGGCCGGCGAGAGCATCGCGATCGTCGGCGCCGGCGGCATCGGGCTGTCGGCGATCAACGCGGCGAAAATCGCCGGCGCGGGCGAGATCATCGCGATCGATCCGGTCGCTTCGAAACGCGCGCTCGCCGAAAAAATGGGTGCGACCAAGACCTTCGACGCGCTCGACGAAGATGTCGTCGAACGGGTCATCGCGGCGACCGGCGGCGGCGTCGACTATGCGATCGAATGTGTCGGCAAGGCGGTCACCGCGCAGCTCACCTGGAAAATCCTGCGGCGCGGCGGCTCGGCCGTCATCGTCGGCATGATCCCGCCCGGCGAGATGATGGAGATCCACGGGCCGGAGTTCCTGCAGGGCAAATCGATCAAGGGCGCGCTGATGGGCGCCGGGCACTTCATGCAGGATATGCCGCGGCTCGTGGATCACTATCTCGCCGGCCGGCTCGATCTCGACACGGTGATCGCCGAGCGAATCGCGCTCGAGGATATCAATGACGGTTTCGAAAAATTGCGCAGCGGCGACAGCACGCGTTCGGTCATCGTTTTCGATTGAGTTAATTCCTCTCCGTTGCGCAGCAATGGGGAGGGGGACCATGCGCAGCATGGTGG